>JAFEEH010000078.1 GCA_018241185.1 Pseudomonadota bacterium | reverse complement strand
TGTCCATGGTGATCACTCCTCGTCCTCTGCTGCACAAAAAAACAGCAGAGTAGGTTGAACACCTGGCTCAATTTTGGGTCGGCACAACCCTCATAAGTGGCTCAGTTTTCGGTCGGCGCCAACACCATTGAGGCGTCCTTGATGTTGAAGATGGGGAGTGCGAGAACTGACTGCTGGACGAATCAGGACTTCGCGATGGAGAAGGTGTGGCCGCAGGCCAGGCAGCGGCGGTTGCGCAGGATGGCGGCATCGACGGCCTCGCCCAGCGAGGCGCCTACAACGCAGCCAGCGATACCGCCGCTCAAGGCGCCGACGATGGCGCCAGCGACAGCACCGAGCGGTGGCACCACCGGCGTCGCAACGGCGCCTATGGCAACGCCGACTTCAGCGCCGGTGATGACGCCGGACAGGGCACCGGAGATGCCACCGGCTGCGCCGGCGATAGTCCCGATCGCTGCACCCGCCTTCTTCGCGGTGTCGCGGTCCACCACGCGTCTGGACTGGCACGCAGGGCAGACACAGCCGGACGCGCTAGCACGCGCGGGTGGGTCGATCGGGTCGAATGAGGAAGGGTCGTACGCTTCATGCATAGGCAAAGGGCGCTCAAAGCGCCATGTGAGGTGGGGTGAAGCCGCATGCCTGAAGCAGACGGCAAAAAGCCCAGCGAGGCCACGAGGGCCGGCTGGGCTTCACGAGCGAGTCAGCCGGTACGGCCTACTCGATAAAGGTATATGTGGCTGAAATAATCTGGACTAAGGCCCGGCCGGCCCCAGGTCTCGCTCGAAAGACTTCACCAATGACATACAGAGATGCATTTTTTGATGCCCTTGGACGATGGCAACGCGGATGGCGTCAAGATCCAGACCGCAGACTTCCGATTGCTGATGCTCTCCTGGCAGAGGTTGCACACTTGCCCGCCTTCATGCGTCAGCATGACGGCACTCCTGTGTATCGGAAGCGCGACCTTTACAGGCTGGAACAACGACCCGAATTGGCTCCACTTTTTGAACGGGGCTTGCTTGACGAGGGCAGCCCGACGAGTTGGAGCACCAGCGTAGATTTCGCGGAGAAGTTCGGCAAGATCTTCGATGATGTGTCGCCAAACGCCGTCGCGGGCGCTATCTTCATGCACGTGCCGGATGCGGCGGAGGTGGTCCTCAACATTCCAAGATTGTGGGGCGACCCTAGCTTCTTGGAAGCTGCAGAAAGCTATCGATCAAGGGATGGCGCGGAAGCGAAGGCAGTATTCCACTTTCGAGATGAAAGAGATCAGTTCGAGATCATTCTCCGCGCCCCACTGCGCCGCGACGAGATTTTCCGTTTTGGTCGCACAGGCAGTTATGAAGGCATCTATGCGCTACTTGGAGCGACCACGCCGGACGAACAGTTAAAAGTCGATCAGATGCTCGCCGAGGCAAACATTGATCCACTCAAGCCCCGATATCTGAGTCCGGAAGGCACGCAGCGTGCACTTAAGGGAGCTTTCGATGAGCTTCGGAAGCGCAGGGTCAATCGTTAGCCAGCAGGTGGAGCCTTGGCCGCAAGGGACGTAGCCTTCGCGGCTTGTGCAACGTTGCTGAGCAGCGCGTCGACCTTCGAAGCTTTGCCTCTCACAGTGAGTTCTCGCTCCGCAACTCCTCAGCACCAGGTCGTCGCACCGGTCGATCGCAGGGTCGAGAGCGGAAAGACACTCACCGACACGCGCCTTGGAATAGGTCTGCTCAAACGTTCCAGCCCGCCGGCCTCGACTTCAGCGTGGCCTCAGCTCTTTCAGCCAATGCCCTCGCAGATGACGCATTCGTAATCCCACGGTCGGAGTTTTGGCTGTCCAACTTCCTAAAGTTCAGTCATGGCGCTTAGATCCATAGCGCTTGCAACCAACTGAAAGGACTCCCCAAATGCAAATCACCGCCAAGGCCATTGCCATTTTTGCTTCCACCGCGACCCTTGCATGCGCGCCTGCGTTCGCTGGCAACTACGCCGAGGGCGATCCCCGCCCGCAGCCGCTGACCGCACAAGCATCCGCTGGTGACGTGGCCACTCAAACGCGTCAGTGGATGGCCACCGCACCCACGGTGGGATATCCCGAAGGCAACCCGCGCGCCAGCGTTCAGGTCGGTCAAAAGTCCCGCGCACAGGTCAATGCCGAAGCCGTGGCTTGGGTGGCCTCGGGCATGTCGCAAATTGCCTATGGCGAGGTTGGCATGGACAGCATGGGGCCCGCGTACAAGAGCGCCATGCAGGCCTTCAACAGTATCCGCGCCAGCCAAGCCGCTCAAGTGAGCGTGCCGCGTGCGCAATGAGGATGCTCGCGAGCGGCCGTTGCGCCGCTTGCTCCCGGATGACAGGAATGTAATCTGGCCCCTTGCCCGACGAGCGATACGATTGACACATGCATCTGTTAGTGGTCGAGGACGAAGAGAAGCTCGGTGACTACCTTCGCAAGGGCCTTGTCGAGAGCGGATTCAACGTAGAACTGGCCCGAGAGGGGCCTCACGGGCTGGCTCTCGCCCAGACCGGGAACTATGACGCCATCGTGCTGGACATCATGCTGCCCGGCATGGATGGCTTTGCCGTCCTTCAGGAACTGCGCAAGTCCAGCAAGGTACCCGTGCTGATGCTCACTGCGCGGGACGATGTCGCCGACCGCGTACGAGGATTGGAAGGGGGTGCCGACGACTACCTCGCCAAACCGTTCGCTTTCACGGAGCTTCTGGCGCGCGTGCGAGCGCTTTTGCGGCGCAGCCCGATGCAGGAGGCCACCCGATACGCGCTGTCAGACCTGCAACTCGACCTGACAACTCGACGCGCCACGCGCGCAGGAAAGCGCCTGGACCTAACTGCCAAAGAGTTTGCGCTCCTCTCATTACTGCTGCGCCGACAAGGACAGGTGCTTTCCCGCGCCGTCCTCGCCGACCAAGTCTGGGGCATGAATTTCGACAGCGAAACCAATGTCGTGGAAGTCGCCGTCAGGCGTTTGCGCAGCAAGATCGATGACCCCTTCGACGACAAGCTGCTGCACACGGTTCGCGGGATGGGCTATGTGCTCGAACACCGAGCCAGCGACGCCTGACGCATGTCGATCCAGACGACCCTCTCACGCTGGTTTGCCGTACAGACGTTCATTGGCCTGAGCTTGGTATGCGCTGGCGTCTATGCCGCAACACGCTGGAGCTTCCAGCTCAAGCAGCAAGAGGAGTTTGCACGCCACGTGGATATCGTGCAGCGCGTGGCAAAGGAGACCATCGAACCGCTCAATCGCAACGCACTGCGTCACAAACTGGACGACTACTTTCAGTCTCACTCTGACGCCGGCGTAACGTTGCGCGCGGGTGCGGAAACGCTCTATGTTTCCAGTGCCCGCCCAACTGGGGAAACCTGGCAGACCCGCACCTCGTTGCTCTCTGGCGCTTCAGTCGATGGTGCGCCGGTTGAGTTGGAGATGAGCCTTGACATCGGCAGCGACAAAGTCCTCCTGTGGCGCCTCGCTTGGACTCTCGTCGGCGCTGCCGGGCTAGGGACTGCGGTGGTGGCCTCAACAGGGATGCTTCTGGTGCGCCGCGGCTTGCGTCCCTTGAAGCGACTGGCCGAGGAAACCGGGGCTGCGGGCCCAGACCAACCGGGTCACCGAATCAATCCGGCGGGCTATGCCAGCGAGGTACGCCCGTGGGTCCTTCAGTTCAATGGACTGCTTGAACGTGTCGAGGCCGCGTATGCCCAGCTGGAGGCGTTCAATGCCGACGTGGCCCACGAACTGAGGACCCCGCTGTCAAACATGATTGCACAGGTCGAGGTCGAGCTCGGTCAAGACCGCTCTGAAGAGGAGCTGAAAGATGCCCTTGCCTCCCAACTCGAGGAGGCACGACGGCTGACCACCATCGTGTCCGACATGCTCTTTCTTTCCAAGGCGGACCGCGGTGCCAAAGCGCGCCGCGGCGTCCCGGAGAGCTTGGCTGATCAGGTACGGGCCGTTGCCGAATTCCAGGAGGCTGCGCTGGAGGATGCCGGCCTGACCCTCAGAGTTTCCGGAGAGGAGCTACTCGCGATGGATACGGGCCTGGTTCGTAGGGCCGTGTCCAATCTGGTCAGCAATGCCAAGCGTTACTCGGATGCGAAGACGGAAATCCTTGTCACGATTGAACGTGCGGGCGAGCAAGTGATCTTGACCGTCCACAACCGCGGCCCAGCAATCGCGCAGGAATCATTGCCGCGCCTCTTCGAGCGCTTCTATCGCGCTGAGCCCTCGCGGGCGGGATCTGCAAACCACCACGGACTCGGACTGGCGATTGTCGCGGCGATCGCACGGATGCACGACGGCCAGACGTTTGCGCGCAGCGAAGCTGGCGTCACGCAGATCGGCCTGTCGATGCGAGTGGCGTGAGCACCACGATCTGATCACGGCCGCGTGCCGCAACCGGGGCCTTCGCGAGCAATCGCGAAGATGTCCAGGCTTGGCGTATAGGCGGCTGTCTTCACACCGTGGAAGCCCAACAACGTGTGGAACAGATTGTCATGCGAGTAAGGCTTGACCGACACGTCTCTCAGACACGTCGGCTTCACCTCCAATGCCGCAGCTGCGCGGGATGACACCCACCCAATCATTGGCACCTCACTCTGCTCACGAGGCGCCAGCGGCTTCGGCAGTCCGTGAAGGTAGATGTTGCGCTCGCCAAGGCTCTCGCCATGGTCAGAAAGATAGATGACGGCGGTTTCCAGCCTGTCAGCTTGATCCGTGGCCACTCTGATCGCATCGGCGACGACCTTGCTCGTGTAGTCGATCGTGTTGTCGTAGGTGTTGATCAGTGCCTCGCGATCACATGTCTGGATCCGGTTGGTGTCGCAAGTTGGCTGAAACGGGCCCGGTGCGGGGTATCGCTTGAAGTAGGAAGGGCCATGGCTGCCCATGAGATGCAGCACAACAAGCGCATCCGTGTCGATGGAGGACAGCTTGCGTTGCAGCGCGCCGACGAGCACCTCGTCCTGGCATCCGCTGTCGTTGCAGAGACCCGAGGGCCCAACGACTGGCATGACCTCCGTCGGCACTCGGGCGCAGACGCCTTTGCATCCCGAGTTGTTTTCCAACCATGTCACCTGAACGCCTGCCCGCATCAGAACGTCCAGGACGTTCTCTCTCTGCCCCGCGGCCGAGACGCTGAAGCCGTCGGCGCCAAGATTCGAGAACATGCACGGGAGCGAGGTCGCCGTGTCGGTCCCACAGGAAATGACGCGCGAGAAGTAGATAACCTCCGATCCGTCCAAGCGGCGATTCGTCGGTCGAGGGTAGCCACCCAAGGAAAAGTTGGCTGCGCGAGCCGTCTCCCCCACCATCAAGACCAGCACCCTAGGCCGTATTGAGAGCGGTGCTGCTCGAACCGCGTCTGGCGCAATCGTCGCAGGAAGCGTGAAGGCTGGCGACGCGCCTTTCCAGTGCCCATAGAGAGCGTTGATGTAGTTGCTGGGGATCAGTTGGAGCCGAAGTTCCCGGTGATTCCTGAAAGTCGTCGCCAGAGTTCCATACAGGCTCGTAACGAGGATGGTCGCGGTCGCACCGGCAGCAATGAAAAGAACACCGACATGCGCGACCCCGCGCCGAATGGACAAGGGCCGGATCGGCACCAGAAAGAGTACGGCTGCAGGGAGAACGCCCCGAAGCACGATGTCCGCCAGCCCGAGCCAGGTGAGAAGCTCCCGCACCTCGCGTGTGTCCGTCTCAGCAATGTTCCGGATCAGGTTGCGGTCCACCACGATCCCCCAGGCGTCGATGTGATGCGCGACAGCTGCGGAAAGCACCAACAGCAGGCCGACGATGGCGCGCCCTGCGACGTTGCCGATCAGCGGGCGTACGAGCCCGGCTAGGCCAAGGGTCAGAAGGGCGGCCAGGCCGACACCTGCAAGGAACTGGTCAAGCGCCGTTCCCGGCTGTGCTTGCGCGAACGTCCTCCAGAACGCGAAGTTATCGAACGCAAGGATCCAGCCGGCAACAGCGAGGCAAACAAAAAGGGGCCCGATGCCCCTTTTTTGTCTGTCTCGCCGAGCAGCCCCTGCGGGGGCATTGCCGACGATCACTTGGCGGAGGACTGAACGGCTGCCAGTGCTGGGGTCGGCCACGGCGCGCCACCACGGCTCACCCGATCCCATGCGGGATGCTTCATCGCCGCTTGGAGCTCGGCGTTGACCTGTTCGCGTGTCAAGCCAGGGCCAGACTTGGCAACCGGCCAGGGCGCGCCTCGGCTGATCGCAGTCTGCCAGGCCGGATGCTGAGTGGCCGCCGCGAGTTCGGAGCCTACCTGGTCGCGGCTCTTGCTGGCTGCATGTTCAGGGTGGAAGGTGGCGCCGGCTTCGCCGTTCGCGGGGTGGTAGGCGCCAGCAGCGAACGCTGCCGGCGCAAGAAACACAGCTGCGGTGCCAAGCGCTGCTGCGAGGCTACGGCGAATTGAGAAGTGCATGGTGGTCTCCTGTGGGATCTGCCCGGTCACCTGACCGTGCAATCAACTTTAGAAACCCAGTCCACCACTTCGCCCACAACTCAATTACATCTTCGTCATCCCGACGTAATGAAGTCAGGCATCGCCTCTGCAGCCGTCAGGTCACCGCGTTGCCACATTGCCCACAGAAGCGAGCGCCGCTCTGCAGTTGCCCGTCGCATCGGACGCATGTTGATGGCGCGAGCGTGCTTCCACATTGCGGGCAGAAACGCGAATCGATAGACGCTGCCGTGCCACATCTGGCGCATGTGAGGTTGCCGCTGCCGTTGGGAGTCGGCGTCCCATGTGAACGACGGTCGGTGTCATGATGATCGTGCCGCTTTCGCTCACCGTGGCCGACCTTGTGATGACCGCCAAAAATGCGCTCCAGAAAGCTCATGATGGGCTCCTAATCTTCTTGGGAATGACAGTTGGGTGTCGGCGGCGACTGCTATTTGTTCACGCTGCCGTTCGGCACTCATCACTTCAAAGTGAAGCGCACGGACTGGACAGGCTTGCCCTTCAGGGTGACCTGGGCGACCGCCTTGGTTCCTGCGTCTGCCGCGAACGTGCCCGTCGCCGCCAATGCGGAACCGTTCGGATGCAGGTCGACCTCCTGCTTGCTGGTTCCGGAGAGCAATGTGAGCTTGGCCGTCGCGCCATTGAGATCTGGAACCTTGCCGTGGTCGCTCACATGAAGGCTCATCGACTGCTTGGAAGCAACCAGTTCGTAGCTCACGTCTTTGACAACGGTCACAACGCCGCCATGCCGTGGCTTGGCTTCATCGCCATGGCTTCCTGCTGCAAAGGCGGTCGTGCCCAGGGCCAGTGCGGACACAGAGAGAAATTGCTTGATGTTCATGGAGTGGCAGGAGAACGTCCCCTCGACTGATTCGCCGTGCGAGGGGTTCACGGCACTTGCCTCATGCGGGTCTGGGATCCGCGCCGGCGGGACTCGCGCCCTCCTCCGGCCCATCGAAGACCTCTTCCTCTTCATCTCTTGCATGTGCCAGGCGATAGAGCACGGGAAGAACGAGCAGGGTCAACGCGGTGGACGACAGGATTCCCCCGATAACTACCGTGGCCAGAGGGCGCTGCACCTCGGCGCCGGTACCCGTAGCGATCGCCATGGGCACAAAGCCGAGCGACGCCACCAGGGCGGTCATGAGGACCGGTCGAAGTCGCGTGATGGCACCTTCGTGGATCGCGCTGTCCAGTGATGCCCCCTGCTCTCGCAGGTTGCGGATGAACGAGATCATCACGAGGCCGTTGAGAACGGCAACCCCAGAAAGTGCGATGAACCCGACGGCCGCAGTGATCGACAGCGGAATGTCGCGCAGCCACAAGGCCAAAATCCCGCCAGTCAGGGCAAATGGGATCCCGGTGAACACGATCAGCCCATCCTTGAGATTGCCAAACATGGCGAACAGCAGGGTGAACACCAGCAGCAATGCGACCGGCACCACGATCTGAAGGCGTTGGGTGGCCGACTGGAGGTTCTCGAACTGTCCGCCCCAGGTGGTCCAGTAGCCGGTCGGAATCTTGACCTGCTCCTGCAGCGTGGCGGCCGCTTCGGAGACGAAGCCGCCCAGATCGCGGCCGCGCACGTTCGCGCTGACCACGATCCGGCGTTTTCCGTTCTCACGGCTGACCTGGTTCGGGCCAGGCGCGAGCTCCAAGGTGGCCACCTCGGACAACGGGATGAAGCTTACCCGGGGCGTGCCGGCAGCATTGGCTGATGCTGGTAGTGGTATCGGGAGTCGGCGGATGGCCTCGATATTCCCTCGCACGCTCTCCGGCAGCCGAACGATGATGTCGAAGCGCCGATCGCCTTCGAACATGGTGCCGGCTTCGCGGCCGCCGACGGCGGTCGCCAACGTGTCCTGCACATCGGCAATGTTCAGTCCGTATCGAGTGACCTTGTCGCGGTCGATGGCCACCGTCAGCATGGGGAGGCCCGTTGTCTGTTCGACCTTGACCTCTGCTGCACCCGAAATCGAGTTGAGGACCTTCTCGATTTCCGCTGCCGTCTTGTTCAGGACGTCCATGTCATCGCCGAAGACCTTGACCGCAACGTCGCTGCGCACGCCGGAAACCAGCTCATTGAAACGCAGTTGGATGGGCTGAGAGAACTCGTAGCTGTTCCCGGGGATCTTTGCGGCCTCTTGCTGCACCGCCTCGAGCAGTTCTGCGCGACTGCGTCTGGGCGCCGGCCAGTCTTTCTCCGGCTTCAGCATGACGTAGCCGTCGGAGATGTTGGGCGGCATCGCATCGGAGGCGATCTCTGCCGTTCCCGTGCGAGCGAAGATCCGCTCGATCTCTGGGAATTTTTCTTTCAGCCGTGACTCCAGACGTTGCTGCATCTGGACCGACTGCGAGAGACTCGTGCCCGGGATGCGCAGCGCCTGGATCGCGAAGTCGCCTTCGTTCAGGCTCGGGATGAACTCGCTTCCCAGGCGAGTCGCCAGAAGGCCGCAGAGCACGATGGCGATGCCGGCTGCGGTCAGGACGACGGCCTTGGCGTTGAGCGCACGGGTCAGCAGCGGCTCGTAGCCGCGCTTGGCCCACTGCATCAGTCGGTTCTCCTTCTCCGTGACCTTCGTGCCGATGAAAAGGGCCACGGCCGCCGGAATGAAAGTCACGGACAGGATCATGGCTCCGAGCAGCGCGATGACCACGGTCAGCGCCATCGGGTGGAACATCTTCCCCTCGACCCCGGTCAGGGCGAAGATGGGCAGATAGACGATCATGATGATCAGTTGCCCGAAGAGCAGCGCACGACGTGCTTCCTTGGAAGCCGCAAACACCTCATGGAAACGCTCGCTGCGAGTGAGTGGCCGGCCATGGTGCTGCTGCGCGTGCGCCAAGCGTCGCACGCAGTTCTCAACGATCACCACCGCACCGTCGATGATGATCCCGAAGTCGAGGGCGCCCAGGCTCATCAGGTTGGCACTCACCTTCTGGTTGACCATGCCTGTGAACGTGAACAGCATGGACAGCGGAATCACCATCGCCGTGATGATCGCCGCGCGCAGGTTGCCCAGGAACGCGAAGAGCACCGCGATCACTAGGATCGCGCCCTCCAGAAGGTTCTTCTTGACCGTCGCGATGGCTTTGTCAACAAGGACCGTTCGGTCATAGACCGTCACGGCTTCGATTCCGGGCGGGAGGTTCTTGTTGATCTCCTCCATCTTCTTGGCGACGGCTTGCGAAACGGTCCGGCTGTTCTCTCCGATGAGCATGAACACAGTGCCGAGGACGACCTCACGTCCGTTGTCGGTGGCTGCGCCGGTGCGCAACTCTTGCCCGATCTCGACCTGCGCCACGTCTCGCACCCGCACCGGCGTGCTGCCGGCGCTGCTCAGGATCACATTGTTGATGTCGTCGATTGACTTGACCTGTCCCGGCGCGCGGATCAAGTACTGCTCGCCACGTCGCTCGATGTACCCCGCACCCACGTTGGTGTTGTTGCGCTCGAGTGCGCGCACGACGTCGGACAGCGACAGCCCGTAGGCAGCGAGCTTCTCAGGCAGCGGCGCGATCTGGTACTGCTTGGCGTACCCGCCGATGGTGTTTATCTCGGTCACGCCCGGCACGTTGCGCAGCTGCGGCTTGATGATCCAGTCCTGGATCTCGCGCAGATCGGTGGACGTGTAGGGAGATCCGTCCGACTTCTTGGCGCCGTCCTTCGCTTCCACCGTCCATAGGTAGATCTCGCCGAGCCCGGTCGAAATCGGCCCCGAGACGGGGTGGATTCCATCGGGGAGCTGGCCCGTGGTGGACTGGAGTCGCTCGTTCACGAGCTGGCGCGCGAAGTAGATGTCGGTGCCGTCCCGGAAAATCACAGTGACCTGCGACAGGCCGTAGCGCGACAGAGAGCGCGTTTCCTGCAGGCCCGGCAGGCCGGCCATCACGGTTTCGATCGGAAAGGTGACGCGCTGCTCGGTCTCCAGCGGGGAGTAGCCGGGCGCGGCGGTGTTGATCTGCACCTGGACGTTCGTGATGTCCGGAACAGCATCGATCGGTAGCTTCTGGTAGTTGTAGACGCCCAGGCCCGCCATGGCGAGCACGGCGAGCAGGACCAGCCATCGCTGTTCGATGGCAAAACGGATGATTCTTTCGAACATGGTCGTGCGGTCCGCCTCAGTGGGTGTGAGTGGCAGAGCCCTTGCCTTGCTCGGACTTGACGACAAAGCTTCCGGCGGCGGCATAGCTGCTCCCGG
This sequence comes from Pseudomonadota bacterium, assembly GCA_018241185.1. GTDB lineage: Bacteria > Pseudomonadota > Gammaproteobacteria > Burkholderiales > Burkholderiaceae_C > Xenophilus. The sequence continues at coordinate 7,603 of JAFEEH010000078.1, read as the reverse complement.
TCTTCAGGCCCTCGACGATCTCCACCCGCTTGCCGTCGGTGCGGCCGAGCTGCACCGGTTGCGGCACGAAGCCTCCCGGCACCTTGAGGAACACCACCGGCTTTTCATCGATCGTCTGGATGGCTGACGACGCGACCGTGACGGGAACGGCAACCTCTTCGGCGACCACCTCGACGTTCACAAAAAGGCCTGGTCGCCACGCGCCTTGCGGGTTCGGCAGCGTCACCCGCGCACGCGCTGTACGCGTCTGCTCTCCGATGAGCGATCCGACATAGGCCACCGTACCGTTGGCGGTGGCGTCGAAGGCGCCCGAGCGCACGAGCACCTTCTCGCCGACCCGCACACGCGGCAGATCCCGCGCAGGCACGCTCATCTCGGCCCAGACAGACGAGAGGTCGGAAATGATGAAAACCTGCGTGTCCTCGCGAACGGCCTCGCCGAGTGCGATGTGCTTTTCCACGACGATGCCATCGAACGGCGCACGCAGCTCGAACCGGCCCAGCGCCCCCGCACTGGGCGTGGCGCCGAGTGCCAGCAACTTCTGATTTGCATTGGCTGCAGCGATCTCTGCTTCGCGAAGCGCTTGCTGAGCCTGAAGCACGTCCTGTTCTGGCGAGATTCGCTCCTCGAAGAGCTTTTTCTCCCGGTCGTACGTGGTCTTGGCGAGTTGGCGCCGCTGAAGGGCGGACTGCAGCTCGGACCGCGTTTCTGACACCGCCGTACTGGAGATGACAGCGAGCACCTGACCCTTCTTCACCTGTTGCCCGAGATTGGCGCTCACGCTGTCGACGACGCCGGTGACACGCGGCACGATGTGGGCCGTCCGGTCCTCGTTGAACCGAATCTCGCCGGGGAATTGAAGCCCGCTGCGGATGCTGGCGGGCGCGCTGGCGTCCAGCGTGATGCCCGCGGACTGGACCTGTGCATCGGTCATGGACACCCGGCCCTCGTCCTTGCTGAAGGCGAAGAGGTAGGCCTCTTGGGGGGTCTGCACTTCGATGGTCGCCTCGAAGATGTGCGGCTCGGCCACAGGCTGGTCGCTGGTCCAGACGCCGTTGGCAAGCGCGAAGTTCACGGTCTGCTTGGCGCCGTTGGGCCGCGTGAGCGACACCGTCATCCGGGTCCCTGGAGTGCTGGCGGGCTGGTTCTTGAGCAGCGTCCAGGCCTTGAAGCGCGGCTCGCCACCTTCCTCCGACAGCAGCATCTCGACCGAAAAGTCGCCATCCGCGAATAGCTGCCCACCGTTCGGGCCCTTGGCCGCCGCTTCTTCGGCGTGACCGCCCGCACCCTCGGCGCCGTGCCCGTGGCCGTCGTCCTCCTTCTTGCCGGACTCTTCGGCGTGGCCGGCGTGGCTCTCCGTCGCTGTGGACTTCTTTCCGTCCGATTTCGTCATGATGAGCACGCCACTGATGACGCCTGCGGCGACGAGCAGGGCGATAAGCAGCTTCTGGCCACGCCGCGGCTGGGACTGTTGGGGGGAGTTCATGGGCGATCCTGGATCTGGGAGGTGGAGCTCGAGGCGGGGCGGCCGTTGTCCTGGCCGAGCAGGCGCTGCAGGTCCGCCGACGCGCGGTGCGCGTCGGCGAGGGCACGCAGGTACTGGGCGCGGGACTGGAGCAGGGTTCGTTGGGCGTCGAGCGCCTCGAGATAGCTGAACTTGCCGAGCTCGAAGCCCTTGGTGGCCGCCTCAAAGGCGCTTTGGGCACCAGGCAGGACTTCGTCGCGCAAGGTGGTCACTTCGGCCAGCGAGGTCTCGATACGCTGTCGGGCAGCCAGTGCCTCGGTGCGCACACGCAGTTCCGTGGCCTGCGCCACGTCCTGCGCCTTGTCCTGGCGGCGCAAGGCTTCCTGCAGATTCCCTCGGTTGGTGTCGAAGATGGGGAGCGGGATGGAGATGCCCACCACGGCTTGGTTGCGAGCGAGCTCGTTGGGGCGGGTCGCGCCAATCGTGACTGTCACATCAGGAATGCGCTTCGCGCGCTCGAGGTCAGCCAGCGCCTCGAAGCGCCGGACATCCAGTCGCGACTCCCGCACCGCTGGTGCGTTGTCCACGTGAGCAGCGATGTCATCCACCGCGACAAGGCTTGGCGTGCGCAAGGCATCGCCGTCCAAGAATGCGATGGCGGGTCCTGGACCAATGGCGCCTCGCAGCTGCGCCAGACTCGTGCGTTGCTCGCCCTGCGCCTGCAGCAGTTCCAGGCGAACACCGGCTTCCGCCACCTTGGCTTTCGTCTCTTCGACTGGCGAAACCTTGCCCGCGGTGACACGCTTGTTGGCCGCGTCGGAGCCTCGCCGCGCCAGATCCAAGGATGCCTGTGCCAACGTGACCCGCTCCTGTGCCACCAGCGCGGCAAAAAAGGCCGAGGTCACATTGGCGCGCATGTCGATACGCCTTGCCTCCCGCTGGACCTCCGCGATCTCTACTGCACGGTCGGCTGCGGCAATGCGTGCCGATCGCTTTCCACCGAGCTCGATGGGCTGGGAGAGAGTGATGGTGGAAGTCCGAGTTTCCTTGCGTGCATCCTCGATCTGAGCGTCCAAGGTCGGATTGGGAAACGCGCCTGCCTGGATGCGCCCGCCCTGAGCTGCCAGCACTTCGTTGCGCGCGGCGGCGAAGTCAGGGTTGCCCTCCTCCGCTTGCCGCAATGCCGCCGACAAAGTCAGCGGCACGGCAGCCTGCGCCGACGGTTGCGGCAAGACCACGGGGGCCGCTGGCTGTGATATCTGTGCCAGCGACGCGCCGCTGGCTAGCGCCATGATCGCGAACGCGATCGGCGCAGGAAACCTGCACATTGAAGAACTCCAGTCGGAAAGATGCCGGGCGGAACGAGCGTCCCGAAGGCGAGCAGCGCTACGACGCGCAGCGCGTGAGCATGTGGATCAGCGCATCGGAGTCCATTTGGGCCGCTCGATCAGCGAGGGGGTGCTGATCAGCGCGACGGCGTCGCTGGTGCGCGGGTAACAAGCAGTGGCATGCAAGTGAGAATGCATCGATGAAACGACGCCAGCTGGCGCAGCCTGCACGTGGCAATGCGCGCAATGGACATCTTCGGCTGCGCAGTGCTCGGCCATACTGGCCGTGCCCGGCTGAAGATGTTCCTGCACGACGTCAGGACTTGTGACGGGCTCGAGGTATTCGAGGCCTGCGGATGTATGTTGGCGGCCGTCTGAGTTCATCGCAAAGGCCAGACCCCACTGCATTGAAAGCAGCGCGAGCAGTAGCGTGACGACGATGCGGCGCATGGGATCCTTCGAAGTTCCTGCTGAGCCTGTTCAGTAGCGGTGGTCGCCGCTTGCCATTTCGCAAGGCACCTTCTCGACCTGGATCGTCGTGTGGTGCAGCGCGAACTTTTCCTCGAGCAGATGCGCGCAAGCGCGCGTGAGCTTGTCCGCGTCGCCTTTCGGGCTCACGAGGTGAACGCTCAGACTGGCCTTGCCACTCGTCATGGCCCAGACGTGCAATTCATGGACGGAGCTGACGCCTGGGACACCAACGAGCGCACGCCGGATGGCGGCGATGTCGAGATCGGCCGGCACGCCTTCCAGGAGGATGTTGACGCTGTCACGCAGAAGGATCCACGTTCGCGGAAGCACCCACAGACCAATCAGCACCGCGATCGCGGAGTCGACCCAGGTCCAGCCCGTGAACCGGATGACGATCGCCCCAACGATGACGCCGATGGAGCCGAGCATGTCGCTCCAGACTTCTAGGTAGGCGCCTTTGACATTCAGGCTTTCGTCCTTACCGGCTGCCAACAACTTCATGCTGATCAGATTGATGACCAGCCCCAGGGTGGCAATCACCAACATGCCCGTCGACTCAATGGCCGGCGGTGACTTGATCCGCTGGTACGCCTCGAACAGGATATAGATTGCGACACCAAAGAGGAGCAACGCGTTGAACGCGGCCGCGATGATCTCGAAGCGGTGATATCCAAACGTACGCTTGGCGTCGGCGGGACGCTTCCCTACGCGGATCGCTGCCAGCGCGATCGCCAGCGCTGCCGCGTCCGTAAACATGTGGGCGGCGTCAGAGATCAGGGCCAGGCTGCCCGTAACGACGCCTCCGACTACTTCGGCAACTAGAAAGGTGTTGGTGAGGATCAGCGCGATCCAGAGCGGCCGTTCCTTGCCTGGCTGGATGGCTGCCGGAGCGTGAGAGTGTGAATGGCCGCTGGACACGATGGGTTGGTGTGTAGATTTTTGGTGAGGCGGACTGTTGGCACTGCACAGGCGATCAACGCCGAAGAGCTGCTGACCCCTACGAGCTGCCGATCGCCATCGTAGGCACTCAGGCCGCTGCCGAGATAACGGCCAGATTACATGTTTGTAATCTTCGGGATTGGCAGGTCAGACTCGCTAGCGGATGATGCTTTCGCCACGAGCAAGCTGAGCTGAGGTCAGGATCGAAGCACGGAAGACATCGAATGCAGGACACCAAAAAAATATGGCCGCCATATGAGGCGTTCTACATCCAGAGCATGCTCTTCAACGCCAATGCCGCTGCTGCTTCGATCGAGCAGATCAATGCCGTGATGCGTGTCGTCGTCGAGAACTCGCCCGATGACCCGGCCGGCGCTCTGCCGGTGCACCATCTGCTCGGCCACCTGCAGAATCTTGTCATCCACGCTGCGGCGCTATCGCGCTATTTCTGGCCGGTCGACAAGAAGCACCACTGGCGGGGAGCTCAATTGCGAGACGCGTTCGAGATCGGTGATGACAGCGCGCTCAAGCCGCGTGAACTTCGCAACGCGATCGAACACTTCGACGAGAAACTCGACCTCTATGTCGAGGAAGGAGTCGTCGGTCAGATCATCCCGGAGTATGTCGGGCCGATGCCGCCACTAAGCGGTGTGCCACTCCATCTTTTTCGCGGCTACTTTGTCGACACCGGCGAGTTCGAGCTGCTTGGCAAACGCTTCAACGTACCGGCAATCGCGGGCGAGGTACTGCGCATTCGCGAAGATCTTCGCCGAATGGACACGCAGGGTGGTCGACTCAAACGACCCAAAGCTTAGGCCTAGCCGGCTGGTATCAGCTTCTTCACTTCGGCATCAGCAAGGTTGGGGTAGCCGTCGCGCTCCAGCGAGCGGACTTCCGCAATGATGTCTTTCGCGCGCTGCAACTTGTCCTTGCGCCATTGCGCCTGCTCGCTGCCAAGATACAGGTTGTCGAACGCCGTGAAGAGGTAGTCGCAGATGTTGATGACGCCGTAATACGAGAGGCTGACGACGTACTTCTCGAGACTGTAGGCATCGTAGACGTAGCCGGCTTCCGCGTTCCAGTACTTGAGGAGTCGGATCATCGGCTTGATCTTGTACATCTCCTTCTGGTTCAGCGCGTCCAACTGACCGTTGAAGTCGTTCGGATCGGTGTTCTTCCAGGCGGTGGGGCCGTTCGGGATCTGGTACGTCGTTCCCCAGACGCTCAGGGCCGGGACCAGATCGAACTTGATGTGGTTGAGCTGCAGGACCAGGCTTGGTGACGACTGCTTGATATCAGAGGTGGAGTAATACTGCTCTGCAAACCGTCGCAGGCGATCAAGATAGGTCTGGGGCGTCGCGCCGCCTTGCGCGAATACGACCATGTAGTCGATGTCGGAGTGCGCGTCCATCCGCCGTGGCAGGATGGTTCCGCGTGTTGAAGAGCCAAACCTCAGCTGCGCGCTGAGTGCCGTCCCGAAGTAACTGGTCAGGCGCGTCTTGATCGTGGCGATCGATGTATTGATCGAGCTCTGTTCATCTGTTGACAGGACTGCACCGCTAGCACGAGCGTCCAGATACGAAATGACGGACATTAGGGAATGCTCCGGTCGACGCGATGCTCAGCTTCTCCGGCATCAATACCTTTCCGCGCCTTTTCGAAATCGCCCTGCGAGAACTGTGCGCTTGCCTGGTTCAGCTCGTTGCGGCGTTTGGTGAACTCATCAAGCCCGTCTATAGCTGCCTGCTCATCCAGCGCGGCGGGCAGCTTGATTTCGCGGAACACCCGCGCGTCATTGCGCAGCGAGAGGTACTGGTCGCCGCTATTTTTGTGGGAGGCCGAACGCTCGGAGGGCTTTAAGAAGGTGATCAGTGCCGTAAGGATCGCAACAATGCCGGACATGACACCTGCCACCTCAGGAAAGTCCTTGAAGAACGCAAGGCCGGCTAGTGCACTCATGACCACCGATGGAATGCCAAGGCCGTAGTGATACTTCGCCCAGCGAATACCAGCGTTGAAATGCGCCTTGCCGGAGTGGATGCAGTCTTCCTCGATGCGCTGCAGCTCGGCATGGATCGCCGGCTTCGGGTCAGTGATGTTGGTCATCTCATCGTTCTAGCGAAGCGCCTGCGGCGCGGCAACCCCAAAAGCGCAGATGGCAGCCCTCCCGCCAACGCTTGAGGCTCGACATTTTGCCTCGGTCGACCGCACCCCCTTTCTGGAATGGATCGCTCTGCACGCTCCGGTTTATGCAGGGGGCGCAAGGTCCTCAACGGTCCAATGCTTCCAGCATCGCCCTCGCTTCCGCGCTGCGTTTGTGCAGTTCCGGGCGGGGCAACCCCTTGCGGTAGTTGCTTGATCGCCATGCGCCTCCCTACGCATGGTCCACCCCTACCTGCGCCGGCGCGCGGGCAAGGAAGCCATCGAGTACCCCAGTGAGGACATCAAGACCGCCACGGAACGCACCTTGGGCGTGCCGCTCTTCCAGGAGCAGGTGATGCAGATCGCCATGCTGGCGGCGGACTTCACGGCCGGGGAAGCCGACCAGCTGCGCCGGGCCATGGGTGCCTGGCGGCGCCGGGGTGGGCTGGAGCCGCACCAGCAGAAGCTCGTCAAACGCATGCTCGCCAAGGGCTACACGCAGGACTTCGCGGACCGGATCGCCAAGCAGGTGGAGGGCTTCGGCAGCTACGGTTTTCCAGAAAGCCACGCCGCGAGCTTCGGGCTGCTGGTTTACGTGAGCTGCTGGATCAAGCGCCACCACCCGGACGCGCTCCTAGCTGGGCTCCTGAACAGCCAGCCGATGGGGTTCTATGCGCCGGCGAAGCTCGTGCGCGATGCGCGGGAGCATGGGGTGGTGGTGCGGCCGGTCGACGTCACGGTGAGCAACTGGAAGAGCACGCTCGAGGAGCCGATTCAGGGGGAGGCGTCCCACCGGTGGGACGCCACCTTAGAGGAGCCGATCCGCGCCGTTCGGCTGGGCATGACGCAGATCGCCGGCATGCGGGAGGCGAGCGCCACGCGCATCGTCCAGGCGCGCCAAACAAGCCCGTTCACCGACGTCGAGGACCTGGCCCGCCGGGCCGAGCTGGATGCGCACGACCTGCGCTGCCTCTCAGGTGCTGATGCGCGGCTCGACATTGCTGAGTGTGCAAGGGATCTGGCAGTCGGCGAAAGGGGTTCATTCGCTCGTGGCGCAGAAGCTCGTGAACCATGACCGGTTGCTGGGGCGGCTGCAGGCGGCGAGCCGAGACTTCAGGTAGCTATGCTGGTATCTGAGCTGACCGGCGCCGAGCTCGATCGGTGGGTGGCGCGATGCGACGGCTGGCGGGCCGAAGTCGAGCCCGTCGAGACCTGGATTGCGCGCACCGGAAGCTATTCGACGGACTACGCCGTCGGC
>JAFEEH010000077.1 GCA_018241185.1 Pseudomonadota bacterium | reverse complement strand
GAGGCGATGGCCCTGCGCCGCGCGGTGTTCTGCATCGAGCAGGGCATCTTCGCGCGCGACGACCGCGACGCGATCGACGACGACGCGCAGCTGCTGGTGGCCATGTCCTGCACTGCCGGCATGCCCGAGCAGGTGGTGGGCACGGTGCGCATCCACCGCGGCGACACCACGGGTCAGGCAGGCGAGTGGTGGGGCTCGCGCCTGGCGGTGCACCCGGCCTTCCGCAGCCAGGGGCACCTGGGCGCGACGCTGATCCGCCTGGCCGTCTCGCGCGCGCACGCGCTGGGCTGCACCACCTTCCTGGCCCAGGTGCAGCGGCAGAACGTGCCGCTCTTTGGCAAGCTGGGCTGGCGCGTGCTCGAGGAGACGGCCATCCACGGCCGGCCGCATGCGCGGATGCAGGCCGACCTGGACGTCTATCCGCCGTGCCACGACCCGGTGAGCGGCTACGTCACGCGCGCGAGGGTGGCGCCATGACCGCGCAGGAGATCGCCGAGGCCCTGCGCGCCACGCGCGGCTTCGCGCACAAGCGCGACATCAGCGAGGTGGTGGCCACGCTCGGCCGCGCGCTGCCCGGCGGCGCGGCGGCCATGGCGCAGGCCGTGCCGGTGGGCGACGACTGCGCCGCCATCCCCGACGGGCATGGCGGCTACCTGCTCTTCGCCATCGAAGGGCTGGTCGAGGACTTCATCGTGCGCATGCCCTGGTTCGCCGGCTACTGCGGCGTGATGGTCAACGTGAGCGACATCTACGCCATGGGCGGGCGGCCCACGGCCGTGGTCGATGCGCTGTGGAGCACCGGCACCCACCCCGGCGACGAGGTGCTGCGCGGCCTGGCCGAGGCGGCGGCGCGCTACGGCGTGCCGGTGGTCGGCGGCCACAGCAACAACCGCAGCGAGCGGCCGCAGCTGGCCGTGGCCATCCTCGGCCATGCGCGGCGCCTGCTGACCAGCTTCGATGCGCGGCCGGGCGACCTGCTGCTGATGGCGGTGGACCTGCGCGGCGGCTACGAGGAACCCTTCCCGTACTGGAACGCGTCGACCCAGGCGCCCGCCGCGCGCCTGCGCGCCGACCTGGAGCTGCTGCCCGCGCTGGCCGAGGACGGCCTGTGCGCGGCCGCCAAGGACATCAGCATGGCCGGTGCGGTGGGCACGGCGCTGATGCTGCTCGAGTGCTCGGGCGTGGGCGCGCGCATCCACATCGATGCGCTGCCGCGACCGCCCGGCGTGCCGCTGATGCGCTGGTTGTCGTCGTTCCCGAGCTACGGCTTCGTGCTCAGCGTGCCGCCGGTCCATGCGGCCACGGTGCTGGCGCGCTTCGCGGCGCGCGACATCGCCTGCGCGGTGGTGGGCGAAGTCGATGCCTCGCGCCGCGTGCAGGTGCGCGCCGGCGGCGAGGACGCGCTGCTGTGGGACCTGGACGCGGCGCCCTTCATCCAGCCGCCGTCGTCGCGGCCCGCCCGGGAGCCGGCCCATGCATGAAGGCGCATCGCTGCGCATCGCGCTGCTCACCCATTCGGTCAACCCGCGCGGCGGCGTGGTGCACACGCTGGAGCTGGCGAACGCGCTGCACGCGGCCGGCCACGCCGTGACCGTGTTCGCACCGGCGGCGCCGGGCCAGCGCCTGTTCCGCGAACCGGCGTGCCGGGTGTTGCTGGTGCCCGTGGCCGGCACGCCGCGTGACATGGTCGCCATGGTGCGCAGCCGCATCGACGCCTTCACGACGCACCTTGGCGGCCTGCTGGGGCGCGGCGAGCGCTTCGACGTCTGGCACACGCACGATTCGATCGGAGGCAATGCACTGGCCGACCTGCAGGCCGGCGGGCGCATCGACGGCTTCGTGCGCACGGTGCATCACCTCGACCACTTCGACGCGCCGCAACTCATGCACTGGCAGCAGCGCGCCTTCGAGGCCGCGACGCAGGTCTTCACCGTGAGCCGGCTGTGGCGCGAGCACCTGGCCGAGGCGCACGGCATCGAGGCGGTGCAGGTCGACAACGGCGTTGACATGGCGCGCTTCTCGCCACGCGCGCAGCCTGCGGATGTCGCGCTGGCGCAGCAGCTGGGTCTCGACGGGGGTGGTCCCCTCGTGCTGGCGATGGGCGGTGTCGAGGAGCGCAAGAACACGGTGCGCCTGCTGCAGGCCTTCGCGCGGCTGCATGCGGTGCAGCCCGGCGCGCGGCTGCTCATCGCCGGCGGCGTGAGCCTGTTGGACCATGCGGCCTACGCGCGCCGCTTCGACGAAACGCTGGCCGCGCTGGGCTGGCGCGCGGGCCCGGGGCAACCGGTGCAACTGCTCGGCGCCATCGCCGATGCCGACATGCCGCGGCTGTACCGCCTGGCCGACGTGGTGGCGATGCCCTCGACGCGCGAAGGCTTCGGCCTCGTGGTGCTGGAGGCACTGGCCAGCGGCGTGCCGGTGGTGGCCTCGCGCATCCCGCCCTTCACCGACCACCTCGGCGATGCGGATGTGTCGTGGGCCGATCCGCTGTCGGTGCCGTCGATCGCCGACGCGCTCGCGCACGCGCTGCATACGCGCGACGCGCAGCGCACGGCCGTGAGCGCCGCGCGCCTGGCCCGTCGCTTCAGCTGGCCCGCCAGCTCGGCGCGCCATGTGCAGCTCTACCGCGCCGGCCTGGCGCAGCGCGTGCCCGCGCTGGCGCAGGCCGCCTGAAAGGATTTCTTCGATGCCCGTCATGCATTTCCACGTCCGCTGGCCCGACGCCAGCGAGACGCGCTGCTACTCGCCCTCGCTGGTGGTGCAGGACTTCCTGCAGCCCGGCGTGCGTTACCCGCTGACCGACTTCCTGGCGCGCACGCGCGAGGCGCTGGGCATCGCGTCGGAGCGGGTGCGTGCCAAGTACGGCTTCGCCTGCTCGCAGGCCATGGACCAGCTCGCGCAGATCGAGGCGATCGCCGGGCGCTTCGCCCACCAGCCGGACGCCGAGGTCGCGGTGCTGGCCTTCGACTGACAACGACCCCACTTCTCCAAGGAACTCCCCATGTCCCATCCCTACGGCGGACGCAGCCACTACAGCGTCGTCATCGTCGGCGGCGGCCAGGCCGGCTTGTCCCTCAGCCACGAGCTCCAGCAGCGCGGCATCGACCATCTGGTCATCGAAAAGCGCAGCCTCGTGCACAGCTGGCGCACGCAGCGCTGGGACACCTTCTGCCTCGTTACGCCCAACTGGCAATGCCAGCTGCCGGGCTGGCCGTACCGGGGCGACGATCCGCACGGCTTCATGGTCAAGGACCAGATCAACGACTGGCTGGCCGGCTTCGTCGCGCAGGTGAAGGCGCCCGCGATCGAGGGCGTGTCGGTCGAGAAGGTGTCGCGCGCCGGCGAGCACGAGCGCTGGCAGGTGCAGACCAGCGAGGGCCTCTACACCGCCGACCAGGTGGTGGTGGCCTCGGGCGGCTACCACCGGCCCGTGGTGCCGCGCATGGCCGAGAAGCTGCCGGCCTCGGTGGTGCAGTACCACTCGGCGCAGTACCGCAACCCGGCCCAGTTGCCCGAGGGCGCCGTGCTGGTGGTGGGCTGCGGCCAGTCGGGTGCGCAGATCGCCGAAGACCTGCACCTGGCGGGCCGGCAGGTGGTGCTGGCCACCGGCAACGCCCCGCGCTGCGCGCGCTTCTACCGCGGCAAGGAGGTGGTCGACTGGCTGGCCGACATGGGCTACTACGACATGCCGGTCACGCAGCACCCGCTGCGCGAGGGCGTGCGCGACAACACCAACCACTACGTCACCGGGCGCGACGGCGGGCGCGACATCGACCTGCGCCGCTTCGCGCGCGAGGGCATGCAGCTGTACGGCCAGCTCGAGGGCTTCGAGGACGGGGCGCTGCAGTTCCTGCCCAACCTGCGCGAGAACCTGGACCATGCCGACCGCATCTACAACGGCATCAACGCCTCGATCGACAAGCACATCGCCGCCAAGGGCATCGAGGCGCCGCCGCCGTCCGTCTACGCGCCGGTGTGGACGCCGCCGGAAGAGCGCACGCGGCTGGACCTCGCGGCGTCGGGCATCACGAGCGTCGTGTGGTGCATCGGCTTCGCGCCGGACTTCGCCTGGGTCGATGCGCCCGTGTTCAACGGCCGCGGCCATCCGGTGCACCTGCGCGGCGTGACGCGCGAGCCGGGCCTGTACTTCCTCGGCCTGCCCTGGCTGCACACCTGGGGCTCGGGGCGCTTCTCGGGCATCGCGCGCGATGCGGCTTTCCTGGGCGATGCCATCGCCGCGCATGCGGCCGGGCGCTCGGCGCAGCGGGCCGCGCCGCAGCAGTTGCAGGCGGCCTGAGCAGCGCGTCGCGCAGTGACCCGTCCTGAATTGCGTTGACACCCAAACAGCCGGCGTTCAGCCGGCCACAGACGCCCGGTGCACAGCATCGGGCGTTCGCATTTTGAGCG
>JAFEEH010000076.1 GCA_018241185.1 Pseudomonadota bacterium | reverse complement strand
GCCCAACGCCTCGGCCACCTCGGCATCGAGCGTGGTGGGCACGATGCCGCGGATGTCGTATGCCTTGAAGATCGAAGCGCTGAGTTGCATGAGGAGGCCCCTGTGTTCTTTGCTGCGGCGCATTGTAGGCACCGCCCCCCGCACCTCACATGTCCGAAAATGGCGCGTCCGAGCGGGTTTCGCCTCGTAGGATGCCCGCCATGCCGCCCTCACCCACCCCCATCGACGCTACCGAAAGCGACGCCTGTTACCTGGCGATGAGGACGCACGACGCGCGCTTCGACGGGCGCTTCTTCACTGCCGTGACCTCCACCGGCATCTACTGCCGCCCGGTGTGCCGCGTGAAGACGCCGCGGCGGGAGAACTGCCGCTTCTACCGCCACGCGGCGCAGGCCGAGGCCGCCGGCTTTCGGCCCTGCCTGCGCTGCCGGCCCGAACTGGCGCCGCGCGCGGACGATGCCGCGGCCTGGAGCACCACCGACGCCTCGCGCCTCCTCGCCCTGCAGGCCGCGCGCCTCATGGACCAGCCCGACGCGGCGTGGCCGGCCGGGCCTGCCGACACGCGCGCGTCGGTGGCGCCCATCGCCGAGCGCCTGGGCGTGAGTGACCGCCACCTGCGCCGCATCTTCGAGGCGCAGTTCGGCGTCTCGCCGCTGCAGTACCTGCAGACACGCCGCCTGCTGGCCGCCAAGCAGTTGATCGCCGACACGGCACTGCCGATGACCGAGGTGGCGCTGGCCAGCGGCTTCGCGAGCGTGCGCCGCTTCAACGCGGCCTTCGTCTCGCACTACGGCCTGAACCCGAGCGCGCTGCGCCGCGCCGGCCCCACGCCCGGCGCACAGGGCATCCGCGTGCGGCTGGGCTGGCGACCACCCTACGATGTGGCGGCCATGCTGGGCTTCTTCGCACGCCGCGCCATCGCCGGCGTGGAGCTGGTCGGGGGCGACCGCCTCGCGCGTACGGTGCGCATCGGCCAGGGCACGCAGTCACGCTGCGGCTGGCTGAGCGCGCACTTCGACGCGACGGCCGGCGAACTCGAGCTGTCGGTCAGCGATTCGCTGGCGCCGGCGCTGCCGGCCGTCATCGCACGGGTGCGGGCCCTGTTCGACCTCGACGCCGACCCGGCGGCCATCGACGCGGCGCTGCATGCGGCCTTCCCGTTCGGCGACGGCGTGCGGGTGCCGGGCGCGGTGGACGGCTTCGAGCTGGCGGTGCGCGCCGTGCTCGGCCAGCAGGTCACCGTGGCGGCGGCGCGCACGCTGGGCGCGCGGCTGGTGCAGGCGTTCGGCGAGCCCATCGACACGCCCATCCCCGGGCTGGACCGGCTGTTCCCCACGCCCGCGGCGCTCGCGGCCGCAAGCGGCGACGCCCTGGGCCGCCTCGGCATCGTGCGCCAGCGTCAGGCCGCCCTGCAGGCGCTGGCCCGCGAAACGCTCGAAGGCCGGCTGGCCCTGCACCCCGGCGCCGACGTGGCCCGCACCTGCACTGCGCTGCAGGCGCTGCCCGGCATCGGCGACTGGACGGCGCAGTACATCGCCATGCGCGCGCTGCGCTGGCCCGATGCCTTCCCGGCCGGCGACGTGGCCCTGCAGAAGGCGCTGGGCGTGACGGGCGCCCGGGCCGCCGCGCAGGCGTCCGAGGCCTGGCGGCCGTGGCGCAGCTATGCGGTGCTGCGCGCGTGGCATGCCGCAGCGGCCGCGTCGCCATCCATTGCTATCAATTCAATAGCTGCTCACGCCCGACTGGCGGGCGCTGCAGCCTGATTCGACCATGAAGTTCAAGATTCCCTCCGCCTTGCATACCACGCGCATCGACACGCCCCTGGGCGGCGTGCGCCTGGCCGCCACCGACGCCGGACTGGCCGGCATGTGGTTCGACGGCCAGCAGCACAGCCCCGACACGCGCGGCTGGCAGGACGACGACCTGCACCCTGTGCTGCGGCAGGCCGCCGAGCAACTGATCGCCTACTTCGACGGCCGGCGCGACGGCTTCGACCTGCCGCTGGACCTGTCGCACGGCACGGCCTTCCAGCAGTCGGTGTGGCAGGCACTCCTGAGCATTCCGCGCGGCGAGACGACCAGCTACGGAGCGCTCAGCCGCCAGGTGGGCCGCCCGGCAGCTGTCCGCGCGGTGGGCGCGGCGGTCGGCCGCAACCCGATCAGCGTGATCGTGCCGTGCCACCGTGTGGTGGGCGCCGACGGCAGCCTCACGGGCTATGCCGGCGGGCTGCCGCGCAAGACGGCCCTGCTGGCGCTGGAAGGCGCTCGCGGGGCCGGCGCGTGAGCGGCGCCGGCAAGGCTGCCGCCACGCAGCCCGGCGGCGCACCGGCCGACGCGGCCGGCCGCGCCTGGGTCGTCGACCTCGTGCTGCTGGCCGCGCTGTGGGGCGCCTCCTTCCTGTTCATGCGCGTGGGCGCGGCGGAGTTCGGCGCGCTGCCGGCCGCGGGGATGCGGGTGGCGGTGGCCACGCTCTTCCTGTGGCCGCTGCTGCTGTCGCGCGGCCAGTTCGGGGCGCTGCGCCAGCACTGGAAGGCCACGCTGGGCGTCGGCGTGCTCAATTCCGGCCTGCCCTTCGCACTCTTCTGCTTCGCGCTGCTGACGATCAACACCGGCCTGGCAGCCGTGCTGAACGCCACGGTGCCGATGTTCGGCGCGCTGGTGGCCTGGGCCTGGTTCGGCGACCGGCCCGACGGCTCGCGCCTGGCGGGGCTGGTGATCGGCTTCGCCGGCGTGGCGCTGCTGGCCAGCCGGTCGGCAGGCTTTCACGCGGGCGGCGACGGCTCGGCGCTGTGGGCCGTGCTGGCCTGCCTGGCGGCCTGCCTGTGCTACGGCATCTCGGCCAGCGCCACGCGGCGCTGGCTGCAAGGTGTTCCGGCGCTGGCGACGGCCACCGGCAGCCAGCTCGGCGCCACGCTGTTCCTGGTGCTGCCGGCCCTGTGGCTGGCGCCGGCGCGCATGCCCAGCCTCAAGGCCTGGGGGTCGCTGGTGGCGCTGGGCGTGGCCTGCACGGGCCTGGCCTACATCCTGTTCTTCCGCCTCATCGCCCGGGCCGGGCCGGCGAAGGCGCTGACAGTGACCTTCCTGGTGCCGGTGTTCGCCGTGTTCTATGGTGCGGTGTTCCTGGGCGAGGCCGTCACGCCCTGGATGCTCGGCTGCGCCGCAGTGATCGTGTGCGGCGTGGCGCTGTCCACCGGGCTGGTGCGCCTGGGCCGGCGCGGCGCCGTCAGATGATGCCGGCCACCACGTTGACGGACAGCGCCAGCACCAGCATGTTGAAGCCGAAGGACAGGACGCTGTGGATCAGCGTGGTGCGGCGCATCTCGCGCGAGCTGACCTGCACGTCGGACACCTGCGAAGTCATGCCCACCACGAAGGCGTAGTACATGAAGTCCGCGTAATCGGGCTCGTCCTTGCCGGGAAACTCCAGGCCGCCCTCGTCGGGCGTGTCGTCGTCCTGGTAGTAGCTGTGCGCGTAGTGGAACGCGTACATCGTATGGATCATCAGCCACGAGCCGGCGAGCGACACGAGTGCCAGCGCGACGTGGGCGGCGCGCAGTGCGCCGTCCAGTTGCTTGACCTGCCCGAGCAGCATGGCGATCGCCACGAGGCTGATCACGACTGCCACGAGCATGGCCGCCAACAGCACGCCGCCCGGCGGGTCGAGCGAGCGTGCGCGGTGCTTGACCTGGGACGCATCGAAGCGATGCGCCAGCCACAGCGCCAGCAGCAGATAGGCCGCGACACCGCCGCTCCAGCCGATGAGGCCCAGGGGCATGCCGCGCGCGCCGAGCGCGGCCGCCACACCGGTCGTGGCAAGCCCGGCGACCGCACCGTAGGCCAATCGCTGCGTGCCGTCCATGCGGGAAAGGTGTCGAGGCATCGCGCGAATGTAGCGCGCGGCCCTTGCTTTGGGCTGATCCGGTTCCGCGCAGCCGCAACTGATCTGCTGGCCGAAGCGTGGGCCGGCCACAATGCGGCCCACCCATGACGATGAAGTTGTTCCTGCGTCCAAGCCGCGCGCCGTGGCGCGCCCTCCTGGTATTTGCAGCCCTGTGCGTCGTCGCCCAGGCCGGGGCGCGGGCCACGCCGGCGGAGGACATGGCGCGTCGCATGGCCGCCTGCATCACCTGCCACGGCCGCGACGGCCAGGCCACCAACTCGGGCTACTTCCCGCGTCTGGCGGGCAAGCCGGCCGGCTACCTGTACGAGCAGTTGCGCAGCTTCCGCGACGGCCGCCGCCAGCAGGCCGACATGAGCCACCTGCTGGCCAACCTCTCGGACGCCTACCTGCGCGACATGGCCGAATATTTCGCCTCGCTCGACTTCCCCTACCCGCCGCCGGCCGCGTCGGACCTTCCGGCCGCGACGCTGGCCCGCGGGCGTGAACTGGTCTTCGGCGGCGACGCGGCGCGCGGCCTGCCCGCCTGCGTGCGCTGCCACGGCGAGGCCCTGACCGGCGTGCAGCCGGGCATCCCCTCGCTCCTGGGCCTGCCGCGCCTGTACATCGCCTCGCAGCTGGGCGCCTGGGTCACCGGCGACCGACGCGCCCCGGCGCCCGACTGCATGGCCGAGGTAGGCCGCAAGCTCAACAACCAGGACATCACGGCCATCGCCGGCTGGCTGGCCGCGCAGCCCGTGCCTGTGGGCGCCAAGCCCGCCACGGCCCTGGCCAACGGCCTGCCCGTGGCCTGCAGCGCCATGGAGGCCCACCGATGACGGCGCGCCGCCTGCTGCTGCGCACGGTGCTGGCGCTGATCGCGGTGTTCGTGCTTCTGGCCGCCGCTGTGGTCGCCCTGAACCTGCGCGGCGAAGACTCCGTGAGCGATGCGCGAGCGGAAGCGTACATCGCCTCGCCCGGCCAGGTGGAGCGCGGGCGCTACCTGGCGCTGGCCGGCAACTGCGCCGGCTGCCACACGGCGCGCGGCGGTCCGGCGTATGCGGGCGGGCGCGGCATCGAGACGCCCTTCGGCACGATCTACACCAGCAACCTCACGCCCGAGCCACTCACCGGCATCGGCCTGTGGAACGCCGACCACTTCTGGCGCGCGATGCACAACGGCCGCTCGCGCGACGGCCGCCTGCTGTACCCGGTCTTTCCGTACACCAGCTTCACGCAGATGACGCGCGAGGACTCGGACGCCATCTACGCCTGGCTGCGCACGCTGCCGCCGGCGGCGCAGGCCAACCGCGCCCACACGCTGGCCTTCCCGTACGACACGCAGGCCGCACTGGCCGTGTGGCGCGCGATCTTCTTCACGCCCGGGCGCTTCGAGCCGCAAGCGCAGCGCTCGGCCGAATGGAACCGCGGCGCCTATCTGGTGGGTGGGCTGGGCCATTGCATCGCCTGCCATGGCAGCCGCAATTCGCTGGGAGCGACCGACACGGCGCGCGGCCTGGTCGGCGGCATGCTGCCGGGCGAGAACTGGTATGCACCCGCGCTGGATGCGGCGTCGGAGGCCGGCGTCGCGGGCTGGGACACGCAGGAGGTCGTGAACCTGCTCAAGACCGGCCGCACCGCGCACGCCTCGGTGCTCGGCCCGATGGCCGAGGTGGTGTACCGCAGCACCCAGTACCTGAGCGATGCCGACCTGCACGCGATGGCCGTCTACCTGCAGGCGCTGCCGCAGGCGCCGCCCGCGGCACCTGCGCCTTCGGGACGCCGCAACGACGTGGTGCTCCAGCGCGGCGAGAAGATCTATGCACAGCAATGCGCCTGGTGCCACGGCGAACGCGGCGAGGGCGTGGCCGGCACCTTCCCGCCGCTCGCGGGCAACCGCGCCGTGAACATGCGCAACGTGAGCAACCTCGTGCAGGTGGTGCGGCGCGGCGGCTTCCTGCCCGCGACGGAGGGCAATCCGCAGCCCTACGGCATGCCACCTTTCGGCCACCTGCTCGACGATGCCGACATCGCCGCCGTGCTGAGCTACGTGCGCACCAGCTGGGGCAACACCGGCACCGAGGTCACGCAGCGCGAGGCGATGCAGCGCTGAGCGCCCGTCACGCCATGGCGTGTGCCAACGCCCCGAGCGTTTGCACTGCGCCGTCGATGCGCGGATCGTCGACATGCCCATGGTTGAGGCGGATGCAATGCGCGAAACCCGCCGTCGGCGAGAACAGCGGTCCCGGCGCCACGCTGATGCCCTGCACGAGCGCACGCCGGTGCAACTCGAGCGCGTCGACCGAGGGCGGCAGCTCGACCCACACGAGGTAGCCACCCTGCGGCTCGTGCACGCGCGTGCCGACTGGAAAGTGCTGCCGCACGGCGGCCGCCATGGCACGGCGCGAGTCGGCGAGCCGGCGTCGCAAGCGGCGAAGGTGCCGGTCGTAGCCGCCCTCGGCCAGGTAGACGGCCACCGCCTGCTGCGAGGGCAGCGCCGGCGACAGGCTGCTCATGAGCCGCAGGCGCTCCACGCGCTGGGCGAAGCGCCCCGCGGCCACCCAGCCGACGCGGTAGCCCGGCGCCAGGCACTTGGAGAAGGAGCCGCAATGCATCACCAGCCCCGCGCGGTCGAAGGCCTTGGCGGGCAGAGGCTTGCGTGCGTCGGCATGGAGCTCGGCGTAGACGTCGTCCTCGATCAGCGGCACCTCATGCCTCGCCAGAAGGTCGATCAGGGCCTGGCGCTTCGCCTGGGGCATGAGCGCACCCAGGGGGTTCTGGAAACTCGGCATGAACCAGCACGCCTTCACGCGATGGCGCGCCAGCAGGCCGGCGAGCGCATCGAGGTCGACGCCGTCGCGCGCGTCGGTCGGCACCTCCAATGCACGCAGCTTCAGCCGCTCCAGTGCCTGCAGGGCGGCGTAGAAGGTCGGCGACTCCACCGCCACCACGTCGCCGGGCTCGGTCACCGCCTGCAGGCACAGGCCCAGCGCCTCCATCGCGCCATTGGTCATCACGATCTCGTCGGGCGCGACCGGGATGCCGTCGATCCCGTAGCGGCGCACGATCTGGCGACGCAGGTCGTCGTTGCCGGGCGCCAGGTCCTGCACCAGCCGTTCCGGCGGCAGCGCGCGCATGCCCTGCCCCAGGTGCCGCGCGAGCGTCGCGAGGGGAAAGAGCGCAGGCGAAGGGAAGGCCGAGCCCAGCGGCACCAGATCGGGCCGGCCCGAACTGCCCAGCACCTGGAACACGAGGTCGCTGATGGCCACCTCGGTGGCATCGCGCGGCATCGTGGGGGCCCAAGACGGCGTGGCCATCGTCGCCTTGACGTAGTAGCCCGAACGCGCGCGCGCCTCGATCAGCCCACGTGCCTCCAGCAGGTAGTAGGCCTCGAACACCGTGGACGGGCTGATGCCGCGCGATGCGCTGGCCTGCCGCACCGAAGGCAACCGGTCACCGGCGCGCAGGGCCTGGCTTCGGATCAACTCGGCGATCTCGTCCGCGTAGCGTTCGTAGCGCGTCGTCATCGTTGCACCCACCTCCTTCGCCGCCACACGGCCAAAGAAAAAGCCCCTGCAGCGAACTGCAGGGGCTTTTTGAGCTTGGCGGAGTGGACGGGACTCGAACCCGCGACCCCCGGCGTGACAGGCCGGTATTCTAACCAACTGAACTACCACTCCGCGTTGGTGTGACTTCCGCTCTCGCATCCTTGGATGTTCGAGCCAAGTGCCACAAAACTTGGCGACCCTACGGGGATTCGAACCCCGGTACTCACCGTGAAAGGGTGATGTCCTAGGCCTCTAGACGATAGGGTCAAAACCTCGGGACTCGATCTTCGGCGTCTTCTGCGGCCGTTGCCGGCCACTTGAGCTACCTCTCGGATTGGTGGAGGTAAGCGGGATCGAACCG
>JAFEEH010000075.1 GCA_018241185.1 Pseudomonadota bacterium | reverse complement strand
GATCTGGTCCTGGTCCTGCCCGCGGAACTTGTAGTTGGTGGTCAGCGTGATGTTGGCGGTCAGCGGCGACGCGGCAGGAGCCGGGGCGTCGGCCGCGGCGGTCTGGGCCAGGGCGGCGCCGGACGCGGTCAGAGCGACGGCCAGCAGGGCCAGCGTCGGGGCAGCGGAACGGTGCATCATCGGGAGAACTCCTCGCAAGGGTGGTGTTGGGGTCGGAGCACCTGATAGCAGGGAGCGTGCCAAATTGCACTTGCCGGGGAACTTGTGCGACACGCCGGCATCGTTGCCGCGCACCACGCAATCGTTATAAATCGTTATCGAATGTCGGCCGGCGCGCCGGCAGGGTGCGCGGGAGCCGTCCCCAGGGCGGCCATCGAATGCACCAAATCAGGGAGAGAAGAACAAATGAGTCTGTCTTTGGTGCGCAGCCGTGCGCTGTTGGGGCTTGTGGCCACGCCAGTCACCGTCGAGGTGCATCTGGCCAACGGCCTGCCGAGCTTCACGCTGGTGGGACTGGCCGACGTCGAGGTCAAAGAGGCGCGCGAGCGGGTGCGCTCGGCGTTGCAGAACGCAGGTCTGGAGTTTCCGCACAGCCGCCGCATCACGGTGAACCTGGCGCCGGCCGACCTGCCCAAGGACTCGGGCCGCTTCGACCTGCCGATCGCGCTGGGCATCCTGGCGGCCAGCGGGCAGATCGATGCCGACCGGCTGGCCGGCCACGAATTCGCTGGCGAGCTCTCGCTCTCGGGCGAACTGCGCCCGGTGCGCGGCGCCCTGGCCATGGCGCTGACGGTGCACGGCCAGGACGCCGCGACCCGGCTGGTCTTGCCGATGGACAGCGCCCGCGAGGCGGCGCTGGTGCCGTCGATCGAGGTCTACGGCGCGCGTCACCTGCTCGATGTGGTTCAGCGCTTCCTGCCGCCCGACGGCGCTGCGGCGGCGCAGGAGGCCTTGGCGGGCAGCGACACGGACGGCTGGTCGCGCATGCCCGCGGCGGCGGCCGCCGCGGCGCCGGCCGGTCCGGACCTGCTGGACGTGAAGGGCCACGCCGCCGCCCGCCGCGTGCTGGAGATCGCGGCCGCGGGTGGGCACAGCCTGCTCATGGTCGGACCGCCCGGCGCCGGCAAGTCGATGCTGGCCCAGCGCTTCGTCGGCCTGCTGCCGCCGCTGTCGGTCGACGAGGCGCTGGAGACCGCCGCCATCGCCAGCCTGGCCGGGCGCTTCGAGCTCGGCCGCTTCCTGCAGCGCCCGCTCGCCGCGCCCCACCATTCGGCCAGCGCCGTGGCCCTGGTCGGCGGTGGCTCGCCGCCACGGCCGGGCGAGATATCGCTGGCGCACCACGGTGTGCTCTTCCTCGACGAGCTGCCGGAGTTCCCGCGAAGCGCACTGGAGGCGCTGCGCGAACCGCTGGAGACGGGCCACATCACCATAGCACGCGCCGCACGGCGCGCCGAGTTCCCGGCCCGCTTCCAGCTCGTGGCGGCGATGAACCCCTGCCCCTGCGGCTTCCGCGGCTCGTCGCACAAGGCGTGCCGCTGCACGCCGGACCAGGTCGCGCGCTACCAGGGCCGGTTGAGCGGCCCGCTGCTCGACCGCATCGACCTGCACATCGAAGTGCCCGCCGTCGCACCCGACGAACTGCTGGCCGCGTCCGCCGGCGAGCCCAGCGCGGCGGTGCGCACGCGCGTGGTCGGCGCGCGCGACCGCGCCCTGGACCGCCAGGGCTGCGCGAACCACGCGCTGCAGGGGGCGGACATCGACACCCACGCCGCGCTCGACGCCGCCGCCCTCGCCTTCCTGCGCAACGCCGCCGCACGCCTGGGCTGGAGCGCCCGCGCCACGCACCGCGCGCTCAAGGTGGCCCGCACCATCGCCGACCTGGCCGGCACCGAGGCGATCGCCGTCGCGCATGTGGCGGAGGCGATGCAGTACCGGCGTGTGCTTGACGAGGGAGGAAAGGGATGAAGAAGAAGACATCGATGGCCGTTGCCGGCCTGGCACCCGCCCTTCTGCTGGTGGCGCTTGCCTTGACAGGTTGCAACAAGGAACCGGAGCAGGCGCCGGCACGAGCCGCCGCATTCGAGCCTGCCGCCCGCAATGCACCCGCCGCCCCCGTCGTGCTCCAGGCCCCGTCGGGCTTTCCGAAGGACTGCC
The DNA here is from genome assembly GCA_018241185.1 of Pseudomonadota bacterium. Lineage (GTDB taxonomy): Bacteria > Pseudomonadota > Gammaproteobacteria > Burkholderiales > Burkholderiaceae_C > Xenophilus. Next base: position 9,876 of record JAFEEH010000075.1, on the reverse strand, counting down.
AGGCCTACCTGGACCGTGTGCAGAGTTGTGTCGCACGCCAGCAGGGCGCCATCGCGGACGCCGTGCGCGCCGGCGCCGAACAGACCCAGGCGGGCTGGGACAGCATTCCGCCGGCCCAGCGCGCCGACGCCTGCAAGACCTCGCTCAGGGCCTTTGCCGCGCAGGCGTCAGCGCTGGGCTGCTGAGGCGTCTGCGAAACCTGCCGGAAAGACGCCGAAACGGCCGCCGGCTCAGGGACGTGGAACCACCTCGGTCCGGCCACTGCCTCGCTGACGCCACACCACGCTGACGTTGATTCCGCTACGCAGCAACAGCGACTGTTCTTCCACCCAGGTCGTGTCGATGCGGATGCGCCCGCGCACTTCGAAGTACTGCGTCGCCACGCCGTGCTGCCCGTTGACGAACTGAGCGCCAGTCTGCTGCACGACCTCGCCCGCCTGGGCGAGGCTGGCGAAATGGCGCCGCTGCCGCTCGGACACCAAGCGCCGGGCGCCAGCCATGTCCAGCGCCGGCACGCTCGCATACAGCGCTTCGGGGCTGGCCGTGTTTATGTTCAAGGGGGTGGTCGTCGGCAGCAGCGTGACGTAGGGCTCGATCGCCGCCAAGGTCGATGCCTGCAGGCCGAACCACGCGAGGTCGCCCACACGCTGGGGCATGAGGGGGATGCTCCCGCCACCCGCGGACGCGCTCAGTTGGGTGACGCTGACGCTTCCCCCCTCGGCCTGCGAGCCGGACACGGTCGCCACGTTCGGGCTGACACGCCGCAGGCCCTCGACCAGCAGATTCACCTCATGGGTGGGCAGGCCCAGCAGCTCGAAGAGTTTCTGAAATGCAGCGACGGCGCTTTCAACAGGTTGCCCGCCTTCGACCAGGTTGCGCACATTGAGTTTGGCCTGGGCGTCCAGGATCTGGCCGGAGAGGAAGGCATCCGGCAGGCCTTCCAGCGCATCACTGGAAACATTCTTGTCGGCCGCGAGGAAGGTCGTGAGCTTCGCTTCCTCCAGCGGCACGGCCCAGGGCTCGGCCAAGTGGTCGGCACCGGCGGTGCGGCCGTCCTCGCGCAGGATCAGGCGCGACCAATCGAGCGCTCCGATGAGGACCCAGGCGGATTGCATGCGAGCGCGTTCGGCCGCCTCGACCTCGGTGATACGCCATTGGCGCCACAGCATCGCGGCGGAGAGGGTGGCCACCATGGTGACCACCAGCAGGGCGATGAAGATGGCGGCGCCGCGTTGGGTGGTGGCTGTAGGCGACCGAAACGAATTCCTGGGCGCCGGGAGCGTCTGACAAAGCCGCCTGCCAACCCCAACTCTAGCGGCTACGGGGCAGCTGGCGGCTTTTTCTCTGTCAGGCTTTGATCGAACAGCATCAAACACCGCCGGCCCAAGCGCTTGCACCTTCAATCCAAACCGTTTCGCCGGGATGATGTTCTTCAATGGTTTGCAGTGCGTCTTGCATCATCGACGCGTCGCCACTCTGAAGGTCATAGTTAAAACGCGACAGACTTGGGCCTTTTCTCTGTGCGTACTCCGATGCAGTGATTGCATCTGCGCCGCACCACACCGCGTCACCTGTGACAGTTGCTATCTGAATGGCTCTAGCCAAGCCGTCACTAGTGATTGCAAGAAAAACCATAGTTACCTCTTAGCGCCTTCGGCAAGTTACTTGAGTATCCCCGGATCACCTGGGACGGACGGGCGACCCTCACCGCGATCACCGTGCGTCGGAGCACTGCCATCCGCCGGGCGACCCCAGTCATGAGAGTGCGGAGAACCCAAGCCATCGTGGCTATGGTCCCAGTCGGTATCGGTTTCAGGATAACCGTCTGCGCCGTATCGTCGCGTCTGCTTTTTGTTTCCCTTCTTGTTTTGGCATTCCACTTCACAGCCTGGCTCTCCCTGAATCGGATTGCTATTGGAGGCCATCCAGTTTTTTACTGCCTGGTAGGTATCAACGCACGCTTTGGCGGTAGCGGCGGCTGCGGCCACAGCAGCAGCGACACAGGCAGGATTGCTCATGCATGCAGCAATCGCCACGGGCACCGCCCGGCCTGTTGGATCGGTGTACTTCAGCGGGTTTTGGTAGGCGTATCCGAGCCGATTCCATCCACCCGCCAGGCCGATTGGGTCGCTCTGTGTGTATCGCCCGGTGCTTGGGTTGTAAGAGCGGAAGTAGTTGTAGGCCAGCCCTGACTCCCTGTCGGCGGTCTGCCCCGGATACCTGAGGTTGAAACTGAAGTCAGCGGTCGTGGTGCTTGCGTTGGGCAGGAACTTCTTGCCTGCGATCGTCGGCTCCTCCTGCCCGAAGCCGCTCAGGCCCCACTGCCACTCCAGCGCCCCGTCGATGCGTGTGAGTCTTCTTGGCGTATTCAGGTGGTCCGCCGCGATCGCCCACCGCGTCGTGTCCCCCATCACCACCACCGGCAGCGGCCCGCTCGGCGTGGGCAGGTACACGTACTGCTTGGTGCCCGTACTCTGCGCGCCGCCCATGCCGTACTCGCCCAGCAGGGTGCCCTCCTCGTCGTACCCGTAGGCCCAGCCCACCTGCTCGGCGCTGACCGTGCTCGGCGTCCAGCCCTTGGCGAAGAAGGCATCGAGCGCACTGCCCGTGGTGCCCTGCACGGGGTACAGCGGCTCGGTCTTGAAGACCCGTGCCCCCAGCGCGCTGTACGCATAGCGCGTGACGGCACTGCTGTCGGTGCTGCCCTGCGCCACGCTCACCATGCGCCCCGTGGCGTCGTAGCGGTAGCCCTTCAGGCCATCGCCGGTCAGATCGCCGTTGGCGTTGTAGCCGTAGGTCACGCTGGTGGTGGTGCTCCCGTTGGTCTGGCTGAAGCCGCTCGGGCGGTTGGTGTTGGCCACGAGGCTGTAGGTGCGGCTGGTGGTGGTGCCGCCCTGGGTGAGGCTGCTCGTGGTGCGGTTGCCGTTGGCGTCGTAGCCGAAGCTGTTGCTCGCTGCGGCAGCACTGGGTGTACCCGTGGCCGTGGCCAGGCTGGTCAGGCGCCCCACGCTGTCGTAGCCGGCGTTCCAGGTGATCAGCTCGCTGGTGACGGCGCTGTTGGGGTCGCTGGGCGTGACGGGGCGGGCCACCTGCTGGCTGTAGCTGGCGATGCGCCCTGCGGCGTCGTAGCTCATGGCCAGCACGGGGGTGCCGGCGACGGTCACCTGCGTGAGCCGGCCCGCGGTGTCGTAGCTGCGGGTGGTGGCCTGGTTGACGGCGCTGCCGCCGAAGACGCTGTTGAAGGCCAAGGTCCAGCCGGTGGGCTGGCCCAGGGCGTTCCAGGTGATGTTGGTCAGCAAGGGCTGGCCGCGCCAGTTCATGGCTGTCAGCCGCCCGGTGGCGTCGTAGGCGTACTCCAGCGCGAAGTGCTCGGGGTAGGCCCCGGGGTACAGCAGGGCCGTCATCTGGCCCTTGGCGTTGTAGCTGTAGCCGATGGAGGCCGTCAGGCCGTTGGCCAAGGCGATGGTCTTGTCGGTCACGCGACCGAAGGCATCCCGGGTGTAGGTGGTGGTGCTGGCTGCGTCCTGGATTCGGCGCAGGTAGCCCTTGCCGTTGTTGCTGCCACCGAAGGCAGTGTCCCAGCTCAGGGTGGCGCTCTTGCCGTCGGCGTAGCTGAACTGGGTGGGCCGTCCGATGGCGTCTCGGGTGATGTCGGTGGCCTGGCCCAGCGCGTCGACGATCTGCTGGGGCAGGCCCAGGTTGTCGTACTGGGCAACCCGGCTTCCGGCGTCGGCGCTGCTCTCCACGGTGGCGTTGCCCTGGGCGTCGCGGCCGTAGGCGGTGGCCACGCCCTTGAAGTCGCTGGCGCCGGTGACGCCGTCCAGGGCGTTGTAGCTCAGGCTGGCACTGGCGTTGGCGGCGTTGGTGATGCTCTTGGTGCGCCTCAAGTTGTCCAGGCCGTACTGGGTGCTCTGGCTCAGGGCGTTGGTGGTGCGGACACGCTCGCCGTTGGCGTCGTAGCCGTAGCTGCGGCTCTGGGTGCCGCCTTCGCTCTGGCCACTGACGCGGTTGAGGTTGTTGATGGTGGTGGCGCTGCTCCAGGCGACGGCACCGCCCGCGTTCTTGATCTGCTGGCCCACCCGGTTGCCCATGGCGTCCAGGGTGTAGGTGCCGGACTCGCCGCGGTTGTTGCTCCAGCCGGTGAGGCGGTGGGCGTTGTCGTAGGTGTAGGTGAGGCTCAGGCCGGTGGGCAGGGTGAGCGTGGCCAGGGTGCCGGTGGGGTTGTAGGTGAGGGTGGTGGTCTGGGTGCCACCGACGGTCTGGGTCAGCAGGCGATCGCGTGCATCCCAGGTGTAGGTGGTGACCAGGCCGTTGGGCTCGGTCTGGCTGATGACACGGTTGGCGTTGTCGTAGGCGTAGCCGGTGACGTGGCCCAGGGCGTTGGTGGCCGTGAGGACGTTGCCCTTGGTGTCGTAGGTGTAGCTGGTCACCGCGCCGTTGGGCGCCTGCTCGGTGGCGACCAAGCCTTGGGCGGTGTAGGTCCAGGTCCAGGTCTTGGTGGTGCTGGGGGTGACCAGGGTGTCGGTGATGCTCTTGGTGAGGACTCGACCGGCGCTGTCGTAGGTGTAGGCGGTGCTGCGGCCGGGCTCGCTGACCAGGATGGGCAGGGCCATCGTGGCGTGCCACTGAGTGGTGGTCGTCCTCGCGTCGGGGGTGCCCGAGGCTTCGGTGACGGAGGTGGGCAGGCGCCGGGCCACGTCCCACTGGGTGGTGGTGGTCACGCCCTTGAAGTCGGTCTCGCTGGTGATCAGGCCGTTGGCGTCCTGCACTCGGGAACTGGCGTCGGACTCACCCTCCCCGGAAGGAAGCGAGCCACCGGTCACGGCCAGCTTGCCCTTGTTGGTGGCGTAGCTGTAGCTGCGGCTGGTGTTCAGCGGGTCGATGACGGTGGCCGAAGAAGACGACGGGTAGCTGACCTGGTACTTGTTGACGCCCCCGGCCAGCTCGGTGCTGATGGCTCGCCCGGAGCTGTCGTAGGCGAAGGTGCCCCAGCGCACACCTGACTCATCAATGATGCCGGTCAGGGCTTGAGGGAACGACGCGTTCTCGTACAGGAAGCCTCGGCTCTTGCCGTCGGGGTACAGGACCGTGGCAAGCCGGCCTGAGGCGTCGTAGGTGTAGCCGATGACGCGGCCGTCAGGGGTGGTCACTGTGGCGAGCTTGTTGCCTGCGTACGCAAAGACCAGGGAACGGCCGAAGGGGTTGCTGACCGTGGCCAAGCGACCCGAGCCATCGTACGCATAGGTGTAGGTGAAGCCGCCTCGCTCGGTGCGCGTCTGCAGTTTGCCGTCGGCGGTGAAGGCCAGCACAGCATCGTCGTCCGCGCGGCGATAGAGCCAGACGCCGCCGGCTTGCGTCAGGGCGTCGGCGCTTCCTATTGCAATCCATTCCAGACCGCCCGAGGGCCTTACAAACGTGCGCGCAAAGCCTTCAGGAGTGTTGATGGTGGTGTAGGAAGGCGCGGTTTGGAGAGTGACCACATAGTTGTGTCTCCACACTCGGCCCAAGCCGACATCCGGGTGAGATGTGTCGCCGCCCCAATTGCTGCGATAGGTCCGGGTCAGAGAAAGAGGGGCAGGGCCGGAATCGGTCCAGTCGGTCTGGAATTCCACCTTTTCGGTTGAGGCGGGGGAAATAGGATTGCCTTTAAGCAAGCCATCCGCTTTGCACATTGCAGATTCGGCAGGTTTGCAGATTCCGGCTGCTAAGTCTTCCCCAAAACCTCGATTGCATTCACAACCGAAGGTGCCGGGAACCAAGGTGCTGTTAGAGCATACAGGCCTGGCCGATAACAACGGCGCATTCAATCCGCCAACACCCTCAAGAGCGCCGTTTAATCCGTAAACCTCCGCCGTGGGGCAATAAGTATTCATTGGGTTGCCGGAAACGCTGACTCCACCAACCCACTGACCAAATCGCTGAGGATATCCGTGTTGAACCTTATAAAGGCTATTGAAATAGTCTTTTCGAGAATTACACGGAACTAGTGGATCACCACTCCAGGCATCGGCGCCGTAAGGCCAAGCATTAAACTCATAACTCGACGGAGGGATCACCGCCAAGGCTTGTACGCACGGCATCAGTACCAGTATCAGCAGAAGCCAAAAGCGGGCAAAGACAACGTCACTTAGAGGCCGCCTCCCTTTAAAGTCGGCCTGTGGTCGGCGCAGCTCCTTTTCCTCCACAAGTCCCTCCTTATCGAGTTTTTCATCAAGAGGCGGAACATTCACATAGGTCAGTGCACAGCTAACGCGAGTCATGCAGCGCGTCGCGGTTCTGAAGATCGCGAGGGGCTTTTGCACGACAGAGATATTCAACCCAACGGCATTCTTGCAAGCAACAAGCGCGCAGCGTAAGCGTTCTGTCTTCATGATTTCCCCCCCCTTGCATTTTTTTCCGATCTCCCGCTCGGAGATTCGAATACACCCATCAACTCCGCGATGTTTCCATCGCCTTCGAGCTTGACCCCTATGGATGGGGACGCGAACAAGCCTATCAGTGCAACACAAATGCGCCAAAGAACATTGCCTGGCTGTTTACATTCCATGCGCTTCAAGTACGAGATCGATCTCATCATGACGACCAGCACACGCACGCTAGAACTCGCCGACCTCGGGACATTGCCCAGCTTGCGATGCCGATAGCGCAGTGCACCCCCATCAACGCGCTAAGCTGCCGATCCAATTACTTGCTATCGATTGCATAGCGCATCGCGCTCATCTCATGGGCGTTGCAGATCCATTCGATTCACATCCCCCTTGCCCCCGATGACCTCCCCTCGCTACGACCGCCGCCTCGTCGCCTGGCTGTCGGTGGGCCAACTCATCAGCTGGGGCAGCATCTTCTACGGCTTCGGCGTGCTGCTCGAACCGGTGGAGCAGTCGCTGGGGCTGACACGGGCGCAGTCCTCGCTGGCCTTCAGCCTGGCGCTGCTGGCCGAGGGCGCGATGGCCTGGCCGGTGGGGCGCTGGATCGACCGCGGGCACGAACGCGCGGTGATGACCGGGGGCTCGCTGCTGCTGGTGGCCGGCTTGCTGCTGCACAGCGTGGCGTCGGGCCTGTGGAGCTTCTATGCCGCGTGGACGGTGCTGGGCCTGGGCCTCGCCGGCACCCTCTACAACCCGGCCTTCGCGGTGGTCACGCGTCGCTTTCCGCTCGACTTCCGGCGCGCCATCATCACGCTGACTTTCCTCGGCGGGCTGGCGAGCACGGTGTTCATCCCGCTCGTGGCCTGGGGCGTGGCGCATGCAGGCTGGCGGGCGACGGTGCTGGAGTTGGCCGCGGTGCACCTGCTGGTGTGCGCGCCGCTGCACTTCCACTGGCTGCGCGGCGCGCCACCGGCGGCGCTGGCCACTGCCGAGCCCGCCGATTCCGCGGCCGACCCCGGCCTGCGCACCCACCTGCGCAGCGCGCCGTTCCTGCTCATCGGTGTGTTCGTCGTGTTGCTGATGGCGGTGACGGCCGCGCTGCCGCCGCATATGGTGAGCCTGCTGCGCGGTGTGGGCCTGGCCGAATCGTGGGCGATCGCGGTGCCGGCGAGCATCGGCGCCGTGCAGGTGCTGGGCCGGGCGCTGCTCTACGTCTTCGAGCACCGCTTCGACCTGCACTTGGCGAACCGGCTGATTCCCTGCCTGATCCCGATCGGGCTGGCGGCGCTGCTGGCCGGCGCGGGCCACGCGTGGGCGGCGCTGCTCTTCGTGGCCTTCTATGGCATGGGCAACGGCATGCTGACGATCGTCAAGGGCACGGCCATCGCGCAGTATGTGAGCCGCGCGCACGTGGCCACGCTCAACGGGGCGCTGGGGCTGCCGACCGCCGTTGCGCGTGCCGTCGCGCCGTGGCTGCTGGGCGTGCTATGGCAACCGGTGGGCGGCTACACGGCGGGGCTGTGGGCGCTGCTGACGGCCAGCGTGGTGGCGGTCGTGGCGCTGGTTCTGGCACAGCGCATGTCGCTATCGAATTCATAGCTGCTTGCGCAAGCAGGACGGGCGCTGCAGGCCGATTTGGCTCGAATTTCCAGCGCGCTCAGCGCGCGGAGGCGAACATCACGATCAGCATCACGATGCCGGCCACGAAGGCGACCATGCGCACCACCCAGGGCACGACCAGCCAGGCGGCGATGGCAGCGACCACCTTGCCCAGCAGGCTGGCGGTGACGACCGGTTCGCGCCGCGGCGGCGCATCGGCCTGCGCTGCGGCGACCGGCGCGCCACAGGACGGGCAGCTTCTGGCCAGGGTCGAGACCTGGTGGCCGCATTCGGGGCAGGCGATGAGGGCCATGGTGTCTCCGTGGGATGGGCCGCCGGTCAGGACGCCGGCCGCGTGCCCGGCGCCTCGATGACGATCTCGACGCGGCGGTTGCGCTGGCGGCCTTCGGGGGCGTCGCTGCCGTCGGCGTGCTGGTTGGGCGCCACCGGGCGGCGCTTGCCCAGCCCTTCGGTGGCGATGGTGCGGCCGCCCGCGGCTGCGCGCAGGCGCTCGGCCACCGCCTGCGCCCGGCGCAGCGACAGCGCGTCGTTGTAGGCCTCGCTGCCCTTCGCGTCGGTGTGGCCGCGCACGGCGATGGGCGCGTTCGCGTAGCTCTGCAGCAGTTCGGCCGCCTTCGCCAGCGAGGCCTGCGCGTCGGGCCGCAGCGCGGCCTGGTCGAAGTCGAACAGCACGTCGGCCGGCAGGTCGATCACGATGGCCTGCTGCGGCGTCTCGCGTGCCTGCAGGGTGTCGAGCAACTCGCGCGTGCGCGCCAGCCGCGCGGGCGGCACCTCGGCCAGGCGAAAGCGCGTCGCGGGCCCGGCCGCGGGCGCGAAGGTCGACGATGCACCGGCGGGCCCAAAGCTGCTGCCCGTGCCGGCAGGGCGCATCTCGCTGGTCGGCGCATCGGCCTGCGGCACGAAGCGGCTGGGCGTATCGGCGAGCGGGCCAGCGCTGCGCTGCACGCGGTACTCGGCACCGGCACTGCCGGCGGCGCCCAGTGCGCACAGCACCAGCAGCACGCTGGCGACCGCGCGCCGGCCGATCATGAACCGGCCGGCTTGAGCGGCAGGTCGATCGTCAGGCCGGGGCTGTTGGGGTCGTCCTGCGGGCTGCCTTCGTTGAGCACCAGCTTGACCTGCGTGGCCGACGGCGGCACGGCGCCGAGGAAGACCAAACGGCCTTCCATCGTGTCGCCGTTCTTGATCTTGAGGTAGCGGTTGTCCTCGACGCGCTTGAGCATCAGCTTGTTGCCGTCGGCGTCCTGCAGGTAGGTGTCGCCCGAGGCCATCTGCGTCCAGTTGGTGAGCTGGCTCGCGAAGGACGCGCTCACGGTGAGCACGGTCGCGTCGGGGCCGAGCTCGATGCCCTTGACGCGCACCGTGAGGCCGGCGCTGGCCACGCCCTGCACGGACAGCGGCAGTTGCCGTGCGGCAGCGGGAGCCGGCGCAGGGGCCGCAGGTGCCGTCGCCACAGCCGGCGGTGCAGGCGTGGGCGCCGCTGCCACCGGGGCCGGTGCCGGCGTCACTGCGGGCGGCGTCGCGTCGGTCGCGCGGTCAGAGCAGCCGGCAGCGAAGAGGGTCGCCGCCACGGCCACGGCGACCGCTGCACGAGGGAAAGTCTTCGAAGCGATCGTCATCGGATGTTGATGCTGTTCACGTTGGCCGCGCCCGGTTGGCCATGGGCGCAGTCCGCGTCGGCCTTGAAGTCGCGCGTGTTGCGCCCGGTCACGATGACCGTGCGGCCCTCGAGCGCGCGCTTGTCGACGTTCACGCTGTTCACGTTGGCGCCCTGGCCCGTGGCTGCCGCACGCCCGTCGCCGCAGCGCACCTGCACGTTGGTCGCGGTGTTGCCGGTGATCTCGATGCGGTTGGTGCCGCGGCCCGGGTTGTCGATGACGGTGCGGTT
>JAFEEH010000074.1 GCA_018241185.1 Pseudomonadota bacterium | reverse complement strand
TGTTGTACGAAAGTCTGCGCCAGGGTCAGCCCCAGTCCCGTTCCGCCTTCGCGCCCCGACACGAGGGGATAGAAGATGCGGTCCTTGAGGCCGTCCGGCACGCCCGGTCCGTTGTCGATGACATGCAATTCCAGTGCCAGTCGGTACCACTGCTTGTTGAGAATGACCTGACGCACGACGCGCGTACGAAAAGTGATCTTCGCGTCGCCCGCCGCGCGGCGCTCGGCCAGGGCCTGTGCCGCGTTGTGCGCGATGTTCAGCGTGGCCTGGATCAGCTGTTCGCGGTCGCCGCGGAACTCGGGGATCGAAGGATCGAAGTCGCGATCGATCTCCAGGTCGTGCGGAAATTCGGCCAGCAGCACCGAGCGCACGCGCTCGCACACCTCGTGCACGTTCACATCACCGACCACGTGCGGGCGGCGATGCGGCGCCAGCAGGCGGTCGACCAGGGTCTGCAGGCGGTCCGCCTCGTGGATGATCACCTGCGTGTATTCGACCAGGTCGCGCGAGTCGACTTCCATCTGCAGCAGCTGCGCCGCGCCGCGGATGCCGCCGAGCGGGTTCTTGATCTCGTGCGCGAGGTTGCGGATCAATTCCTTGTTGGCCTGCGCCTGGCCCAGCAGGCGCTCTTCGCGGTCCTGGCGCGCCTGCTGCTCCTGCGGCGACATCTCGACCACCAGTTCGCCCGCGCGGTCGGTCTGCGCCAGCGTGACCTGCACCGGCAGCGGCTCCTGCGTGCCGCGGCGCAGGAAGGCCTCGTAGCGCAGCGTGGCGAAGTCGTTGCTGCGGGCGCCGGCGATGGCCGTGAGCAACACGTTCGGCTCCATGAAGCTTTGGCTGAACGGCGCCCCCTCGAGGGTGCGCCGCGAGATGCCCATGGCGTCCTCGAGCGCCGAGTTGGCGAACAGCAGCGTGCCGTTGTCGCGGATGACGGCGATCAGCGTCGCCAGCAGGTCGAAGGTCTGAAAGCGCTTGCTGGCGGGCGCCGGCTTGCCGAAGGCCATCAGCGGTTGGCCGGCAGGCGGCCGATCTCGCGCTGCAGGCCGGCGATGTCGCTCTCGTTGCGAGCGATCTGGGCCTTCATGTCGGCCACGCGGTCCAGGTACTTCTGGTAGTTCTTGGCCTCGCTGCCCTGCTTCTCGGGCTCGCCGTTGTTGTATTCCTTGAGCAATTCGGTCTGGCGGGCCTGCGCCTTCTTGAGCTCGGATTCGAGCACCGCGCGCGCGTCGCTGTCGCGGGCGCGCTGATCGGCGCTCTCGACGCGGGGGCTGCCGGCGGGCGCGCGCGCGGCGTTGCTGGCGGAGCTGGCGGACGAGGCGGTCGATGCGCCCGACGGCCGCGTGCCCTGGACCACCGTGATGTTGCCGCCTTCCATCAGCTTGCAGCCGCGGCGTTGCGCATCGGTGGCGTTGTTCGTGTACTCGTTGCCGCAGCGCCAGACGCGCTCCTGCGCCGGCGCGCTCAGGCCAACCAACGATGCGAACAGCGCGAGGGCGATGGGGAGGAAGGTCTTCATGGTGGTCGGGTCGGGGGAAGGCATCGAGCCTTGCATTTTCTTGCAATTCGACGGCAGGCCCTCCCGGCGGTTCCCCTGCAAAGAAAAAAGGACGGCCGAGGCCGTCCTTTTTGAGCGCTGGAGGGAAACGGAACCAAAGCGCCGGGCTGCCCCGAGCTTTCTTGCTCCCCTTCGCGGGGGACGGGCTGGGCACGCCCAGCCCTGGGGGCTCTTACAGCGAGTAGTACATGTCGAACTCGACCGGGTGAGGTGCCATGCGGAAGCGCGTCACTTCGGTCATCTTGAGGTCGATGTAGGCGTCGAGCATCGAGTCGGTGAACACGCCGCCCTTGGTCAGGAAGGCACGGTCCTTGTCGAGGTATTCCAGGGCCTGGTCGAGGCTGTGGCACACGGTCGGCACCAGCGCGTCTTCTTCCGGCGGCAGGTGGTACAGGTCCTTGGTGGCGGCTTCACCCGGGTGGATCTTGTTCTCGATGCCGTCCAGGCCGGCCATCAGCAGGGCCGAGAAGCACAGGTAGGGGTTCGACGACGGATCGGGGAAGCGCGCCTCGATGCGGCGGCCCTTGGGGTTGCTCACGAACGGGATGCGGATCGAGGCCGAGCGGTTCTTGGCCGAGTAGGCCAGCTTCACCGGGGCTTCGAAGCCGGGCACCAGGCGCTTGTAGCTGTTGGTGCCGGGGTTGGTGATGGCGTTCAGCGCGCGGGCGTGCTTGATGATGCCGCCGATGTAGTACAGGGCCGTGTCCGACAGGCCGGCATAGCCGTCGCCGGCAAACAGGTTCTTGCCGTCCTTCCAGATCGACTGGTGCACGTGCATGCCCGAGCCGTTGTCGCCGGCATAGGGCTTGGGCATGAAGGTGGCCGTCTTGCCGTAGGTGTTGGCCACGTTCCAGACCACGTACTTCAGGACCTGCGTCCAGTCGGCGCGCTGCACCAGTGTGCTGAACTTGGTGCCGATCTCGTTCTGGCCGGCGCCCGCCACTTCGTGGTGGAACACTTCGACGGGGATGCCCAGCGATTCGAGCACCAGGACCATCTCGGCGCGCATGTCCTGCGTGCTGTCGACCGGGGGCACCGGGAAGTAGCCGCCCTTGGTGGTGGGACGGTGGCCGCGGTTGCCGCCTTCGAGCTTGGCGCCGCTGTTCCAGGGGGCTTCGTATTCCTCGATCTCGCTGAACACGCGGCCGGGCTCGTTGCTCCAGCGCACGCCGTCGAAGATGAAGAATTCAGGCTCGGGACCGAAGTAGGCGGTGTCGCCCAGGCCGGTGGACTTCAGGTAGGCCTCGGCCTTCTTGGCCACCGAGCGCGGGTCACGGTCGTAGGGCTTGCCGTCGGCGGGCTCCAGCACGTCGCACTGCATGAAGAGCGTCGTCTCTTCGTAGAACGGATCGATGTTGGCCGTGTTCGGGTCGGGCATGAGCTGCATGTCCGACGCTTCGATGCCCTTCCAGCCCGCCACCGAGGAGCCGTCGAAGGCATGGCCGGCGGAGAACTTGTCTTCGTCGAAGGCGCTGATCGGCACCGTGACGTGCTGTTCCTTGCCACGGGTGTCGGTGAATCGGAAGTCGACGAACTTGACCTCGTTTTCCTTGACGAGCTTCAGTACATCGGCGACGGTCTTGGCCATCAGGTTTCTCCTGGTTTGGATAGTTGGTTGAGAGGAAAGCGGATTCGGGGAATGCAGGTTCTATGCCCATTCTCACCGAGGGCGGGACGCCGTCCCGATACGCCTTTTGGCGGCACGACGATCCGAAACAACCCGAATTGGTGCCTGAATCATCATCGCACCAACTCGGGGCCCATTGACGCACCAAATTCGACCAGCCCACCCTTGAGCTGCTCGTAGGCCGCACCGAGGCGGTTGGCGTCACCCTTGACGCCCAGCTCGATGTGACGGCCGTACACGGGGTGATCGACGCTCGGGAGGCTGAAAACCTTGATGCCCGGGTGCGAGGTCTCCACCACCTGCATCAGCGGCGTGAGGCTGGCCTCCATTGCACCGAAAACGATCACGGAGCGTTCGCTCACGCCCGTCGGACGGGCCAGTTCGGGGTAGAGCGTGTCGAGCACCCACTCGACCATGGGCCAGGCCATGACCGGGAAGCCCGGCACGAAATGCACGTCGCGCACGCTGAAGCCGGGAATCTTGTTGTATGGGTTGGGGATGATCGCCGCCCCCTCGGGGAACACGCCCATGTTGAGGCGGTGCACGTTGTCGGGCCGGTCGGGCTCGTAGGGCACGCCCTGCTCGCGCGCCGTGTCCTGCATGCGCTCGCGGATCAGCGCCTCGGCCTGTGGATGCAGCGCCAGCGGCACGCCCAGCGCCGCCGCTGCGCACTGGCGCGTGTGGTCGTCGGGCGTGGCGCCGATGCCGCCGGTGGAGAACACGATGTCGCCCGAGGCGAAGGCGCGGCGCAGCGCGGCCGTGATGCGCACCGGATCGTCGCCCACGTATTCGGCCCAGGCCAGCGGCAGGCCGCGGGCGGCCAGCAGCTCGATCACCTTGGGCAGGTGCTTGTCGGCGCGCTTGCCGGAAAGGATCTCGTCGCCGACGATGATGAGCCCGAAGGCGCCCGGTGCGGCAGGAGGGCTGCCGGTGGTATTGGTCATGGCGAACCCCATTGGGAAAGTGCGGCGCGCTCGGCGCCGGAACCGTCGGGCAGCGCGGCCGGCTCGGCCACGGGCACCAGCGCGGCGGCGGCGCGCTGCGCGCGCAGCTGCGCCAATGCATCCAGCGTGTAGTGGGCGAACCAGAGCGCCGAGAAGGCGAAGACGACGGTGTAGATCCAGATCGCGATCGGCACCAGCACGAAGAATGCGGCCGCGAAGAGCAGGCCCGAGGCCCAGACGATGCTGGGCGCCGCGCCCAGGTAGCCGCACAGCACGCCG
>JAFEEH010000073.1 GCA_018241185.1 Pseudomonadota bacterium | reverse complement strand
TGCGGAGCCGGCGCCCTCGCAGCGTTCGCGGCACGGCGACTTCGCCACGCGCTTGCAGCCGAAGCTCGACGGCATCGGCAGCACGCGTGATCTGGCACCTGTGGCGCTGCCTGCGGGTGGCGGTCAGTCAGCGCGGCGGTTGCGGACTCGGCCGTGAGGCGGTGCGCTTGACGTCTCCTGCTGGCACGCCCGCCAGGGGGTGGCCAGCGGGGTGTGTGTGGCATGTCCCCGGTTCGTCGGCCGGTGTGACGGCGGACTAGAAGATCGAGAACGGCATCCTGAGTTGCGCGCGATCTGAGACCGATTGAGGGGCCTGGGTTCGAAGGTCAAACGAGGCGGTGGTAGGGCGGTCGACTGAGGCTCGGCTGAAGTTTGTTCGCGGCGCCGAACGCAAAGTCCTTGTGCGGCATTGAGGGCAGGATAGACTGCCGTCACATGGTGTTTACAGACCTGTGTTGCTGATGGCCACCGCCTCTCAATCCGCTGTGATTTCGACGCGACTGCCCTCTGAAATGAAGGCCCGGTTTGCTGCGTTGGCGGCGCAGCACGGCCTCACCGAGTCGGGCCTCGTGGCCAAGCTCGTGAGCGAGGTCCTTCGCGGCGATGCATCGGTGACCGTCGACGCTTCGAAGGATTCGGGCGAGCGCGTTGACGGTGTCGAGGCGCGTTCCGATGACCGGCTGACCGTGCGCCTGCGGCAAGGCGACCGTGGAAGAGCCGAAGGCCTGGCGGAGGCCCGCGGCATCAAGCCCGCCACCTACCTCACGCTGCTGATCCACAACCACGTCAATGCCACCGACGTGCTGCCGTCGCGTGAGCTGGACGCGCTGAAGGCCTCGACCGCGCACATGGCGGCGCTGGGGCGCGAACTCCGAAAGTTCGCGGTGCCGAACTCTTTGGGTGTCGAGGACCTTTCGGCGCTTCGGGATCTGCTCGAGCACGTGCGCCATGAAGTCGCATCGGCGCGCGAGGCGTCCTCGGCCGTCGTGAAGCGCAATCTCCAGAGCTGGGAGGGTGCCCGTGCCTAAGCAGATGCTGAAGCTGGCCCGGACGGGCGGCGCGACGCGCGACCTGGCGCTGGACATCGTCAGCCACGGCCGTCGCGGGCCGGGCGGAACGCTGCGACTCGGCCAGCCGCAGATCGAGCAGGTCCAACGCACCGTGGGCCGCACGCCGGAGGTCATGGTCAAGGTGTCCGGCGGCGGGCGCGACTCGGGCACCGTGCGCGCGCACCTGAAATACGTGGGCCGGCACGGCAAGCTGTCGATCGGGACCGACGAGGGTGTCGAGCTGCAGGGCAAGGGCGCTGCCGACGAGCTCGTCGACGAGTGGGCACTGGATGAGTGCCGGGGTGCCCATCGACCCAAGCCCGCCGAGGGCGAGAAGGACACTCGGGCCAAGCTGGTCCACAACATCGTGCTGTCGATGCCCGCAGGCACGCCGGCGGAGAAGGTGCTGGCGGCCGCCAAGGCGTTCGCCCGAGAAAACTTCGCGCTGCAGCACCGCTACGCGATGGTGCTGCACACCGACCAGGCGCACCCTCACGTGCACCTGGTGGTGAAGTGCGAGCACGAGTACGAAGCGCGTAGGCGCCTGTATATCCGCAAGGACACGCTGAGGCGCTGGCGTGAGCAGTTCGCCGAGCTGATGCGGGAGCAGGGCGTCGCCGCCAACGCGACGCCGCGGCAGGTCCGCGGCCAGACGCGTCGGCCCTTGCGCGATCCGATCCATCACCGCCTGCGCGCGATGCGCGCGTTCAACCAGCTTGATGGGCAGGAGCGTGAGCGTCGCACGGTGCCCAGTCCCTCTCGGTTCATGCGAAGGAAGGTTCTGGAAACGCTTGGACGCCTGAAGGGGGCCGGTGCCTCGCTGGACGATGGCAAGTCGGCGATGCAGAGTACGCGCGATGGCGTCACTGCCGACTGGGGTGCGACCGCGGAGGCGCTGCGCCGGCAGGGTCGAGAAGAATTGGCTGCGCAGGTCGAGCGGTTTGTGGCCGAGATGACGCCGGTCCAGACGGATGCCGAGCAGCTGGCAAGACGGTGGGAGTGCGATCAGCACCCATCTACCCCGTCACGGTCCCGTTCGCCGGACGCGCCCAATCGCTGAAGGGTGGCGAGCTCCTAGTGTCCTGTCCCGTGGCTAACTGGCATTAATCGTGCGTGTCTTCGCGGTATCTTTGGAATGGAGTTACCGGTATGAGGACAGGCAGACCGAAGGCCGAGTTGGTGTTGTCGGACGAGGAGCATTTGCAGCTTCAGTCCTTCGCGCGTAGTCGTTCGTTGCCGGCGGCGTTGTGCAGTCGAGCGCGCCTGGTGCTGGCAAGTGCCGACGGCGAGCCCAACAACGCGATCGCCGCGCGGCTGAAGATGACCAAGCAGACGGTCGGGAAGTGGCGAACGCGCTTCATTGAGCGGCGCATTGCGGGGCTGTATGACGATGTTCGCCCCGGGCCTGCGCGCACGATCGACGACGAACGCGTGGCGAACTTGATCAAGACCACGCTGCATACCAAGCCGGCCAACGGCTCGACGCACTGGAGCGTGCGCACGGTGGCCGCCGAGACGGGCATCTCCAAGACCAGCGTGCAGCGCTACTTCCAGCTCTTCGGGCTGCAGCCGCACCGCAGCGAGAGCTTCAAGCTGTCCAACGATCCGTTCTTCATCGAGAAGCTGCGCGACGTTGTCGGCCTGTACCTGAGCCCGCCGGAGAACGCGCTAGTCATTTGCGTGGACGAAAAGAGCCAATGCCAAGCGCTGGAGCGAACGCAGCCGATGCTGCCCATGGGGTTCGGCTATGTCGAGGGCGTCACCCACGACTACAAGCGCCACGGCACGACGACGTTGTTCGCGGCGCTGAATGTGCTCAACGGCGCGGTGCTGGCAGCGTGCAAGCCACGCCATCGGCACCAGGAGTTCTTGTCCTTCCTGCGCGAGATCGACAAGGCCGTGCCGGCAGAGCTGGACGTTCATTGCATTGCCGACAACTACGCCACGCACAGCGACCCGAAGATCAAGGCGTGGCTGGCCAGCAGGCCGCGATGGCACATGCACTTCATTCCGACCTACAGCTCTTGGCTCAATCAGGTTGAGCGCTTCTTCTCGCTGATCACCGACAAGGCGATCCGCCGCGGTTCGTTCACCAGCGTCAAGCAACTCGTGCAGCGCATCGATCACTTCGTCGCCGCCTACAACACGAATTGCCAGCCGTTCAAGTGGACCGCTACGGCCGATTCGATCATCGAAAAGCTGCATCGACTTTGCTCACGTATCAACGGGACAGGACACTAGCTGCTCGCTGTGCTCATGGACCCCCAGGTCCGCAATCTGACCCTGCCTCGATTTCACGTACAGCAGGAAGTTGATAACTTCAGAGGTACGGAGAATCGAAATGAGAGAAGGCAAGCTGCCCAAGAGGCAGTACACACAGGAGTT
>JAFEEH010000072.1 GCA_018241185.1 Pseudomonadota bacterium | reverse complement strand
CGTCGAGCGCGCGCTGCGCCGCACCCAGGCCTGGGAGTGGCGCGACCGGCCGATCGGTCAGCTCTCGGGCGGCGAGCGCCAGCGCGTGCTGCTCGCGCGGGCGCTGGCCGTCGAGGCCGAGGTGCTGCTCATGGACGAGCCCCTGGCCAACCTCGACCCACCGCACCAGGCCGACTGGCTGGCGACCGCCCGCGAGCTGGCCGCCGCCGGCTGCGCCGTCGTGAGCGTGCTGCACGAACTGCATGCGGCCTTGGCCGCCGATGCGATGGTCGTCATGGCGGCCGGTCGCATCGCGCACCACGGCGCGGCCGCCGACCCCGCCACCCATCGCGCCCTCGAAGCCGTCTTCGACCACCGCGTCGCCGTGCACCAGGTGGCGGGCGAGTTCGTGGCCCTGGCGCGCTGAGGCGCGGGCAGCGAAGACGGACTTCCGGACGCAGAGGACGCAGAGGACGCAGAGGACGCAGAGGTTCCGCAGAGGACGCGAAAGACATCCCAATTACTTCTTCTTCGGTTTCTTCTGCGACTTCTGCGCAACTTTTGCGTCCTCTGCGTCCGGAAGTCCGAATTGAAAGGCGCCATGCACATCGAAACACCCCCCACCGACAAGCCCTACGACAAACCCGAGGGCGAGCGCCGCGGCCTGGTGCTGGTGAACACCGGCGACGGCAAGGGCAAGAGCACGGCGGCCTTCGGCTTGGCGTTGCGCGCCCACGGCCGCGGCAAGGCGGTGAAGATCTTCCAGTTCATGAAGGTGCCGACGGCGCGCTTCGGCGAGCACCGCGCGTTCGAGCAGCTTGAGGGATTCCGTCCGGCGCCGGGCCGCCCCAAGCCGGACGGCGCCCCCTCGGGGGGCAGCGAGGACACGCAGTGCCGAGCGTGGGGGCCCATGATCGAAGGATTGGGCGACGGCTTTTCCTGGAAGAGCCAGGACCTGGAGCGATCGGCGCAACTCGCCCGCGACGGCTGGGAGAAGGCGAGGGCGTCCATCCTCTCAGGCGAGTTCTTCCTCGTGGTGCTCGACGAGATCACCTACCCGTTGATCTACGGCTGGCTGCCGCTCGACGCCGTGCTGCAGACGCTGCGCGAGCGGCCGCGCGAGGTGCACGTGGTGCTCACCGGCCGCCGCTGCCCACCCGAGATCGTCGAACTGGCCGACACGGTGACCGAGATGCAGATGGTGAAGCACGCGTTCAAGGCCGGCATCCCCGCGCAGCGCGGCATCGAGGACTAGTGGCGCTGACCGCCTGCGTCGCCATCGGCGCGCTGTGGCTCGCGCTGGCCATCGATCGCTGGCTGGGCGAACCGCCCGCGCGCTGGCATCCGGTCGTGTGGATGGGGACGTGGCTCGGCTGGGCCGGGCCGCGCATTGCCCCGTCGATCGATACGCCAGAGGCCGGCAGCTTCAAGCCTTTTGTGCTCGGAACGCTTGCCTGGTGGGCGGGAGCAGCTATCGTTTTCATAGCGGCCTGGGCGGTCCAGTGGCACGTGATGCGGCATCTGCCGTGGCCGGTGGCGGCGCTCACGCTGGCACTGGCGCTCAAGCCGCTGCTGGCCTGGCGCATGCTGCGCGACGAGGTGCTGGCGGTGGACGCGGCGCTGGCGCAGTCGCTCGACGCCGGTCGTGCGCGGCTGGCGCACCTGGTCAGCCGCGACACGCAGTCGCTCGATGCCGACGCCGTGCGCGAGAGCGCGATCGAGTCGCTGGCCGAGAACCTCAACGATTCAATGGTCGCGCCGTTGTTCTGGTTCGTGCTCTTCGGCCTGCCCGGGGCGGCCGTCTACCGCTTCGCCAATACGGCGGACGCGATGTGGGGCTACCCGGGCGAGCGTGACGGACGTTGTTGGGCCTGGGCGGGCAAGTGGGCGGCGCGGGTAGACGATGGGCTGTCGTGGGGGCCGGCGCGGCTCAGCGCGCTGCTGATCGCGCTGGTGGCGGGGCGCTGGCCATCGGGGCTGGCCCGGGAGTCCGCGCGCACGCCATCGCCCAACAGCGGCTGGCCCATGGCGGCGATGGCGCTGGTGCTCGGCGTGCGCCTGCGCAAGCCGGGCGTCTATGCGCTGAACGGCCGGGGCCGTGCATCCGTTTCGGCGGACGTCCGCGCGAGCACCGTGCTGGGCGGCCGTGCGGTGCTCGCGGCCGCCGCGTTGGCCACTGCCGGGCTCGCTGCCGCAGGGGGCTCCGGTCTCCTGCGCATCGTGTGAAACGCATGCCGGAGGCGAGTGTGCACGGCGGCCCGGACGCGCAGGGCATTCCGCTGCATGACTTCTCGACCAATGCCAACGCCTGCGGTCCGTGCCCGTCGGCACTGGAGGCGCTGCGTGCCGCCGACCCCTCGCGCTACCCCGACCCGCGCCACACCGACCTGCGCGAGCGGCTCGCTGCCTTCCACGGCGTGGACCGCGACCGCATTGTGATTGCGGCCAGCGCCAGCGAGTTCATCGCGCGCATCACGGCGGCGGCAGCGGTCGAAGGGGGTGGCATCGTCTCGGTGCCGGCCCTGGCCTATGGCGACTACGCGCGTGCCGCGTCGGCGCGCGGGCTGGACGTGCGGGCGGCGACGGCGGCCGTTCATGACGCGCCGACTGCGTGCCTGGCGTGGGCCTGCGAGCCGTCGACGCCGCTGGGGCAGGACGATCCCTGTCTGACGCGGCGCATCGACGCCTGGCCTGCCGCCCGGCCCTTTGTGCTGGACCGGGCCTATGCGCCGCTGCGCCTCGACCGGGCGCCGGACGGGAGCCTGGGGCCGGATCGCCTCGCGCGCGTGTGGCAGCTGTGGTCGCCCAACAAGGCGCTGGGCCTGACGGGCGTGCGCGGCGCCTATGCGATCGCGCCATGCGAAGCGCCGCCGGCCTTTCTCGCGCGCGTCCATGCGCTCGCGCCGTCGTGGCCATTGGGTGCCCACGCGGTGGCCATGCTCGCAGCCTGGGGCGATGCACCGGCGCAGGACTGGCTGGCCGGAAGCCTGGCGGTGCTGGCGCGCTGGAAGCGTCGGCAGCAGCGCGTGTGCACCGCGCTGGGCTGCGAGGTGCTGCCGAGCGTGGCGAACTTCTTCTGCGCGCGCTGGCCTGCAACGACGCCGCTGCAGCCCGCCCTGGATTCGCTGCGCGCGCAGGGCATCAAGCTGCGCGACTGTGCCTCTTTCGGTCTCACGGGGCATGTGCGGCTGGGTGTCCTGCCACCGGCCGGCCAGGACGCGCTGGCTGCAGTCTGGAAATCCTGACCGCCATCAGCCGCCTGAAAAGCATGATTCTTGCTGCATTTTCAGGAACTTTTGAATTAGCAGGAGGTTCAGAATATTGCAGCAAGCAGAAATGCAACCGCGCTGCCAAGGAAGCGAGAAATGACCGACCCCCAGCATCGCAGTGCACATCACCCCACCCGGCCTGGCGCACGCCGCGCCGGTGTCCGACAGCCTTGGCGCGCCATGCGCGGCGCCCTTCGCCGACTCGTGCCCCGCAGCGCGGGATACGACCGCCTGCCGGCACACGCGCTGGCGAGGGTGCTGGAGCGCCATCAGAGCGAACTGGGCGTCCCGGTCAAGGCGGTCGAGCTGTCGGATGCGGTGGCCGCCGGCCAGGGCGCATTCGTGGCGACGCGCCACGCGATCGCCTTCACCGTCGACCATGGTCCTGGATTGGGCGTGGAACTGCGGCACCTGTACGTGGCGCCCCAAAGCCGGCGATGTGGCGCAGGGCGGGCCTTGGTCGCGCGCCTTCGGGCACGCCATGCCGGCCGCAACCTGTTCACGCACTTCGAAGGCGACGGCCATGCACGCTTCGCCCGCCTGGCCGGATTTGCCCCCGCCGCCGAGGGCGGCGGCTGGTGGAGCACCGAGGCCCTGCCGCTTCCGCGCACGCGGGGCCGCCTGCCGGCATCGGTGCTGCCGCTGGGCTGCCCGCCGGCACCGGAGGTGCTCGCCGAGGACGATCGCGAACGTGCCGCCCGTGCGCTGTGCGCCAGCGCGCTCGCCGCGGCGGCAGCGCTGTCCTGCATGGACGCCTGAGCGTCAGAGCGGCAGCGGCGACCTCAGCGCGCGCTCGAACACGTCGGCGTCCATCGCGTCGATGCTGTAGTGGCGAACGATCACGTCGCGGTCGAGCAGCTTGCCCTTGTCGTCCGGATCGATGGATGGCTTGAGGTAGTCCGGCCCTGCGAAGGCCTTGATGCTGTCCAGTGAATCCCACAGCGAGGCCACGACGACTTCGGTCGTGCCGTCACCCAGGTCGCGGAAGATGGCGGCCGCGCGCAGGTTGCCGGGCACGCCACGCAGTTCGGGGAGCTTGGTGTTCTCCAGGTGTTCCTGGCATTCGTCGCGGAGTTCGGCGCGGATCCAGAACGTCCATGCGCGCATCACGTGATTCATCAAGGGGGCCCGATTGGCCGGGCCCGAAGCGGCGCCGGTGGGCCGAAATGTAACCCAAAGGTTCGCTATTTCAGTTTTTTCAGGCGCGCACTAGCTGCGGATCCCGGGCAAACACCTCGGCTGCCCAGTCCACGAAGGCGCGGACCTTGGCGCTCAGGTGCCGGTTGGGCGGGTACACCACGTGCACGGGCAGCGAGTCGCGCGTCCATTCGGGCATGAGTTGAACCAGATCACCGCTCGCGAGGTAGGGCGCCGCGATGAAGCTCACCATCTGCGACACGCCGAACCCGGCCAGCACCGCGGTGGTATGGGCATTGCTTTCGTTGACCGACACGCGGTAGGGGCCGCCGATCTCGATGGTTTCTCCGTCCTTGTTGAACTCCAGCGGGTAAATGCGCCGCGTGTTGCCGGCGAAGAAGTTCACCACGTGGTGGCGGCCGCGCTCCAGGTCACGCGGGTGGGCCGGCGTGCCGTACTTCTTCAGGTAGCCGGGCGAGGCCACGGTGATGAAGGGCAGGTTGCCGATGCGCCGCGCCACCAGCGACTGGTCGGTGATGTCGCCGGCGCGGATCACCACGTCGACGTTGTCGCTGATCAGGTCCACCGGGCGGTCGCTTACGCCGAGGTCGACCTGGATGTCCGGGTATTTGTCGCAGAACGACGCCAGCGCCGGAATGACCACGAGGCGCGCGGTGGATGTCCCCACGTCGATGCGCAGCCGCCCGGTAGGTGCCGCCTGCGCATTCGCCATGCTCGCCTCGAGCTCGTCGAAGTCGTTCAGCAGGCGCGCCGCGCGCTCGAAGTAGGCGGCGCCGTCGGGCGTGACCGTGACGCGCCGCGTCGTGCGGTTGAGCAGCTTCACATGCAGCCGGGCCTCCAGGGCCTGGATCTGCTTGGTGACGGTGCCCTTGGGCAGGTCGAGCGAATCGGCGGCGCGCGTGAAGTTGCCGGCCTCGACGACCCGCACGAACACGCGCATGGCTTGGATCTGGTCCATAGGTGCAAAGGGATGGTTGCTGACGTCGCAGGCGCTGGAGAACGCGCATTCTTGTGGATGCGCGTTGACCTGTTCCGGGGAAGGGGTCGGATTCTGGGCCCTGGAAGCGCGGCGATTGTTGTCGCGCCGGAAACAGAGTGGGGCGCCCGGCCCGGTTTCATGCGTTGCCGGCGACCCTTATATTTCATCCATCGTTGATCCGGAAGGTCCACACCATGTCATCCCGTCCCACCCCGCAGCAGCCAGAGGCCCAAGCCCCGGCCGGGCGTGCCGTGGCCGAGAAGGACATCCGCATCGAGCTGCCCCAGGGCGAGGGCGTCGACGCCCGCACCTACGGCGAGAAGACCGGCGGCGCCGGCCAGCCCGTGGTGTTGCACTTCCATGGCGGCACCTTCGTTTGCGGCGATCTCGACAACGGGCGCAACGTGGGCCGGCTGCTGGCGCGTGCCGGTGCCTTCGTGGTGTCGTTGGCCTATCCGCTGGCGCCCGAGTTTCCGTTCCCCAAGCCCATCGAGGTGGGCTACGCGGTGTTGGAGTGGCTTTACAAGCAGCGCACCAAGCTGGTCGGCAAGGGCGCGCGCATCTTCCTCGCCGGCGAGGAAGCCGGTGGCAACCTGGCGGCGGCCGTGGCCCTGGTGGCGCGTGACCGGGCGCACCCGCCACTCGCGGGACAGGTGCTGCTGTCGCCGATGCTCGACCCCTGCGCCGGCACGGCGTCTCTGCGCGAAGCCAGCTGCGCGGAAGCGACGGTGAACTGCAAGTGGGCCGAGGGCTGGCAGAAGTACCTGCACCGGCCGATGGATGCGCTGCATCCCTATGCGGTACCAGGCTCGTCGCTGCGGCTGGCCGACATCGCACCGACGCTGGTGCTGGTGGGACAGGACGACCCGATGCGCGACGAAGCGCTGGCCTATGCGAAGCGCCTGAGCGATGCAGGCATTCCGGTGACCAGCCAGGTGCTGCCCGGCGCATCCAACTGGCCCGAGGCGCTGTACGAACCCGACAGCAATGCCTGTGCGGCCTGCGAGCAGAGCGTGGAAGACCAATTCCGCGCCTTCTTCCAGGCCGCGACGCCGCCGCCCCACTAGGCGCCAGAGGATCGGCCTCCAGCGAAGGGCCGAACCCACATCACTACAAGGCACGAGACGGCGCGGAGACCGCCGTCCGGAGGGAGTTTTCGCCTGACGAACGCCAATTGGGCCCCGATGCCCTGAGCTGGCGCGCTGGCGGCACACCGCTTTCACCACTTCCGTTCCCGACGGGCGCCACCCGCGCCCGGAGGGCTGTCGCATCCCCGAAGTACCCACAAGGACGAACCATGTCGAACCCAAGCAACAACAACAGCACGCCCGACCGCTCCGAAGGTGCCGGGTCCGAAACTTCGCTGGCACGCCGCACCGTGTGGCCCGCCGTTACCGGCGTGACGGCCGTGCTGGCCGTCGCCGCGGGCGTGTTCGGCATGCACAGCTTCAAGGCCGAGGCCAGCAACCCGCCGGCGCAGCAGCAGCCGCAGGCCACGCCGGTGTCGGTCGCCACCGTGACCGAAACGCAGGTCAACGCCTGGGACGAGTTCTCCGGCCGGCTGGAAGCGGTGGAGCGTGTCGACGTGCGTTCGCGCGTGGCCGGCGCCGTGCAGAGCGTGCATTTCCGCGAGGGCGCGCTGGTCAAGCAGGGCGACCTGCTCGTGACCATCGACCCGGCACCCTACAAGGCCGAGGTGGACCGCGCCGCGGCGCAGGTCGCGTCGGCCCAGGCGCGTGCGACCTACACCCGCAGTGAGCAGGAACGCGCGCGCCGCCTGTATGCCGAGCAGGCCATCGCCCAGCGTGAGCTGGACGAGCGCCTGAACGCCGGCAACGAGGCCGATGCCAACCTGCGCGCTGCGCAGGCCTCGCTGCAGAGCGCGAAGCTCAACCTGTCGTACACCCAGGTGCGCGCACCGGTTGCCGGCCGCATCGGCAAGCTCGAAGTCACGGTGGGCAATCTGGTCGCGGCGGGGCCCGGCGCGCCAGTGCTGACCACGCTGGTGTCGGTGAGCCCGATCTACGCCAGCTTCGACGCCGACGAGCAGGTCATCGGCCGCGCGCTGCGCGACATGCCGGGCGGCGCCAGCGCCCGCTCGCTCATCGGCCAGATCCCCGTGCAGATGGGCACCGCCGCCACCGAGGGAACGCCCTTCGAGGGCAAGCTCCAGCTCATCGACAACCAGGTCGATGCCAAGAACGGCACCGTGCGCGTGCGCGCCACCTTCGAGAACAAGGACGGCGCACTCATCCCCGGCCAGTTCGCCCGCATCCGCATGGGCCAGGCGAAGGAGAGCAAGGCGCTGCTCGTGGCCGAACGCGCCGTGGGCACCGACCAGAACAAGAAGTTCGTGATGGTCGTCAACGCCGACAACAAGGCCGAGTACCGCGAGGTGACGCTGGGCGCACCGATCAACGGCCTGCGCGTGGTGGCCAGCGGCCTCAAGCCGGGCGAGCGCATCGTGGTCAACGGCCTGCAGCACGTGCGCCCCGGCGTGCTGGTCGATCCCAAGGCCGTGCCCATGGACGCCACGGCGCAAACCGGCAACGCCAAGGGCGACAAGCTGGCCTCGAACCCCTGAACGCGCGCGAGCGCTTCGCTGAAAGTTCGTCATGAACCTCTCCAAATTCTTCATCGACCGGCCGATCTTTGCCGGCGTGCTGTCCCTGCTCATGCTGATCGCCGGCCTGATCGCGCTGCGCGGGCTGCCGATCTCGGAGTACCCCGAGGTCGCGCCGCCGCAGGTGGTCGTGCGCGCCCAGTACCCGGGCGCCAACCCCAAGGTCATCGCCGAGACGGTGGCCACGCCGCTCGAAGAGCAGATCAACGGCGTCGAGGGCATGCTCTACATGGGCAGCCAGGCGACGACCGACGGCGTGATGACGCTCACCGTCACCTTCCGCCTGGGCACCGACCCCGACAAGGCGCAGCAGCTGGTGCAGAACCGCGTGTCGCAGGCCGAGCCGCGCCTGCCCGAGGAAGTGCGCCGACTCGGGGTGACCACGGTCAAGAGTGCGCCAGACCTCACGATGGTGGTCCACCTCGTGTCGCCCAACGGCCGCTATGACATCGACTACCTGCGCAACTACGCGGTGCTCAACGTCAAGGACCAGCTGGCGCGCATCGAAGGCGTGGGCCAGGTCCAGGTCTTCGGCGGCGGCGACTACTCGATGCGCATCTGGCTCGACCCGCAGAAGGTCGCGCAGCGCGGGTTGTCGGCCGCCGACGTGGTAGCCGCCATCCGCGGCCAGAACGTGCAAGCCGCCGCGGGCGTGATCGGCGCCTCGCCGGGGCTCTCGGGCATCGACGTGCAGCTGTCGGTGAACGCGCAGGGTCGCCTCAGCACCGAGGAGGAGTTCGGCGACATCATCGTCAAGAGCGGTGCCGACGGGCAGGTGGTGCGCCTGCGCGACGTGGCGCGCATCGAGCTCGGCGCGGCCGACTACTCGCTGCGCTCGCTGCTCAACAACAACCCGGCGGTGGGCATGGGCGTGTTCCAGGCCCCGGGCTCGAATGCGCTGGACATCTCGTCCAACGTGCGCAAGACCATGGTCGAGCTCAACAAGAGCATGCCCGAGGGGCTGGAATACCGCATCGCCTACGACCCGACGCAGTTCGTGCGCGCGTCGATCGAGTCGGTGATCCACACCCTGCTCGAAGCCATCCTGCTGGTGGTGCTGGTGGTGATCCTGTTCCTGCAGACCTGGCGCGCGTCGATCATCCCGCTGCTGGCCGTGCCGGTGTCGGTGATCGGCACCTTCGCGGTGCTGCACCTGCTGGGCTTCTCGATCAACGCGCTGTCGCTCTTCGGGCTGGTGCTGGCCATCGGCATCGTGGTGGACGATGCGATCGTGGTGGTCGAGAACGTCGAGCGCAACATCGAGGCCGGGCTCACGCCGCGTGAAGCCACCTACCGCGCCATGCGCGAGGTGTCGGGCCCGATCATCGCGATCGCGCTGGTGCTGGTGGCGGTGTTCGTGCCGCTGGCCTTCATCAGCGGCCTCACGGGCCAGTTCTACCGCCAGTTCGCGGTCACCATCGCCATCTCGACGGTGATCTCGGCCATCAACTCGCTGACGCTGTCGCCGGCCCTCGCGGCGCTGCTGCTGCGCGGCCACGACGCGCCCAAGGACGCGCTCACGCGTGGCATGGACAAGACGCTGGGCTGGCTGTTCCGCGGCTTCAACCGCGTCTTCCATCGCGGCTCCGAGGCCTACAGTGGCGGCGTGAAGAGCGTGATCTCGCGCAAGACGATCATGTTCGTGATCTACCTCGCCCTGGTCGGCGTGACCTTCGGCCTCTTCAAGGCCGTGCCCAGCGGCTTCGTGCCCACGCAGGACAAGCAGTACCTGATCGGCTTCGCGCAGCTGCCCGACGGCGCCACGCTCGACCGCACCGACGACGTGATCCGCCGCATGGGCGAGATCATGAAGAAGAACCCGAACGTCGAGGAGACGCTCGCCTTCCCGGGCCTGTCGATCAACGGCTTCACCAACAGCTCGAACTCCGGCATCGTGTTCGCGACGCTCAAGCCCTTCGACCAGCGCAAGCGCGCCGACCAGTCGGGCGGCGCGGTGGCGGGCCAGCTCAACCAGGCCTTCGCCGGCATCCAGGACGCGTTCATCGTGATGTTCCCGCCGCCGCCGGTGGCGGGCCTGGGCACCACCGGCGGCTTCAAGCTGCAGCTGGAAGACCGCGCCTCGGTCGGCTACGACCAGATGGATGCCGCGGTGAAGGCCTTCATGGCCAAGGCCTACCAGGCGCCGGAGCTCACGGGCATGTTCACCAGCTGGCAGGTCAACGTGCCGCAGCTGTACGCCGACGTCGACCGCACCAAGGCGCGCCAGCTCGGCGTGCCGGTGACGGACATCTTCGACACCATGCAG
Source organism: Pseudomonadota bacterium (assembly GCA_018241185.1). Lineage (GTDB taxonomy): Bacteria > Pseudomonadota > Gammaproteobacteria > Burkholderiales > Burkholderiaceae_C > Xenophilus. The sequence continues at coordinate 10,619 of JAFEEH010000072.1, read as the reverse complement.
ATCTACCTGGGCAGCCTGTACGCGAACGACTTCAACAAGTTCGGCCGCACCTACAGCGTGCGCGTGCAGGCCGATGCGCCGTACCGTGCGCGGGCCGAGGACATCGGCATGCTCAAGGTGCGCTCGTCCTCGGGCGAGATGATCCCGCTGTCGGCCCTGCTGAAGGTGCAGTCCAGCTTCGGCCCCGAGCGCGCCATGCGCTACAACGGTTACCTCACGGCCGACATCAACGGCGGCGCGGCGCCCGGCTTTTCGTCGGGCCAGGCGCAGGACGCGATCAAGCGCATCGCGGCCGAGACGCTGCCCAAGGGCGTGAGCTTCGAGTGGACCGACCTGACCTACCAGGAGATCCTGGCCGGCAATTCGGCGGTGGTCGTGTTCCCGCTGGCCATCCTGCTGGTGTTCCTGGTTCTGGCCGCGCAGTACGAGAGCCTGACGCTGCCGCTGTCGATCATCCTGATCGTGCCGATGGGCCGGCTGGCCGCCATGACGGGGGTGTGGATCTCGGGCGGGGACAACAACGTCTTCACCCAGATCGGGCTCATCGTGCTGGTGGGGCTGAGTGCAAAGAACGCGATCCTGATCGTGGAGTTCGCCCGCGAGCTGGAGTTCGCCGGCCGCACGCCGGTGCAGGCCGCCATCGAGGCCAGCCGCCTGCGGCTGCGCCCGATCCTGATGACCTCGCTGGCCTTCGTGATGGGCGTGCTGCCCCTGGTGCTGGCCACGGGCGCCGGCGCCGAGATGCGCACGGCCATGGGCGTGGCAGTGTTCGCCGGGATGATCGGCGTGACGGCCTTCGGCCTGTTCCTGACGCCGGTGTTCTATGTGGCGCTGCGCCGGCTCACCGGCAACCGTCCGCTCAAGCTGCATGGCGAGGTGCCGCACGGCGAGGACTTCGTCTCCGCCAGCCATCCGGCCCGGGGCGCTGGCGGCGGCCATGGCGGTGGCCTGTTGCCGCAGCCCGCGGCCCCTGTGGGTCGCCACGAGTGAATGAAGCAACGAAGCGAAGGAGAAGAACCATGCATGCTTCGATAGCAACCCGACTCCGCCAGCCGCTGCGTGCGGCGCTGGCCCCGCTGATGGCCGCCCTGGTGCTGGCCGGCTGTGCGACGGCGCCTTCCGGCCTGCCGGACATCGGCACTCCGGCGCAGTTCAAGGAAGCGCCAACGGCGCAGAACGCGACGCCCCGCGAAGGCCACTGGACGCGTGCCGTTCCCGCGGAGTCGCAACCGCGCGGCGAATGGTGGCGTGCCTTCCGCGATCCGATCCTCGACGGCCTGGTCGAGCGCGCGGTGCGCGACGAGGGCGGCAACACCAGCATCCAGCAGGCGGTGGCGCGCGTGCGCCAGGCGCGGGCCCTGGCCCGCATCACCGACGCGGACCGCTCGCTGCAACTGGGCGCGGGCGCCGGCGCCACGCGCCAGCAGGGACTGGACCGCAACCAGAGCAACCGGCCGTCGACCCTGGTCAACGCCGGCCTCACGGCCTCGTACGAACTCGACCTGTTCGGCCGCTTGTTGCGCACCAGCGAGGCCGCACGGCTCGATGCACAGCAGCGCGAGGCGCTGCTGCAGAGCACACGCCTGCTGGTGCAGGCCGAGGTGGCGCAGACCTACCTGGCCCTGCGCGCGGTGGACGCCGAGCGCGTGCTGGTGCGCGACAACGTCGAGGCCTACCGAGACACGCTGCGCCTCACGCAGCGCCGCCAGCAGGCGGGCGACGTGGCCGACCTGGACGTGGCGCGCGTGCAGACCGAGGTGTCGGCGACCGAATCGGACGCCATCGCCCTCGACCGGCGCCGCGCGGAGCTCGAACACGCGTTGGCGGTGCTGACGGGTGAGGCACCGGCCAACTTCGGCATCCGTCCCGAGAACTGGACCACCACGCTGCCGAGCATCCCGGCCGGCGTGCCGGCCACGGTGCTCACGCGGCGCCCGGATGTCGCCGCCTCGCAAGCGGCCGTGCTGGCGGCACAGGCGCGCGTGGGCGCCGCACAGGCCGCCTACTTCCCCGACATCGCGCTCACGGCCGGCGGCGGTTTCGCCTCGCCCGAAATCGGCGACCTGTTCAAGTGGTCGGCCCGTTCGTGGGGCATCGGCGCGCTGCTGTCGCTGCCGATCCTCGATGGCGGGCGGCGTGAGGCCGGCGTGCAGAACGCCTCGGGCCGGCTCGACGAGGCGCTGGCCGACTACCGGGCGCAAGTCCTGAACGCTTTCAAGGACGTGGAGGACCAGCTATCGGCCATCCGCCTCCTGCAGGAGCAGGCGCAGGTGCAGCAGACCGCGGTCGATTCCGCGCGGCGAGCCACCCAGTTGTCGGACACGCGCTATCGCAACGGCTACATCAGCCAGCTCGACCTGCTCGATGCACGGCGCAGTGAGCTGCGCAACCAGCGGCAGGCGTTGCAGGTCAAGGCCGCTCAATACCAGGCCGCGGTGGGATTGGTTCGCGCCCTGGGGGGCGGTTGGGAAGCGCCCGCCAGCGTGGGGGCTGCGGTCGGCGCCCCGGATGCGGTCAATTCGTCACGTTCGTGACGAATTTGCCCGCAGCGCCCGGCTGGCGGGCGCTGCGGGCCGATTGCACTTCGCGATCGGCAGGCAAAGAAAAGGCGCCTGAAGGCGCCTGGCGGGGGATCAGTAGGGCAGGCCGACTGCACCACTGGCGGCGCTTGGCGTTCGCCCCCAGAACTGCCACCAGCGCTTGCGCGATTGGATCGATGCGAGATCCAGCGGAGGTTCGAAGCTGCTGATGGTGCCGGCCCGCCGGCGCAATTCGCGCTCCAGCAGGTGCGCGCGGCCGAAGGCGTTGCGGTCGCCGCGCAAGGCGCGCTGGCGTTCGGCGCTGGCCATCTCGGCCAGCGCGCCGTCGGTCAGCAGGTCCAGGTCGTCGGCGGTGGGCATGGGCATATCCTCTGTTCGGCACATTGTGTGGACCGAGCATGCCGCTGGCCATCTCCATTTCGTGGTAGGACAGAACCGGAACCGCATCCTGTGACGTTGTTCCGCGCGCCCGCGTGGCGCCGTTGCCACGTCGCGCAGCGCGCGGGCGCCGCCGTCGGCCGCGGAGATGTTTTGTGCCGACGCGGGATGTAATGCCTTGGTCCGGACGGCCGGTTGCCATTAGGCTTGGGTCCAGGCCCGAGGGAGTGATTCGGGGCCTTTCCAGATAAGGATTTCGAACCCCATGCGACTCGTGCTCTTGCTGTTGATCTCGCTGGCGCTGCCGGCGGGCCTGGTCCATGTCTTCGGCTGGTGGGCGCTGGCCGGTTGCGCGGTCGTCGTGCTCGCCTTGTGCGTGCTTTCGGTGCGTGCGGGACGCGGCATCGAGGCGACCCGAAGCGGCGACCTGACCCGTTACGACACCGGGTTGGACGGCTGACGCCCACCAGCAGCAACAAGCCCGCTCGCGCCGACAGCGTTCACTGCCGACGGCCCGTGCTCAGTGCGCGGCCATCAGCTCGCAGAAGCGGGCGATATCGACGTTGCCGCCGCTGATCAGCACCCCCACCCGCTGGCCGCGCAGTTGCTCCTTCATGGCACGCGCGGCGGCAAATCCCAGGCAGCCTGTCGGCTCGGCGACCAGCTTCATGCGCGAGGCCATGAAGCGCATCGCGTCGATGAGCTGGGCGTCGGTGGCCGTGAGGATGTCGTCCACGTCGCGCCGGATGATCGCGAAGGTGAGCTGGCCGAGGGACTGCGTCTGCGCGCCGTCGGCGATCGTGTCGGGTGTGTCGATGCGCACGATGGCGCCGCTGCGGAAGGACTGCTGGCCGTCGTTGCCCGCCTCCGGCTCGACGCCGTAGAGCTTGCAGGCCGGCGACAGCGCCCGCGTCGCCAGGGCCGAGCCTGACAGCAGCCCGCCGCCGCCCAGGCAGACGAAGAAGGCGTCGAGCGCGCCGACCTCTTCGAACAGTTCCTTGGCCGCCGTGCCCTGGCCGGCAATCACGTCGGGGTGGTCGTAGGGCGGAATGAGCGTGTAGCCGTGCCGGGTGGCCAGGTCGCGGCCGATCTGCTCACGGTCGTCCTTGTAGCGGTCGTAGATCACCACTTGCGCGCCATAGCCGCGCGTGGCCGACATCTTCATCTCGGGCGCATCGTGCGGCATCACGATGGTGGCGGGCATGCCCAGCAGCCGGGCCGACATCGCGATGGCCTGGGCATGGTTGCCGGACGAGAAGGCGACCACGCCGGCACGCCGTTGCTCGGGCGTGAACCTGGACAGGGCATTGAAGGCGCCGCGGAACTTGAAGGCGCCCATGCGCTGCAGGTTCTCGCACTTGAAGAAGACTTCGGCGCCGAACTCTGCATTCACGGTGCGCGAACTCATCACCGGCGTGCGGTGGGCATGGCCTTGCAGCCTGTCGGCCGCGACGGCCACGTCGTCATAGGTGGGGAGGGCGGGGGCATCCATGCGGCCGAGCATGCCATGGCGGGGCACGGACGGTGTTTACAGAAGCGGCCTCTTGCATGCGGAACAGCGGTGCCACGTCCGCGGCTATGATTTTTCGATGCGCCTCGCCCTCCGTCGTCCTGCTTCGAGCCCGGTCCGCTGATGCCCGCCCGTTGCGTGATGGTGCTGGGCACGACCAGCGGTGCCGGCAAGAGCTGGCTGGCCACGGCTTTGTGCCGTTGGTATGCGCGGCAGGGCGTCAAGGTCGCCCCTTTCAAGGCTCAAAACATGAGCAACAACGCGAGGGTGGTCGCCGGTGGTTCGGAAGAACAGGGCGGCGAAATCGGCAGCGCCCAGTACTTCCAGGCCCTGGCCGCGCGCGCGGTGCCCGACGTGCGCATGAACCCGCTGCTGCTCAAGCCCGAGCGCGACACGGCGAGCCAGGTGGTGATGCTCGGGCAGGTCGACGAGGCGCTCTCGCGCATGCCGTGGCGCGCACGCAGCGCCGCGGTGTGGCCGCGCATCGCGCAGGCGCTGGACGAACTGGGGGCCGAGAACGAGGTGGTCGTGATCGAGGGCGCCGGCTCCCCGGCCGAAATCAACCTGCGCGAGAGCGATTTCGTCAACATGCGCACGGCGCAGCGCGCCCGGGCGCGCTGCCTGCTCGTGACCGACATCGACCGCGGCGGCGCCTTCGCGCACCTGTACGGCACCTGGGCCTTGCTGCCCGAGGAAGACCGGGCTCTGCTCGCCGGCTTCGTGCTCAACAAGTTCCGCGGCGACGCCTCGCTGCTCGCGCCCGGGCCGCAGCAGCTGCAGGCGCTGACCGGCGTGCCGACCGTGGCCACGCTGCCCATGTGGTGGCAGCACGGCCTGCCCGAGGAAGACGGTGTCTTCGACGATGGCAGCACACTGAGTGCGGCCAAGGCCGCCCGCACGGTCGCGGTCGTGGCCTGTCCGCGCATCAGCAACCTCGACGAGTTCCAGCCGCTCAAGCGCGTGCCCGGGCTGCGTCTGGTGTGGGTGCGCAGCGCCGCTGCGTTGGCCGCGCTCGGGCCGCAGGACTGGATCGTGCTGCCGGGCTCCAAGCACACGAGCAGCGACCTGCATTGGCTGCGCGCCCAGGGCCTGGACCGCGCCGTGGCCGCACACGCGGCGGCGGGTGGCGCGGTACTGGGCATCTGCGGCGGCCTGCAGATGCTGGGCGAGGCGCTGGTCGACCCGCACGGCATCGACGGCAACGCGCCAGGCCTGGGCCTGCTGCCGCTGGTGACCGTCTTCGCACGCGAGAAGACCGTGCGGCATCGCCAGGCGCGCTTCGCCGCGCTGCATGGCGCCTGGTCGGCGCTCTCGGGTGTCGACGTGGGCGGCTACGAAATCCATCATGGCCAGACGGCCGCGCATCCTCAGCTCCAGGGCGACGGCGGTGCCGTCATGCCCGAGGGTCTGGCCTGGCAGAACGCGCGGGGCAACGTGCTGGGCGTCTACCTGCACGGCCTGTTCGAAGACGCCGCGGTGCTGCGCGCGCTCTTCGGCACCGAGGTGCCCACGCTGGACGCCACCTTTGACGGCCTGGCCGATTTCATCGACACCCACTTCGCGCCGGGCTTGCTCGCCGGGCTCGTTGCACCGAGACCTTCGACGTGACCGATCTGCCGATTCCCGAACTGCCGTCCCTCGACAATGAGTCGCTGCGTGCGCGCCTGCAGCACCTGCTCGACGACAAGACCAAACCGCAGGGCGCGCTGGGTCGCATCGAGGACCTCGCGCTGCGCATCGGCCTGGTGCTGGGCAGCGAGGCACCGAGGCTCGAGCGCCCGCAGATGCTGGTGTGCGCGGCCGACCACGGGCTGGCGGCGCAAGGTGTGTCGGCCTACCCGAGCGACGTGACCTGGCAGATGGTGCAGAACTTCCTCGCGGGCGGCGCCGCGGTGAGCGTGCTGGCGCGCCAACACGGCCTGGCGCTCACGGTGGTGGACTGCGGCGTGGCGCGCGAACTGCCGCCGCAGCCGGGCCTGCTGTCGTCGTACCGCCTGGGGCCGGGCACCGCCGATTCAGCGGCCGGGCCGGCCATGGACGCGGCCCAGTGCGCGCAGGCCATCGCCAACGGCCGCGAGATCGTCCGCAATCTGCCCGGCAACGTGCTGCTGCTCGGCGAAATGGGCATCGGCAACAGCTCGGCCGCGGCCTTGCTGCTCGCGCGGCTCACGGGCCAGGACATCGATGCCTGCACCGGCGCCGGCACGGGCCTGGATGCGGCGGGCCGCGCCCACAAGCGGTCCGTGCTGCGCGAGGTGCTGGCGCGGCACGCGCAGGCCAAGGCGCCACTCGATGCACTGGCCGCGCTGGGCGGCTTCGAGATCGCCACGCTGGTGGGCGCCGTGCTGCAGGCGGCGCAGGAGCGCCGCGTGCTCGTGCTCGATGGCTTCATCGCCAGTGCCGCCGTGCTCGTGGCGCATGCGCTGCAGCCGAACGTGGTGCAGCGCTGCATCGCGGCCCATGTGTCGGCCGAGCCCGGGCACGCGCTGATGCTGCGTGCGCTGGGCCTCACGCCGCTGCTCCAGCTGGGCATGCGCCTGGGCGAGGGCAGCGGCGCCGCGCTGGCCTGGCCGCTGCTCGAATCGGCCTGCCGCATCCTGCGCGAGATGGCCGGCTTCGAATCGGCCGGCGTGTCGCGTAAGGCATGACGCGCGCGGCCCGGCCCTCCCAGTCCCGCGCACCACGCAGCGAGCCACTCGCATGAAGACCTTCAAGAAACTCCTTCTGGCGGCGCTGCTGCTGCTGGTCGTCGGGGGCGCCGTGCTCTGGGCCAGCCTGGACAAGGAAACGCGCGGCCTGCTCAAGGCCCTGCCGACCAACCGCGACGTGCTGTTCTGGACCCAGGCGCAGCGCGACGCCGCCTTCCGGGCGATGGACCGCATCGCGTTCCTCGCCAAGTGGCACACCATCGCGCCCAGCGCCACGCCGCGGCCGCTGCCGTCGGGCCCGCCGCTGGCGCTGAAGGTCGATGTCGATGCCTTCATGGCTGGCCAACACAGCGCGGCGCTGCTGATCGTTCAGGGTGGCCAGTTGCGGCTGGAGCGCTACGGCCTGGGCTTCGACGCCGAGGGGCGCTGGACCAGCTTCTCCGTGGCCAAGTCCTTCACGTCGACGCTGGTCGGCGCGGCGGTGCGCGACGGCTTCATCCAGAGCCTGGACGACAAGGTCAGCCGCTACATCCCGGAGATGAAGGGCTCGGCCTATGACGACGTGAGTGTGCGGCAGCTGCTCACCATGACCTCGGGCGTGCGCTGGAACGAGGACTACCGCGACCCGAATTCCGACGTCGCCCGCTTCAACAACCACCAGCCCGAGCCGGGCGTGGACGCGCTGGTGAGCTACATGCGCACGCTGCCGCGCGAGGCGCCGGCCGGCACACGCTGGCACTACAGCACGGGTGAGACCAACCTCGTCGGCATCCTCGTCTCGCGTGCCACCGGCAAGCCGCTGGCGCAGTACCTGCAGGAGAAGGTGTGGCAGCCGGCCGGCATGGAGCGCCCGGCCACCTGGCTGCTGAGCAAGACGGGGCAGGAGATCAGCGGCTGCTGCCTGCAGGCCGCGCCGCGCGACTTCGCGCGCTTCGGCCAGTTCATCCTCGAGGGCGCGCGCGTGAACGGCCAGCCCATCGTGCCCGACGACTGGCTCGCGAACGCCACCACGAAACGTGCCGACATCGGCCGCCCGGGCAGCGGCTACGGCTACCAGTGGTGGACGCGCGACGACGGCAGCTTCGGCGCGCGCGGCATCTTCGGGCAGGGCATCTTCATCGACCCGAAGCGGCAACTGGTGATCGTCTTCAACGCCGACTGGCCGTCGGCGCAGGATGCCCAGGCCGCGGCGGCGCGCGAAGCCTTCTTCCGAACGGTACAGAAAGCCATCGACGCGGAAGCCGCGCGCCCGGCGCGATGAGCATGGACGGTGTGCGCCACTTCCTGCTCGCCCTGCAGTTCTTCACCCGGGTGCCCGTCACCGGGCGCTTGGCGGCGTGGGTGGGCTACAGCCCGCAGATGCTGCGTGCCAGCGCGGCGCATTTCCCGGGCGTGGGCTGGATCGTCGGCGGCGTGGCCGCGGCCGTGTTCGCGCTGGCCTCGCTGGGGCTGCCGCCGCTCGTGGCTGCATTGCTGAGCACCGTCGCCACCGTCTGGCTGACCGGCGCCTTCCACGAGGACGGCCTGGCCGACATCGCCGACGGGCTGGGCGGCAGCGCGCAGCGCGAGCGGGCACTGGAGATCATGAAGGACTCGCGCATCGGCGCCTTCGGCGCCATTGCGCTGGTGCTGGCGTTGGCGCTCAAGGTGGCGCTACTGGCCGCCCTCGCGGCGCAGGGCGTGTCGGCGATCGTGGCCGCGCTCCTGGCGGGGCATGTGCTGTCCCGCCTGGCGCCGCTCTTCCTGATCCGCTTCCTGCCCTACGTGGGCGACAGCGGGGCGAGCAAGTCCAAGCCGCTGGCCGACGCTATCGGCGGCGGTGCGCTTGCGGTCGGAGTTTTGTGGTCAATTCCGGCTGTAGCGCCCATCCTGCTTGCGCAAGGCGCTATAAAAGCAGGAGCAATGCTGTTGGCGGTGGCGGCGGCGGGCGTCTGGATGGCCCGCCTGTTCCGCCGGCGCCTGCAGGGCTTCACGGGCGATGGCCTGGGCGCCACGCAGCAGGTGTGCGAACTGGCCATCTACCTCGTGCTGGCCTGGACCTGGGCGTGACGAAGCGCACGCGCATCGCGCCGTGTTGGCCCTCGACCCGCAGGATGCCAGCGGCATGAAGCTCTGGCTGCAGCGCCACGCGCCCGTGCTCTGCGCGCCGGGCCTGTGCTACGGCGCCACCGACCACGCCGCCGAGGACGCGGCCACGCAGGCCGCGGCCGCGGCGCTGGCGGCCGAACTGCCTGCCGGCGTGGCGCTATGGAGTTCGCCGCTCGTCCGCTGCCTCGCCCTGGCGCACGCGCTTGCCGCGCTGCGGCCCGACCTGCCGCCCGTGTGCATCGACCCGCGCCTGGCCGAGATGGACTTCGGCGCCTGGGAGGGCCAGCCCTGGCGCGCCATCGCGCGCGGCGAGTTCGATGCCTGGACCGCGGACTTCGCCGACGCGCGGCCCGGCGGCCACGGCGAGAGCACACGCCATTTCATGGCCCGCGTGGCCGGCGCCTGGGATGACTGGCGCGCCACGGGCGCCGATGTCGCGTGGGTCACCCATTCGGGCGTGATGCGTGCGGTGGAGCTCATCGCGCGCGGCATGCGCGTGCCGGCCAGTGCCGCGGACTGGCCTTCGGCGCCGATGGCCTTCGGTGCCCGCCATTGCATCGCGATCGACTTCAGCGCAGCGCACGCCGACGGCGCTGGCCGAACCGAGGCTAGTTGAGCACCGGCCGCGGTGGCGGCGAGGTGATGAAGAAGCTGATCGGCACTTCGCGCCACACCACGGTGCCGTCGTCCGGCGTGGGCCGGAACTGCCACTTCCTCACCGTCTCGAGTGCCGAGCGGTCCAGCCGGGCAAAGCCGCTGGACTGGTGCACCAGCACCTCGACGGGCTTGCCGTCGGGCGTGGTGCGCACGCGCAGGAGCACCGTGCCCTGTTCGTTGGCATCGCGCGATTCGGCGGGGTAGGGCGCGTTGGGATTGGGCGGGCTGGGGGTCCAGGCAGGCTGCGCAGCCGCAGCCATGGCGAGCATGGCGGCATACAGCGCGAGGGCGGTGCGCAAGCGGGACGAAGGAATCATCGTGAGGCCTCGTTGTGTGCCCGGCATTGTGGAAGGCGTCTGTCGAGCGCCCTGGGCCTTCATCAGGTTGGTGGCGATGTCTTGGGCTTGAAGCTGCACATCGTGTGCGCGGCGCATTCCCAGCATCTGGGCTTGCGCGCCACGCACACGTAGCGGCCGTGCAGGATCAGCCAGTGGTGGGCGTGCTGCACGAACGCCTTGGGCACGCGCTTCTCCAGCTTCAGTTCGACCTCCAGCGGCGTCTTGCCGGGCGCGAGGCCGGTGCGGTTGCTCACGCGGAAGATGTGCGTGTCCACCGCGATGGTGGGCTCGCCGAAGGCGACGTTGAGCACCACGTTGGCCGTCTTGCGGCCCACGCCGGGCAGCGCCTCGAGCGCCTCGCGCGTGCGCGGCACTTCGCCGCCGTGCTCCTCGACCAGGATGCGGCAGGTCTCCATGAGGTGCTTGGCCTTGCTGCGGTACAGGCCGATGGTCTTGATGT
>JAFEEH010000071.1 GCA_018241185.1 Pseudomonadota bacterium | reverse complement strand
CGTCGATGGTGGCCTCCGGCCCGCCCATGAACGCGATCAGCGCGATTCGACCATCTACAGCCAGCGCGTCCAGGTCGCGCTCGAGGTAGGGGCCAGCCACCATGTCGAGCACGACGTCGATGCCGTTGCCGGCGCTGAAGTCCTGCGCAGCCGCCACAAAGTCTTCGTCGCGGTAGGGCACAACCCGCTCGGCGCCCGCACGAAGGCAATGCTCAGCCTTGTTCGGATCGCCGATGGTGGTGATCACGCGCGCGCCCAGGGCATTGGCCATCTGAACCGCTGTGGTACCGATGCCGCCGGCGCCGCCATGCACCAGGAAAGTTTCGCCTGGCTGCAGCTTGGCGCGAACGAAGACGTTGTCCCAGACAGTGAAGCACGTCTCCGGCAAAGCCGCAGCTTGAGCCAAAGTCAGTCCTACCGGAACAGGCAGGCAGTGAGTTGCCGGCACCGCGCAGAACTCGGCGTAACCGCCGCCCGGCACCAGCGCGCACACCGTGTCCCCCACCTGCCAGCCTGGCGCGTCCGGCCCGAGCGCCGCAACGCGACCGGCGACCTCTAGGCCGAGGATCGGCGACGCGTCTGGCGGCGGCGGGTACCGGCCGATGCGCTGTGCGCAATCTGGCCGGTTCACACCGGCGTAGGCCACCTCGATCAAGACCTCGCCCGGGCGCGGTTCCGGGCGTGCGCAGCTGGAAACGCGCAGAACCTCCGGGCCGCCGCCGCTGCCATGGTCGACGAAGTGCATCGAACTCATGAGATGCCACGACCCCGCGCACCGTGACAGCATCCGGCCTCTCGCTCCATTGCGGCCGGGTTCCGGACGCAGCGCATTGCCTTCCGATCGGCCGGTCGCGGCCGGATCATCGTCAGCGTCATGGGTCGTCAGCCCTTCTTGCAGTACTTGGCGGCCAACTGGTCGGCACCGCGCACCATCAGCCCCAGGTCTGACCCGAGGATGAGCATGGTGGCGCCGGCATCGATGTAGCGTTGGCAGTCGGGATCGCCTGCCAACACGCCGCTGGGCTTGCCGAGTTCGTGGGCGCGGCGGATGCCGGCCTCGATGGCCGCGACCACATCGGGGTGGCCCGGCTGCCCGAGATGGCCCATGTCGGCCGAAAGATCGGTGGGACCGAAGAACAAAAGATCCACACCGTCCACGCCGCAGATCGCGTCCAGGTTGCGCAGACCCTCGCGGCTTTCGATCTGGGCGAGCACGCAGGTGTTATGCGCGGCTTCGGCGAAGTAGCCTTTGTCGCGCCCATAGCGCGTGGCGCGCATTGTTCCGCCCACGCCTCTGATGCCGCCCGCCGTCGGGTAGCGCGTGAAGCGCACGGCTTCACGGGCGATCTCGGCCGTATGCACGTTGGGCACCATCAGCGCATCGACCCCCATGTCCAGGTAGTGCTTGAAGGCCGCGAGGTCCAGGCCGGCCACACGGACCACGCTGGCCGTGCCGGTGCCGGCCAACGCCGCCAGCTGCGCGTGCAGTGCGGGCGTCGACGATGGCGAGTGCTCGACGTCGAAGCACAGGTAGTCGTAGCCGCTGCCGCCCAGCGCCTCGGCCGTCTGCAGCGCGTTGGACACCACGAAGAGGCCAAACAGGGGATCGCGCGCGGTCAGACGCGCCTTGAATTTGTTGTGCATGCTCATTCCGGTTTCACGCCTGCAAGTTTCTGAATCTCGGTCCAGCGCGGCAGGTCTGCGCGCATGCGGGCCGCGAGCTCGTCTGGCGTGCTGCCGGCGAGTTCCACCCCGTTTTCCTTGTAGCGGTCTCGCACCGCGCTTTGCTTGAGCACCTCGTTGATCTCTGCGGACAGGCGATTGACGATGGGCTTGGGTGTGCCGGCCGGCGCCACGATGGCGAACCAGAACGACGCGTCATATCCCGGTACCGTCTCCGCGATGGCGGGGATGTCGGGCGTGCCGCTGGCGCGCTGGGCGCTCGTCACACCCAGCACGCGCAGCTTGCCGCCACGCACCTGCGGCAGGGAAGACGTGCCGGCGTCGAAGATGGCCTGGATCTGTCCGCCAATGAGGTCGGTGACCGCCGGCACGCTGCCCTTGTAGGGCACGTGCAGCATGTCCACGCCGGCGGCGGCCTTGAACATCTCGCCGGCCAGATGCAACGAGCTTCCGGTGCCGATCGAACCGAAGCTGACCTTGCCGGGATGCGCCTTGGCGTAGGCGATGAATTCCTGCACGTTGCGCACCGGCATCGCCGG
>JAFEEH010000070.1 GCA_018241185.1 Pseudomonadota bacterium | reverse complement strand
ATCCGCACGAGAAGGAGCGCCGGCTGCACCTGCACTACGGCGACCTGACCGACACCAGCAACCTGACACGCATCGTGCAGCAGGTGCAGCCCGACGAGATCTACAACCTGGGCGCGCAGAGCCACGTGGCGGTCAGCTTCGAGGCGCCCGAGTACACGGCCGACGTCGACGCCATCGGCACGCTGCGCCTGCTCGAGGCCGTGCGCCTGCTGGGCCTGATGAAGAAGACACGCTTCTACCAGGCCAGCACCAGCGAGCTGTACGGCCTGGTGCAGGAAATTCCCCAGAAGGAAAGCACACCCTTCTACCCGCGCAGTCCGTATGGCGTGGCCAAGCTGTACGCCTACTGGATCACCAAGAACTACCGCGAGGCGTACGACATGTACGCCTGCAACGGCATCCTCTTCAACCACGAGAGCCCGCGCCGCGGCGAGACCTTCGTCACCCGCAAGATCACGCGCGGTCTGTGCAACATCGCCCAGGGCCTGGAGCAGCGTCTGTACATGGGCAACCTCGGCGCACTGCGCGACTGGGGCCATGCCAAGGACTACGTGCGCATGCAGTGGATGATGCTGCAGCAGGACACCCCCAAGGACTACGTGATCGCCACAGGCGTGCAGTACTCGGTGCGCGAGTTCATCGACAAGACGGCCAAGGCCCTGGGCATCACGCTGGAGTTCGTCGGCCAGGGTGTCGACGAGCAGGCCGTGGTGCGCAGCGTCTCGGGCGATGCCGCTCCAGGCGTCAAGCCCGGCGACGTGCTGGTGTCGGTCGACCCGCGCTATTTCCGCCCTGCCGAGGTCGAGACGCTGCTGGGCGACCCGGCGATGGCCAAGCAGGAACTGGGCTGGGTGCCCGAGATCACGCTCGACGAGATGGTGCAGAGCATGGTCGCCTCCGACCTCGAATCGGCCCGCCAGCACGCCCTGCTCAAGCGCCACGGCTACCAGATCCCCGTCAGCAAGGAAGACTGACCCCGCGATTCCGTGCCGCACTGCAGCACGGCAATGCACCGCTCTTGCGCTAGAGTGGCCTCAAGAGACACCCTTGAGGCCCCGCATGGCCAAGAAGGCACCACGACGCACCGCGCAACGCATCCTCGAAACGGGCCTCGACCTGTTCAATCGCTTCGGCGAACCGAACGTGTCGACGACCCTGATCGCGTCCGAGCTGGGCATCAGCCCCGGCAACCTCTACTACCACTACCCGGCCAAGGACGCCCTCATCAACCGGCTCCATGAGGCCTACGAGCACGAGCTGGGCGACGTGCTGGGCGAGGCGCAGGGCGTGCGCGACATCGGGCAGGCCGGCGCCTTCCTGCACCGGCTGTTCGAGCTGATCTGGCGCTACCGCTTCCTCTACCGGGACCTCAACGACCTGTTGAGCAAGAACCGGCACCTGGAAACACGGTTCCAGCAAGTGCTGCGCAGCAAGCAGACGGCCTTGCGCACCCTGCTCGGCCGAATGGCCGAGGCCGGACACCTGAGCATCGACCCGGCCGACGCCGACCTGCTGGCTCGCAGCATGGTGGTGCTGGTGACCTACTGGCTCAGCTACGAGTACGTGGGCAACCCGCGCGAGGCACTGGAGCCCGAGCACGCCCAGGAATCGCTCATGCGCGCCAGCCGGCACACGCTGCAGCTGCTCACCCCCTACCTGGCGCCTGCCCAGCAGCGACATTTGCTGACGCTGGGCACGATGGATGCTGGTGAAGATGCCGCACTGACCGCCTGATGCAAGAACGCACCATGACGATGCAGGGTCCGCAGACCTCGCCCATTCCATCCGCCGACGGCGCGCCGCCGCCCGTGGAGACGCACGCCTGGGTGGCACTGCCCTTCGCCGACCTGCCGCACTTCGACCCGGAGAGTGTGCGGGCGCGCTGGGCACGGCTGCATGCCGGACAGGCCGAGCCGCCGCCCGCCAGCGACGCACTCGCCCGCGCCTGGGCCAGCTACCACAACGGCGATTTCGCCCGCGCCGTGACCGAGGCGCAGGCGCTGGGCGGGGCGGGCCAGAGCCTGGTGAACCAGGCGACCGCGATCTATGCCAATTACGTCGAGCCACGCGAGAGCGTGCGCCTCGCCCTCTTCCGCCAGGTGGCCGAGCGTGCCGGGACCCGGGCCGCCGCGGCGCCGGACGACTGCCAGGCGCTGTATTGGCAGGCCTATGCGCTCGGGCGCTATGCGCAGGCGGTCAGCGTGGCGCGTGCGCTGGCCCAGGGTTTGGGCACCAAGCTCAAGGACGCCCTGGAACGCGTCATCGCGCTGCAGCCCCGCCATGCCGACGCGCACTTCGCGCTCGGCGCCTTCCACGCCGAGGTGATCGACAAGGTGGGCCCGCTGGTCGGCCGCATGACCTACGGCGTGCGGGCCGACACCGCCCGGGCCCTGTTCGCGCGCGGCCTGGAACTGCACCCCGATTCGCCCACCGGCCTGATCGAGCACGCCCGCGCCCTGCTCGTGCTCGAGGGCGACGAGCGCCTGGCCGAAGCCACGCGGCTGTACGAGCGCGCCGCTGCGCTGGAACCGCAGGACGCCCGCGAGCGGCTCGACGTGGAACTGGCGCGCGCCGGACTCAGGGACTGACCCGGCCTGCAAGGTCCACCGTTCTGGAGGGGCAAAAAAGAACGGTCGTTCGCAGCCAGTCACAATGCGGGCCTTCGTTCAATCCGCCTGCCTCGCACGCCATGTCCTCCTCCGACCTCCAGGCCCGCTTCGAAGCCGCCGAAGCCAACTCCAAGCTGCTGCCCGCGCGCCCCGACAACCCCACCCTGCTGAAGATCTACGGGCTCTACAAGCAGGCCACGCTGGGCGACAACACCGAGAAAAAGCCCAGCTTCAGCGACATCGTGGCCCGTGCCAAATGGGACGCCTGGAGCGTGCACAAGGGCGTGTCGGCCGACGACGCCAAGCAGAAGTACATCGACCTGATCGAATCGCTGCGCGGCGCCTGAGCCCGCGCCGCTCCAAGCCAAATCGGGCTGCAACGCCCGTCCCGCCTTCGCAAGCAGCTATCGATTCGATAGCACGCCACTCGGTCGGACGGTCAGCCGACCACCCCCCGCTCGCGCAGCGCCGCGATCTGCGCCTCGCTCAGCCCCACCTCGCGCAGCACGGCGTCGGTGTCTGCTCCCAAGGCGGGCGCGTTGCGGCGATGGCCGGCCGGCGTGGCCGACAGCTTCGGCACAAAGCCCGGCAGCAGCACCTCGCTGCCATCGTCCAGGCGCGTGGGCAGCAGCATGCCGCGCGCGGCGTAGTGCGGGTCGGCCGCGATATCGGCCACGGTGTAGATGCGGCCGGCCGGCACCTGGGCGGTCTCCAGCGCGGCCAGCACGTCGGCCACGGTACGGTCAGCCGCCCACTCGCCGATCGCACCGTCGAGCATCGCCACCTGCGACACGCGGCCGGTGTTGTCGGCCAGTTGCGGGTCGGCGGCCAGGTCGGGCCGGCCGATGCACTGCATCAGGCGCTTGAAGATGCTGTCGCCGTTGCCCGCGATGAGCACATAGCCGTCGGCGCAGCGGTAGGCGTTGGTGGGCGCGATGCCGGGCAACGCGCTGCCGGCCGCCTCGCGCACCGCGCCGAAGGCGCTGTACTCGGGCAGCAGGCTTTCCATGCAGTTGAAGACCGCCTCGTACAGCGCCACGTCGATCACCTGGCCGCGCCCCTTGGGATATTCGGCGCTCACCGTCGCGTGCCGGTGCTGCAGCGCCATCAGGATGCCGATCACGCCGTGCAGCGACGCCAGCGTGTCGCCGATCGACACGCCCACGCGCACCGGCACGCGGCCGGGCTCGCCCGTGAGGTGACGCAGCCCGCCCATCGCCTCGGCGACCACGCCGAAGCCGGGCCGGTCGCGATACGGCCCGGTCTGCCCGTAGCCGCTGATGCGCAGCATGACCAGCGCCGGGTTGGCGGCCCGCAGCACGTCCGGGCCCAGGCCCCAACCCTCCATCGCGCCGGGGCGGAAGTTCTCGATCAGCACGTCGGCCTCGGCCGCCAGGCGGCGCACGACGTCCTGCGCCTCGGCCTGGCGCAGATCGAGCGCCAGCGAGCGCTTGTTGCGCGACTGGGCCTGCCACCAGATGGAGGTGCCATCCTTGAGCAGCCGCCATTTGCGCAGCGGGTCGCCCTCGTTCGGCGGCTCGATCTTGACGACCTCGGCACCGAAATCGGCGAGCGTGCGGGCCGCGAAGGGGCCGGCAATGAGCTGGCCCAGCTCGACGACCTTCAGGCCTGCCAGCGGGCCGGCGGCCGAACAACCGGCGGAATCGCATCGGGGACCGGTCATGGCGGCCTGTCCTCGTTCAGCCTGCAGGCCGCTCCTGGGCCAGCAGTTCGTCCAGGTTGCGCGACACCTTCTCCTCGATCATCTCGCTGAAGCTGCCGAGCAGGAATCCCAGCTGCACGTTCATGCCGAAGCGCTCGGGCGTGACCTCCACCGTGCCGCTGGCACCCGCGCCGCTGAAGTGCACCCGGTCGCAGGCGCCGGCCTCGGCCGATTCCTCGTAGGTGCACGACAGGCCATAGTCGCGCTCGGCCTGGCTCACCCACTGGCGGGCCACCTCGCGCGCGCGGGCCATGCCGAGGTTGTGCTGGCGTTCGATCTGGATGTCAGGCACCGGGGGAGTCTCCGTGGGATGCGGTGGATGAAGAAGAAGAAGAAGAAGGAGCGGCCGGGCCGGGCGCGGACGCGGGGATGATTCCCGCCTCGGCGCGCAGCGCGTCGGCACGCCGCTGCACCGTGGGCAGCGCGGCGATGCGGCGCACCGCGGCGTAGAAGCGCGGCCAGTCGCGGCCCTCGCGTTCGTACAGCTGCTCGAAGGCCGGCACCAGCGCATCGTAGGCGGCCTGGGTGCCGAAGGTGGCGTTGTTGGCGTTGGCCACCCAGGCGTCGTAGGCGCCCTGGCGCGGGCCGCTCCAGCCAGCGCGCAGTTGCTGGTAGCGGGCGCGGAAATCGTCCATTGCTACCTTTTTCATAGTATCCACCGCCCGCCAGTCCTGCGCCTTGGCCTCATTCGACTCATAAATCGTGGCCAGGGCGCGGCGCGTGCCGGCCATCAGCGCGCGCATGGCGCGACGCCGGCCATCGAACTGCGCATAGTCCTCGCGCGCCGCCGGGCCGGCCTGCGTGCTCAGCCACTGCGAACCGCCGAGGCGCTCGACCGAGGTGGCGAAGGACTCGTTGAAATCGGTGTCGCCAGAGACGTACAGCAGCTGGTGCGCCAGCTCGTGGAAGATCAGCCGCGCGAGCTCGCCCTCCGGGTAGCCGATGAAGGTGGACAGCAACGGATCGCCGCCGGCCCAGTCGAGCCAGCCCAGCGTCGAATACGCGGGCACCGGGTAGACCGAAGCCTCCAGCCCCTCGCCCTGCAACTGCTTCGCCTCGGCCTGCGCGGCCGCTTCGGCGTAGTAGCCGCGGTAGCCCACGCAGCCGGCGATCGGGAAGCACCAGGTCTTGAGCGTGAGCGAGTACGGCGGCGCCGCCACCACGTTCCACACTGCCGCGTTGCGGTGCAAGTCGGCGTACGCCGTGTAGCTGCGGTTGTCGGGCAGGTGCAGCTGCGTGGAGGCATAGCGGCGGATGCGCTGCGCCAGTTCCAGCTTCTGCTTGAGCGCTGCCGAAGTCGTGGGATCGGCCAGCCAGTCAGGCACTGGTCGCGCGGCGCGCATCAGGCTCAGGTGGCCCGAGGCGGACTGCCAGTAGTAGCCCACGTTGGCGCAGCCGGCCAGCGCGGCCAGCCCCAGGCCGGCGAGCGCCGCGGCCAGCCAGCGCAGCCGGTGCCGGCGGCTGCGCGCGGGGCGCGATGTCGGGCTCAGGCCAACACCTCCACCTGCACCAGGCAGTCGTAGAAGGTCGGGCCGCGTCCCAGGTCGGTCAGGCGCTGGCTGGTGAGCTGGTTGACATTGGTGCCGTCCACGCCCAGCTTGCGCCACCAGATGCCCAGCCCGTGCACGACGCCCGGCCGCGCGCGGCGCGAGACCTCGGCGCGGCAGCGGTGTTCGCCGCGGCCGTTGAACACGCGCACCATGGCCCCGTCGGCGATGCCGCGCGCAACGGCGTCGTCGGCGTGGATCTCCAGCAGCGGCTCGCCCTCGATGGCGCGCAGGCTCTTGACGTTGACGAAGCTGCTGTTGAGGAAATTGCGCGCCGGTGGCGAGATCATGGCCAGCGGGTAGTCGGCGGAGCTGCCGGAAGGCTCGTGGTTGGGCAGGTGGTCGGGCAGGCCGTCCAGGCCCTGCGCGGCCAGCCGTTCGCTGAAGAACTCGACCCGGCCCGAGGGCGTGGGAAAGCCCCCGTTCGCATAGGGCGCCTCGGGCAAGGGCACGCTGGCGAAGCCTTGCGACTCGAGCGCGGCCCAGTCGATGGCGCCAGGCGCGAAGGCCTGACGACACAGCGCCTCGTCGTCGTCCTGGAAGCACGGATCGTCGAAGCCCATGCGTCGCGCCAGCTCGCGGAACACCCAGGCGTTGCTGCGCGCTTCGCCGCGCGGCGCGACGGCCGGGCGGTTGAGCAGCACGTCGGTGTGGCCGTAACTGGTGTGAATGTCCCAATGTTCCAGTTGCGTGGTGGCCGGCAGCAGGTAGTCGGCATAGTCGGCGGTGTCGGTCTGGAACTGCTCCAGCACGACGGTGAAGAGGTCTTCGCGCGCGAAGCCGGCCGCCACCTTGGCCGACTCGGGCGCCACCGCAACGGGGTTGCTGTTGTAGACGACGACCGCCTCGATCGGCGGGCCGCCCGAGAGCGCATCCGCGTCGCCCAGCAGCGCATCGCCGATGCGCACCATGTTGACGGTGCGCGGCCGGCGCCCGGCCAGGAGCTCGGGCCGCTGCAATGCCGCGCGGTCGACCGGGAACTGGCCCGAGGCGCTGAGCAGCAGTCCGCCCGCGCGATCGCGCCAGGCGCCCACCAGCGCCGGTAGGCAGGCGATGGCGCGGGCCGCGTTGCCGCCGCCGCGCACGCGCTGCATGCCGTAGTTCAGGCGAATGGCGGCCGGCTTCGTCGTGCCGTAGGCGCGCGCCAGGTCGCGGATCTGCTGCACCGGCACGCCGCACACGGCGGCCGCACGCTCGGGCGGCCATTGCAGCGCGCGTTCGCGCAGTCGCTCCCAGCCCAGCGTGTGCTGGGCGATGTAGTCGTGGTCCAGCCAGTCGTGCGTGATGAGTTCGTGCATCAGCGCCAGTGCCAGGGCGCCATCGGTACCGGGCAGCAGGGCGATGTGCTCGTCGCACTTGTCGGCCGTCTCGGTCTTGCGCGGATCGATGCACACCAGGCGCGCGCCGGCCCGCTTGGCGGCCTGGGCGTGGCGCCAGAAATGCAGGTTGCTCGCGATGGAGTTGCTGCCCCAGATCAGGATGAGCTTGGCTTCCGCAAAGAACTCCACCCGCATGCCCACCTTGCCGCCCAAGGTGTAAACCAAAGCATCACCCCCGGCGGTGGAGCAGATGGTCCGGTCGAGCAGCGACGCGCCCAGTTGGTGGAAAAAACGACGATCCATCGACTCGCCCTGCACCAAACCCATGGTGCCGGCGTAGCTGTAAGGCAAAATCGTATCTGGATTGTTACAACTCAGCCGGGCCAGGCGATCGGCGATGTCGTCCAGTGCGACGTCCCACGACACCGGCTCGAAGCGTCCAGCCCCTTTGGGGCCGACGCGGCGCATCGGCTGGGTGAGACGTTCGGGGTGGTCGTTGCGCTCGATGTAGCGCGACACCTTGGTGCACAGCACACCCGCCGTGTGGCGGTGGTCCGGGTTGCCCTGCAGCTTGATGGCCTTGCCGTCCTGCACGGTGGTGACGAGCGCGCAGGTGTCAGGGCAATCGTGGGGACAGGCCCCTCGCACGACGGCATTGGACAGGGGAGTCATGGCAACAACAGCAAGAAGATGGACGAGGCGGGCCCGCGCAAGGCGGTCGGCCGAGTCTAGTGGGAGCGCGCGAGCAGCGCGCGAGGGGGTTTTCCGATGATCAACCGCAGACATTTCTCCTTGGGCGCCGGCGCGTCGATGCTGGCCGGCTTCGCGGGCGTGGCACGCGCGCAGAGCGAGGCGCCGATCGTGCTGGGCCAGTCCGCGCCCTTCACCGGGCCGGCCGCGCAGCTGGGCATCCAGTTCTACGAAGGCGCGAAGCTCTTCCTCGAGCAGTACAGCGCCCAGCCGGGCGCGCGCAAGGTGGTCATCAAGCAGCTCGACGACGGTTACGAACCCGAGCGCACGGTGGCCAACACGCAGAAACTCATCCAGGAGGACGTGTTCGCCCTCTTCGGCTACATCGGCACGCCCACGAGCGTGGCGGCGCTGCCGCTGGCCGTGAAGGACAAGGTGCCCTTCGTCGCGCCCTTCACCGGGGCCATGAGCCTGCGCGAGCCCTTCCACAAGAATGTGTTCCACCTGCGCGCCTCGTACAACGACGAGACGGCGCTGATCGTCAACCAGCTGCACCACCTGGGCCTGAAGAAGATCGCGGTCTTCCACCAGAACGACGCCTACGGCAAGGCCGGCCTGGACGGCGTGACGCTGGCCCTGGCGCAGCACCAGCTCAAGCCCGTGGCGGCGGCGACGGTGGGGCGCAACTCGGTCGACGTGGCCACGGCCGTGAAGACGCTGGTGGCGGCCAAGCCCGACGCGATCGTCCAGGTCAGCGCCTACAAGAGCTGCGCCGCCTTCATCCGCGAGGCGCGTAAGGCCGGCTACGGCGGCACCTTCTACAACGTGTCCTTCGTCGGCACGCAGGCGCTGGCCGACGAGCTGGGCAAGGACGGTGCCGGCATCGTCGTCTCGCAGGTCATGCCTTCGCCCTACAGCAGCGCCAACCCGATCACGCGCGAGTTCACCGACGCTTCGCGCAAGGCCGGCGGCAAGGTGCAGGCGAACTTCTCCAGCATCGAGGGCTACCTGGCCGCGCGCGTGCTGGTCGAGGGGCTGAAGCGCGGCAGCGGCAAGCCTTCGCGCGACGGACTCATCGCCGGGCTGGAAAGCATCGACCGCCAGCAGTTCGGCGGCTTCGAGGTCTCGTTCTCGCCGAAGAACCACGTCGCCTCGAAATTCGTGGAGCTGTCGATGATCACAGGCGACGGACGCATCCGCACCTGATCTGCTACCAAATCGATAGCTGGTGCCGCAAGCGCAGAGCGCGCTTGCGGCACTTTTTGCTTATGAAACGCTGCGCGCCGCCGTCGAGGCGCGCACCACCAGTTCCGGCCGCAGCACCACGGTGGAGGCCGAGAGCGACTTGCCCTCGATCTCGTCGAAGAGCATCTCGGCCGCGCGCCAGCCCAGCTCGCGGTGCGGCAGGCGGATGGTGGTGAGCGGCGGATCGACCATGTCCACCAGCGGCATGTCGTTGTGGCCGGTGACCGAGATGTCCTGCGGCACGCGCAGGCCGGCCTCGCGCAGCACGTCGTAGGCACCCAGCGCCACCAGGTCGTTGCAGCACACCACCGCCTCGGGGTGCGGCCCGCTGGCCAGCAGGGTACGCATGGCCTGCTGGCCGGCCTCGCGGCTGTAGCTCTCGCACTCGACGACGCGCGGGGGCTTCAGGCGATGGTCGTGCATCGCCTGCTCCACGCCCTGGCGGCGGCCCACGCCGGTGGGCACGTTCTGCGGACCGGCCAGGTGCGCGATGCGGCGATGGCCGAGCGCTGCGAGGTGGTCGACCGCCAGCTTCATCGCCAGCCGGTCGTCACTCACCGCCGCGGGCAGCCGGCCGCTCTCGTCGGCGCGGTTGACCATCACCGCATGCAGGCCGTTGTCGCGCACGAAGTCGATCAACGGGTCGTCGCGCAGTGCGATGGCCATGACCAGCCCGTCGATCTGCTGGGCCTGCATGCGCGCCAGGATCGGCCGCGCGAGCTGCGGGTCGCCCACGTTGGCCACGAAGACGAAGTAGCCGCGCGCCGCGGCGCTCGCCTCGATGCCCTGCAGGATGGGCGGGAACACCGGGTTGGTGATGTCGGGCACCAGCACGCCGATCGTGTGCGTGCGGCCCGTGCGCAGCGCCGATGCGGCGCGGTTGGGCTGGTAACCGAGGCGGCGCGCCGTCTCTTCCACCAGCTCGAGCACCTCCTTGCTGATGCGCTTGCGCCGCGCCGGATCGAGCGCGCGCGACACGGTGGAGAAGTGCACCCCGCTCGCCGTCGCGACGTCGCGGATGGTGACCTTAGGGCTCTTCGCGGGCTTCATCTGTGCAACCGTTTGTCCAACTTCGATCGGCTTGTCAAGAGGAACAATTCTGCCACCGTGGACTTGCTTCTCGTGCATTCACGCGCAAATAATGCGCAAACGTTTGCACAGACAGAGGTCCCACCGTGAACATCGTGACCACCCCCGATTCGGTGCTCGGCATCGCGCTCGACGCGATGGAGCGCACCCCCGACCCGCGCCTGCGCGAGGTGATGGCCTCGCTCACCCGCCACCTGCACGCCTTCGTGCAGGAAGTGAAGCTGAGCGAAGACGAGTTCGAGTACGCCCTGGACTTCATCGTGGCGCTGGGCCAGGCCACGGGCGAGAAGAAGAACGAGGTGGTGCTGGCGGCGGACATCCTGGGCGTGTCGACGCTGGTCGCGCTGCAGAACAACCAGGACCCCGAAGGCGAGTCGCCCGCCGCCCTGCTCGGCCCCTTCTGGCGCGCCAACGCGCCCGACTGCGCCTGCGGCGACTCCATCGCGCGCTCGGGCACGCCGGGCGTGCCGCTGTTCGTGTCGGGCACGGTGCGCGACGCGGCCGGCCAGCCGCTGGCCGACGCCGTGGTCGACGTGTGGCAGGCCTCGCCCGTGGGCCTGTACGAGAACCAGGACCCGACGCAGGAGAACATGAACCTGCGCGGGCGCTTTCGCACCGATGCGCAGGGCCGCTACCACTTCCGCAGCGTGCGCCCGGCCGGCTACCCGGTGCCGGTGGACGGGCCCTGCGGCGTGCTGCTCAAAGCCCAGCGCCGCCACCCCAACCGGCCGGCCCACCTGCACTTCATGGTGAGCAAGCCGGGCTTCAAGGTGCTGGTGAGCCAGGTCTACGCCGACGACGACGAGAACCTCGAGAGCGACCCGACCTTCGGCGTCACGCGCCGGCTGATCGGGCGCTACGCGATGCAGGCCGATGGCCAGAGCGCCACGCTGGCCTACGACTTCCGGCTCGAGCCGGGCGAAACGAAATTCCCGCGCCCGCCCATTCCATGAGCGCCCTCCCCTTTCCTCATTTCCTCACTGCAAGACCATGAGCTTCGATCCCGTTTCACGCCTGGACGGCCAGGTGGCCGTCATCACCGGCGGGCTGGGCGCCATCGGCTGGGCCAGCGCCGAGCGCCTGGCTGCGCTGGGCGCCACCTGCGTGCTGCTGCACCGCAAGGGCGACGACGCGCAGGCGCGCGCATCCACCCTGCCCTCGGCGCAAGGCCAGCGCCACACGGCCCTGCGTGCCGACATCGTCGACAGCGCGAGCCTGCAGGCCGCCGCCGAGGCGGTGAAGGCCGCGCACGGCCGCTGCGACATCCTCGTCAACAGCGCCGGACACACGAAGCCGGTGCCCGCCGCCGACCTCGACGGCCTGACGGACGAGCTGATCGACGAGCTGCTGCGCGCCAACTTCCGCGGCGTGTTCGCCACCATCCGCGCCTTCGCGCCGCTGCTCAAGGCCAGCGGCGACGGGCTGATCGTCAACGTGTCCTCCATCGCCGGCTTCACCGGCGTGGGCAGCAACCTCGCGTACGTCGCCGCCAAGGCCGGGCTGGACGTGGTGGGCGACGCGCTGGCTAAGGTGCTGGCGCCGCAGGTGCGCGTGGTGTCCGTCTCGCCGGGCGCCGTGGAGTCCGGTTTCGTGGCGGGACGCGGCGCGGACTTCAGCAACAAGATGGCCAGCACCACGCCGCTGGGCCGCATCGGCCTGCCGCAGGACGTGGCGGCCACGGTCGAGGCGCTGGCAACCACGCTGCGCTTCGTGACCGGCACACGCATCGTGGTGGATGGGGGGAGGCATCTGTGATGAACAAGACATTGATCACCTGCGCCGTCACAGGCAACCTGGTCAAGCCCGAGCAGACCCCGCACCTGCCCATCACGCCCACCCAGATCGCCGACGAGTGCCTGGCTGCGGCCGAGGCGGGCGCCGGCCAGGTGCACATCCATGTGCGCGACCCCGGCACCGGCAAGCCCTCGATGGAAGTCGAGCTGTACCGCGAGGTCGTCGAGCGCATCCGCCGCCACGACCGCGAGCTGATCGTGAACCTCACGACCGGCCCCGGCGGTCGCTTCATCCCGAGCGAGGACGACCCCAAGGTCTACGCCCCCGGCACCTCGCTGCTGCCCCCCGAGCGGCGCGTGGAGCACATCGCGCTGATCAAGCCGGACGTCTGCTCGCTGGACCTCAACACGATGAACAGCGGCCCCGACGTGGTGATGAACACGCCGAAGAACGTGCGCCGCATGGCCAAGGTGATCCGCGAGGCGGGTGTGAAGCCCGAGCTTGAGATCTTCGACTCCGGCGACATCCACCTTGCGCTCGATCTCATCGCCGACGGCACGCTCGACGGCCCCGGCATGTGGACCTTCGTGCTCGGCGTGAAGTACGGCTTCGCGCCCTCGCCCGAAACGCTGCTCTATGCCCGCAACCTGCTGCCGCGCGGCGCCTTCTGGAGCGCCTTCGGCATCGGCCGCATGGAGTTCCCCATCGTGGCGCAGGCCTGGCTGATGGGCGGGCACGTGCGCGTGGGCATGGAAGACAACATCTACCTCTCGCACGGCGTGCTGGCCGAGAGCAACGCGCAGCTGGTGGCCAAGGCGCGCGACATCATCCACAGCGTGGGCGGCCAGGTGGCCAGCGCCACCGAGGCGCGCCAGATGCTGAACCTGCCGGCCGGAGGTGCGCGATGAACGCGGCCACGAACGCTTCTGCCGCACGCGCCCTGCGCGTCGAGCAGAAAGCGGCCGACCTCGCGTCGCTGCAACTCGCCCTCGCCCAACAGCCGCAGCCCGAGGCGCCGGCCGGCCATGCCGTGGTGCGCGTCGGCGCCGCGGCCGTGAACCCCAGCGACGTGAAGGCCACGCTGGGCATCATGCCCAAGGCCGTGTGGCCGCGCACGCCGGGCCGCGACTTCGCGGGCACGGTGGTGGCGGGTCCGAGCGCCTGGATCGGCCGCGAGGTCTACGGCTCGGGCGGCGACGTGGGCATCACGCGCGACGGCTCGCATGCACGCTACCTGGTGCTGCCCGAAGCCGCGCTGCGCGAGCGGCCACGCAACATCTCGATGGACGAAGCCGGCGCCGTGGGCGTGCCCTTCGTCACCGCCTACGAGGGCTTCCGCCGCAGCGGCATGCCGCAGGCCGGGCAGACCGTGCTGGTGCTGGGCGGCAACGGCAAGGTGGGCCAGGCCGCGGTGCAGCTCGCGGCGCAGGCGGGCGCGAAGGTGATTGCGGTGCAGCGCCGCGCCGGCCCCTTCGAAGGCTTCGCCTGCGCGCCGGTCGACGTGGTCGATGCCCGGAGCGAGGACGTGGCGGCCCGGGTGCTCGAGCTCACCGGCGGGCGCGGCGCCGACGTGGTCTACAACACCGTGGGCAGCGCCTACTTCGAGGCCGCGAACAAGGCCATGGCCAAGGGCGCGACGCAGATCTTCATCGCCACGCACGACCGCGCGGTGCCCTTCGACATCTTCGCCTTCTACCGCGGCATGCACACCTACGTGGGCATCGATTCGCTGGCCATGGACTGCATCGAGTCGACCGCGCAGCTCGACGCGATGCGCGAAGGCTTCGAGCGCGGCACGCTGAAGCCCTTCCCGGTGGCGCGGCACTTCACGCTCGACGAGGCGCTGGACGCCTACCGGCTGGTGCTCTCGGGCAGCACCGACCGCGTGGTGCTGCGGCCCTGAGCGCGCGAGGAGGCTGCCATGCACGTCACCCGATTCGACCAGGCGCCGGTCTACGAAGCACCGCGCCACTTCGACATGCGCTGCCTCCGCCTGCAGGGCAAGGAGGCCGGCCCGTCCGAGCAGATGTGGATGGGCATGAGCCAGATCCTGCCCGGCGGCCACACCGGACTGGACGGCTCGCCGATGGAAAAGCTGTACCTCGTGCTCGAGGGCCGGCTCACCGTCATCGGCGAGCTGGACGGCCAGACCGAGGAGCAGGAGCTCGGCCCCTACGACTCCTGCCGCTTCGCGCCGGGCGAGAAGCGGCAGTTGGTGAACCGCACGAGCCGGCCGGTACTGGTCGCGCTGGTGATGCCGCACGAGCCGCCCACTCCCAAAAGCAACTGACGAAGTCGTCGCCAACTTGAAGCCGTTCACGCTGAGCTTGGCCTGTCCTGAGCTCGTCGAAGGGTCGAAGCGCCGCGCGAGGCTTCGACAAGCTCAGCCCGAACGGGGTTTGAAGTTCAAAGCCGCCCCGTCGAGCTTTTCGCCGCTCGACCCACAAGACACACAACGGAGACAAGACATGACATTCGCACCCCACCGCGGCCTCGACCGCCGCCTCTTCGTCGCGGGCACGCTCGCGGCCTTCGCCATCGGCAGCGCCCACGCACAGGGCGACTGGCCGCGCGGCCAATCGATCCGCCTCATCGTGCCCTTCACGGCGGGCAGCGGCACCGACATCGTCGCGCGGCTGGTCGCGGAACGCCTCGGCCCCGCGCTGCAGACCACCGTGGTGGTGGAGAACAAGCCCGGCGCCGGCGGCACGCTGGGTGCGGCGCAGGTGGCCAAGTCGCCGGCGGACGGCTACACGCTGCTGGTGCATTCGGCGGGGCACCTGGTCAACCCGTCGATCTACCCCAACCTCTCCTACGACACGCTGAAGGACTTCGCCGGCATCACGCCGATGGCCAGCCTGCCCAACGTGCTGGTCACCTCGCCCGGCAAGTTCGCCGACGTCAAGGACCTGGTGGCGCAGGCCAAGGCCAAGCCCGGCGGCTTCAACTACGCCTCGGCCGGCAACGGCTCGGCCACGCACATGAACGCCGAAGTGTTCCGCCTCGCGGCGGGCATCCAGGCCCAGCACGTGCCCTTCCGCGGCACACCCGAAGCGATGACCGAGGTGATGGGCGGGCGCATCGACTGGTTCTTCGCGCCGATGGTGTCGGCCCTGCCGCTGATCAAGGACGGCAAGCTCAAGGCCCTGGCGGTGGGCACCGGCAAGCGCTCGTCCGTGCAGCCCGAGCTGCCGACGACGGTCGAGGCCGGCGTGCCGGGCTCGGAGTACCTGTTCTGGGTCGGGTTGTTCGCGCCGGCGAAGACGCCGAAGCCGGTGGTCGACCGCGTGCAGGCCGAGGTCGCGAAGATCATGGCCGCCCCCGACCTGAAGGACCGGCTGGACAAGCTCGGCGCCGAGCCCTTCACGATGCCCTCGGCGCAGTTCGACAAGTTCCTGGCCGACGAGACCGCGAAGAGCGCGCGCGTGGTCAAGGCCGCGGGCATCAAGGTCGACTGACGCGCCGGAGGCCCGCATGAAGCTCTTCGGATCCACTGCCACCGAAGCCGGTGCCGCCGGCCGCTACCGGGGGTCTCCTCGTTTTCAGTGCAATAAGTGACGGTACGCAAAGCTAGCACTGGCGCGGGGGTGGTCTGGGTAGACCGTTGATTTCATTGACTTTCCTGTTCGCTTTGT
>JAFEEH010000006.1 GCA_018241185.1 Pseudomonadota bacterium | reverse complement strand
TGCGCGCCCTCGCGCTCGGCCTGCTCCAGCAGGTGCGTGGCGTAGATGTACTCGGCGTCGAAGGGCGGGTCCTTGCGCATGAGCACCGCGTCGAAGTCCTTCAGGGCTTTCGTCTCGATGCGGTCCTCGGTGAACCAGGCGTGCTTGTCACCGGTGAGCGTGACCTGGCGGACCGTGGCCTTGACCACGTCGCCCGACTTCCACTGCAGGTCCTGCGGCAGGCAGGCGGCGATGCGGTGGCCGCGACGCTGCGCCTCGCGCATCATCGAGAAGGTGGTGTCCTTGTAGATCTTGAAGTGCTCGAGCGGGTCGGCGACGAAGAGGAGATTCATTTCGCGGCAGCCTTGGCGGCTTCGGTTTTCTTGTCGAGCGCCATCTTGCACGCAGGCGCGATGTCCTTGCCGGCGGCGGCCTTTCGGCCGATCTGCTGGACGGCCAGCGCGATGGCACCGGCCACCACGCCCCAGAACGCGGAGCCGATGCCGGCGATGGTCACGCCCGAGAGCGTGACCAGGAAAGTGATGAGCGCCGCCTCGCGGTGCGACTCGTCGCGCACCGCCGCGGCCAGCCCGTTGCCGATGGTGCCCAGCAGCGCGAGGCCCGCGATGGCGGCCACCAGCTCCTTGGGGAACGCCGTGAGCAGCCCCGTGACGGCCGCGCCGAAGAGGCCGATGACGACGTAGATCGCCCCGCAGCTCACGGCCGCGGTGTAGCGCCGAGCCGGGTCCTCGTGCGCCTCGCGGCCCATGCAGATGGCCGCGGTGATGGCGCTAAGGTTGAGCGCGAAGGCGCCGAAGGGTGCCAGCACCAGCGTGGCCAGGCCGCTGAGCGTGATGAGCTTGCTGACCGGCAGGTCGTAACCAGAGGCGCGGATGGCCGCCACACCGGGCAGATTCTGCGAGGCCATGGTCACGATGAAAAGCGGCAGTGCCACGCTGAAGGCGGTCTGCCAGTTAAACACTGGCGCCGTGAACACCGGCCAGGTGAAGTCGGCGTGTACCGCGCCCCAGGCGAGCTGGCCGGACCAGGCCGCATGCGCGATGGCCACCAGGAGCGTCAGCGGCACCGCGTAGCGCGGCAGCAGGCGCCGGGCCACCAGGTAGGTGCCCAGCATGAGCAGCACCAGCGGCAGCGCCGTCTGCGCGGCGGTGAAGGCGGCCAGGCCGAAGCGCGCCAGCACGCCCGCCAGCAGGGCCGAGGCGATGGCCATCGGGATGCGGTTCATGACGCGCTCGAACCAGCCCGTGGCGCCAGCCACCGTGATGAGCAGCGCGCACACGATAAAGGCACCGCCCGCCTCGCCCAGGCTGTGGCCCGCGCCGGCCGTGGCCAGCACGGCGGCGCCGGGCGTGCTCCAGGCGATCATCACCGGCTTGCGCAGCCACAGTGACGGCACCAGCGTGGTCAGCCCCATGCCCAGGCCGAGTGCCCACATCCACGAGGCGATCACCTCGGGCGTGGCACCGAAGGCCTGGGCGGCCTGGAACACGATGGCCACCGAACTGGTGAAGCCCACCAGCACGGCGACGAAGCCCGCGGTGAAGGCCGACAGGCTCAGGTCCTTGAAGAAACGCATCGGGCGATTGTGCCGGGCGGCGGCGGCACGATGCACCGGCACGGTGCTTGCGTGACACTGCGCCTGCGGGCCGCTTCTGGTGCGGCCACTGGAGACCCCTATGCCCCCGACCGACCTCGCGCCCGGACCGCTCGTCGACGAGTACCTGCGCCGCCACATGATCCCCGACCCCGGGAGCGCTGCCGAACTGGTGGCGCCCGACATGCAGATCCGCTTCACCGGCAACCGGCCCATGAAACACCCGGCCGAAGCGACGGCCTTCAACGCCGGGCGCTATGCCTGGGTGAAGAAGAAGATCGACGCCACCGAGGTGGTGGCCGGTGGCACCGACGAATGCACCATCGTCTACAGCCGCGGTACGCTGTACGGCGCCTGGCCCGACGGCACGCCTTTCGAGGGCAACCGCTACGTCGACCGCTATGTGGTGCGGCACGGTCGCATCGCCGAGATGGACGTGTGGAACGACAGCGCGGAGTGGCTGCTGGTCCGTGCGGGGTTGGTCAAGCCATGACGATGCGCTGCGACATGATGTGCAAGAGGACCTGTGCATGACGGATGCTTCGCGCAGCGCACGGTGGCCCGAGCGGCTGCCGCACCACGAGCGCTTCGACTACGCGCCGATCACGCAGCGGCCCGACTACGCCTGGCCCAACGGCGCACGGCTGGCGGTGTACCTGGGTTTCAACCTGGAGCACTTCGCCTTTGGCGACGGCCTGGGCGCGCGCATTGGCCCGGCATCGCCCGAGCCCGATGTGCTGAACCACGGCTGGCGCGAGTACGGCAACCGCGTGGGTGCCTGGCGCTGTCTCGAGCTCTTCGACCAACTGGGCCTGCCGACGGGGGCGCTGGTCAACACCGCCCTGTACGACCACTGCCCGGAGCTGCTGTCGGCGGTGCAGGCGCGCGGCGACGAGCTGATCGGCCACGGCCACAGCAATGCCGAGCGCCAGGGCGACTACGACGAGGCCGGCGAGCGGGCGCTGCTCGAACGCTGCAAGGCACGCATCGCGCGTGAGAGCGGCACGGCGCCCGCAGGCTGGCTGTCGCCGTGGATTTCCGAATCGCGGCTCACGCCCGACCTGCTGGCCGAGACGGGCTATCGCTACACGCTGAACTGGTGCCACGACGACCAGCCCACGCGCATGCGGGTGCGCGGCGGCGACACGCTGTGGGCGGTGCCCTATCCGCAGGAGCTCAACGACATCCCGATGATCGTCGCGCGGCAGATGGACGCGAAGGATTTCGCCACGATGGTGATCGACAACTTCGACGAGATGCGCGAGCAGTCTCGGCAGCATCCGCTGGTGATGGGCGTGGCCCTGCACCCGTATATCGTGGGCCAGCCCTATCGGCTGCGGCACCTGCGGCGTGCGCTGCAGCACTTGGCACAGGCCCGCGATGCCGGGGAAATCTGGTTCACCACGCCGGGGGCGATCTGTGGGCACATGGACGCACTGGCGGCTGAGCGGCCATCGGAATTCGGCTGAGTTTTGGCGAAGTGCAATTGGGCTGGGGCGCTTGCTGGGCGGGCGCTGAGGCCAAAATCGTCACGTTCGTTACTTTCTTTGTTGTTGGCTGGTTTTGAGGCTCTTGATGGGGGCTGATTCCGGCGCTGCCGGTGGATCGGCCGGCACGACCGGCTGGGGCGCTGGCGGCGGCCGCGGGCCTGCGTTCTCCGGCTCAGGCTCGCGCTGACCGGCTTGCCTTGCGAGAGTTGTGCTCGCTATCCATCGACGTGCTTGAGAGACTGCACGGCGCCGCGAATGGCGCCTGCGCCCGCAGGCCCACGACCACCGCCCTGGGGCG
>JAFEEH010000069.1 GCA_018241185.1 Pseudomonadota bacterium | reverse complement strand
GGGCCTGGGGCGCGGGCGATTTCCGGAGCGGCGAGGCGCGCAGGCCGAGGGGCGGGCGTGCCAGCGCAGCATGGCACGCTTCAAGATCTGACTTGCCGCAGCTGTCTGAGCGCAGTGAACGAAGTGAACGCAGCGAGTTCTGCGGCACCGCCCCTCGGCCGAGCACCGCAGCGGAGTCTGCGAAGCAGATCGCCCCGGTATGAGCCCGCGCCCCAGGCCCCCCTCCACGGCGCGCGCCCCGGACGATAAGAACCATGCCCCACCTCGTCATCCTCTACACCCCCAACCTCGACGCCCGCACCGACATGACGGCGCTGTGCCGCCGCCTGGCCGACACCATGCTCGAGCAACGCGACGAGGACGGCCGCCAGGTCTTCCCGACCGGCGGCACGCGCGTGCTGGCCTTCCCTGCGGCGCATCACGCCGTGGCCGACGGCAAGGACGACTACGCCTTCGTGTACCTCAACCTGCGCATGGGCGCGGGCCGCTCCGACGCTATCAAAAAGAGAGCTGGCGACGCCCTTCTGGCGGGCGTGAAAGCCCATTTCGACCCAATATTCGGCCGGCAGCTGATGGGCTGCACCCTGCAGATCGACGAGAGTCCGGGACAGGTCTACGACGGCAAGCACAGTAACCTGCACCCTCTCTTCAACAAGGCCTGACCCCGATGCTTCCGTCCGACGTCATCGAACAGCTCGCCGCCGAACTCCACGCCAGCGAGCAGTCGCGCGTGCAGGTCGAGCACTTCTCCAAGCGCTTTCCGGGCATGACCATCGAGGACGGCTATGCCATCTCGCGCGCCTGGGTGAAGACCAAGCTCGCCGAGGGCCGCACGGTGAAGGGCCACAAGATCGGCCTGACCTCGCGCGCCATGCAGATCTCCAGCCAGATCGACGAACCCGACTACGGCACGCTGCTGGACGACATGTTCTTCGCGCCGGGCGACATCCCCACCGACCGCTTCATCGCACCGCGCGTGGAGGTAGAACTCGCCTTCGTCCTGAAGTCGCGCCTCGAAGGCGAGGCCGTGACCGTGGACGACGTGCTCGCCGCCACCGAGTACGTGCAGCCGGCCATCGAGATCATCGATTCCCGCATCGAACAGTTCGACCGCCACACCAAGGTGATGCGCAAGGTCTTCGACACCATCTCCGACAACGCTGCCAACGCCGGCATCGTGCTGGGCGGCGAGCGCGTGCCGCCCGGCGACGTCGACCTGCCCTGGTGCGGTGCCATCCTGCGCCAGAACGGCGCCGTCGAGGAGACCGGCCTGGCCGCCGGCGTGCAGGGACACCCGGCCATCGGCGTCGCCTGGCTGGCGCGCAAGCTCGCGCCCTGGGGCGAGGCCCTGCTGCCCGGCCAAGTGGTGCTGGCGGGCTCCTTTACGCGGCCGGTGGCCGCGAAGCGCGGCGACGTGTTCGATGCCGATTACGGACGGCTCGGACGCTTCGAGTTCAAGTTCGTCTGAAACGAGGGATTCGCATGAAGACCCCCACCAACACCTTCAAAGAAGCCCTCGCTGCGCGGCAGCCGCAGATCGGCCTGTGGGTCGGCCTGGCCGAAGGCTACGCGGCCGAGATGCTGGCCGGCACCGGCTACGACTGGCTGCTGGTCGACGGCGAACATGCACCCAACGACGTGCGCTCGGTGCTCGCGCAGTTGCAGGGCATCGCCAGCGCGGCGTCCGCCCTGGCGCCCGAGACCACCCGCTCGCACCCCATCGTGCGCGTGCCGGTGGGCGAGACGGTGCTGATCAAGCAGATGCTGGACATCGGCGCGCAGACGATCCTGGTGCCGATGGTCGACACCGCCGCGCAGGCGGCGCAACTGGTGCAGGCCATGCGCTACCCGCCCGAGGGCATCCGCGGCATGGGCAGCGCCCTGGCGCGTGCGTCTCGCTGGCAGGCCTACCCGCAGTACCTGCACGAGGCCAACGCCCAGACCTGCCTCCTGGTGCAGGCCGAGACCGTGGAGGCGATGAAGAACCTCGACGCCATCGCCGCCACGCCGGGCGTGGACGGCGTCTTCATCGGCCCGGCCGACCTGTCGGCCTCGATGGGCCATGTGGGCAATCCCGGCCATCCCGAGGTTCAGGCCGCGATCGCCGACGGCATCGCCCGCATCCTGAAGGCCGGCAAGGCGCCCGGCATCCTCTCGACCACCGAGGAGCAGGCACGCAAGTGGCTGGCCGCCGGCGCGCTGTTCGTCGCCGTGGGCGTCGACACCATCCTGCTGACGGCTGCGGCCAAGCAACTCCTGGCCAAGTACAAGGCAGCGCCCGCCGCAGGGTCCAACAGCTACTGAATCGCCCCCGATGACCGACCCCACGAACAACGACCGCCCTGCCCTCCCGGGCTTCCGCTCCGAAATCATCCGCCGCGGCACCATCCGCGCGACCACGCGCAGCTTCCTGCATGCGCTGGGGCAGGACGACGAGGACATCGCGCGCCCGCACATCGGCGTCTTCCACACCGGCGGCGAGATGAGCCCGTGCAACCTCAACCTGCGTGACCAGGCGCAGCACGCCAAGACCGGCATCTACGCCGGTGGCGGCACGCCGCACGAATGCCCGGTGGTGTCGGTGAGCGACGGCCTCACGATGGCGCATTCGGGCATGCGCTTCTCGCTGATCTCGCGCGAGCTCATCGCCGACAGCGTCGAGGCCTCGGTGCGCGGCCACCAGTGGGACGGCATCTTCGCCATCGGTGCCTGCGACAAGAACCTGCCGGGCCTGATGATGGGCATGGTGCGCTGCAACGTGCCGTCGGTGTTCGTGCACGGCGGCTCGGCCCTGCCGGGCCAGATGCCGGGGCCCGACGGGCGCGACCTGAACGTGGTCGACACCTACGAGACCATCGGCCAGGTGCTGGCCGGTACCGCCACCGAGCGCGACCTGGAGGCGATGAGCCAGGCCTGCCTGCCCACCGCGGGCGCCTGCGCCGGCCAGTTCACGGCCAACACCATGGGCATGGTGAGCGAGGCGCTGGGCCTGGCGCCGATCGGCTCGAGCATGGTGCCGGCGGTGTTCAGCGAGCGCGCGCCGCTGATGCGCCGGGCTGCGAAGCAGCTGATGCAGGCCGTCTTCGCCAGCGCGAACGGCGGCGGCCCGCTGCCGCGCGACATCGTCACCCGCAAGGCGCTGGAAAACGCCTGCGCCGTGGTGTCGGCCACCGGCGGCTCGACCAACGCCGCACTGCACCTGCCTGCCATCGCGCACGAGGCGGGTGTGAAGTTCCACCTCGACGACGTGGCGGAGGTCTTCGCGCGCACGCCGCTCATCGCCGACCTGCGCCCGGGCGGCCAATACCTGGCGCGTGACGTGTACTACATCGGCGGGGCCGGCGTGATCCTGCGCACGCTGCTGGCGCAGGGCTTCCTGCACGGCGACGCGCTCACCTTCACCGGCCGCACGCTGGCCGAGGAGGTGGCGGGTGCCAACGACCCGGACGGCCGCGTGGTGCGCCGCGCCGGCGAGCCGATCACGCGCGACGGCGGGCTGGCGGTGCTCAAGGGCAACCTGTGCCCCGAAGGTGCGCTGCTCAAGACGGCCGGGCTGAAGACGCTGGTGCACCGTGGCCCGGCACGCGTCTTCGAGTCGGAG
Organism: Pseudomonadota bacterium; assembly: GCA_018241185.1. Taxonomy (GTDB): domain Bacteria; phylum Pseudomonadota; class Gammaproteobacteria; order Burkholderiales; family Burkholderiaceae_C; genus Xenophilus. The sequence continues at coordinate 14,943 of JAFEEH010000069.1, read as the reverse complement.
GAGGAAGCGCAGGCCGCCGTGCAGGCCATGCGCTACGAGGCGGGCGACGTGATCGTGATCCGCAACGAAGGCCCCAAGGGAAGCCCCGGCATGCGCGAAATGCTGGGCATCACCGCCCTGCTGTATGGCCAGGGCATGGGCGACAAGGTGGCATTGCTGACCGACGGCCGCTTTTCGGGCGCCACGCGCGGCCTGTGCATCGGCTATGCGGGGCCCGAGGCGGCAGCGGGCGGGCCGATCGCGGCGCTGCGCGACGGCGACATGGTCTCCATCGACGCCACGGCGGGCGCGCGGTCGATCACGGTCGACCTGACGGCCGATCAGATAGTGATGAGATTGAACGAAAAAGCGGGTGTAAACGCGGGGGTGCCGCACGGTGGGCTGCTGGAAAAATACGCGCTCTCCGTCCGTCCGGCCCACCAGGGCGCGGTGACCCATTCGGGCGCCGTGACCTGGCTGCGGGACGAATCCTGACCCCCAGCACTCCCGAGGAGTCCGCCATGAACTTCAACCGCCGCCAATTGCTGCAGACCACGGGCGCGTCCGCCCTGCTCGCCGGCCTCGGCCAGCAGGCCTTCGCGCAGGCCGGCATCGAGACCGCCACCATCGTCACCGGCTTCGCGGCCGGCGGCACGTCCGACACCATCTGCCGCCGCGTGGCGCAGAAGATGCAGCCCGACTACGCCAGGGCGGTGGTGGTGGAGAACCGCACCGGCGCCGGCGGCCAGATCGCCGTCAACTACGTCAAGGGCCGCGCGCCGGACGGCACCGCGATCCTGCAGACGCCCACCTCCATCCTCACCATCTACCCGCACATCTACAAGAAGCTCGCGTACGACCCGATGGTCGACCTGACGCCGGTGACCATCGGCTGCATCTTCGACTTCGGCTTCGCGGTCGGCCCCGCCGTGCCCGCCAGCGTGAAGACGGTGCCCGACTTCCTCGCCTGGGCCAAGGCCAACCCGGCCGGCGCCAACTTCGGCTCGCCGGCCGCGGGCTCCACGCCCCACTTCATCGGCGCGCTGCTGGGCAAGCAGGGCGGCGTCGAGCTCAAGCACGCGGCCTACCGCGGCACGCAGCCGGCCATGCTGGACCTGCTGGGCGGCAACATCTCGGCGGTGTCGGGCCCGATCGGCGACATCACGCAGCATCTGCCCACCGGCAAGGTGCGCATCCTGGGTGTGTCCAGCGAGAAGCGCAACCGCTTCGCGCCCGAGGTGCCGACCTTCAAGGAGCAGGGCATCGACATGGCGCACAGCGAATGGTTCGCCTTCTTCCTGCCCGCCAAGGCCTCGTCGGACCTGGTGACGCGCGTCAACACCTCGATGAAGAACGCGCTGGCCCAGAAGGACGTCATCGACGGCCTGGGTACCTTCGGCCTGGAAGCCATGTCGTCCACGCCGGGCGAACTGGCCGAACTGATCAAGAAAGACACCGCCAAGTGGGCGCCCATCGTCAAGCAGGTGGGCTTCACCGCGGAGGGATAACGTGACCAAGGAACTGCCATGAACCCACTCGCCACTCCGGCGCCCGCTTCGGCGGCGCTGGTCCATCCGTCCATCCACCCCGACGAGCGCGCCGCCCGCGTGCAGCTCGCGGCCTGCTACCGCATCTTCGCGATGCTGGGCTGGACCGAGATGATCTACAACCACATCACGGTGCGGCTGCCCGACAGCGTGACGGGTGGCGAGAAGCAGTTCCTCATCAATCCCTTCGGCCTGCACTACAGCGAGGTCACCGCCAGCAACCTGGTCAAGATCGACCTCGCGGGCCGCGTGCTCGACGGCTCGACGCACCCTGTCAACCCGGCCGGCTTCACGGTGCACGCCGCCATCCACGACGGGCTGGAGGGCGCGCACTGCGTGATGCACACCCACACCACCGCGGGCGTCGCCGTGGCCTGCCTGGAGGGCGGGCTGCAGCAGACCAACTTCTACACCGCGCAGCTGCACGGCATGGTGGCGTACCACGACTTCGAAGGCATCACGATCCATGCCGACGAAGGGCCGCGCCTGCTCCAGAGCATCGGCAACCGCAACGCGGTGATCCTGCGCAACCACGGCCTGCTGGCGTGGGGCCACACGCTGCCGCAGACCTTCGCCATCCTCTGGACGCTGCAGCGTGCCTGCGAGATCCAGATGGCCACGCTGTCGATGGGCCGCCCCATCCCCGTGAGCGAGGCCATCGCCGAGCGCTGCACGCGCGATGCGCTGCAGTTCAACCCGAACCACGGCGCCGGCCAGGACGTGTTCGACGCGCTGGTGCGGCAGGTGGACCGGATCGACACCGGGTACCTCGCCTGAGCGCCGGACCAGTCTGCTACGTTTTTAATAGCTGCTCGCGCTTGCTGCGCGGGCGCTGCAGCCACTTTTTCCTATGAAGATCTGCATCTACGGCGCCGGCGCCATCGGCGGCTGGATCGCCGCCGCGCTGGCCCAGGCCGGCGCCCGCGTGAACGCGGTGGCACGCGGCGCGACGCTGGCGGCGCTGCAACAGGACGGCCTGGCCATCGTGCGCAAGGCCGACGGTGGCGAGACGCGCACCCGCGTGCCGGTGCACGCGGTCGACGACCCCGCCGCACTCGGCCCGCAGGACCTGGTCGTCATCGCGGTGAAGGCGCCGGCGCTGGCCGCGGTGGCCGAACGCATCGGCCCGCTGATCGGCCCCGACACGATCGTGCTCACGGCCATGAACGGCGTGCCCTGGTGGTTCCTCGAAGGCGGCTTCGGCGGGCCGCTGGCCGGGCGGCGCCTGACGGCCGTGGACCCCGACGGGCGGATCGCCGCCGCCATCCCCACGCGGCACGTCATCGGCGGCGTCGTGCACGCGAGCTGCTCGCTCGACGGCCCGGGCGTGGTGCGCCACCACTTCGGCAACGGCCTGATCCTGGGCGAACCTTCGGGCGAGGCGACCCCGCGCGTGCAGAAGCTGGCCGCCCTGCTGGTGCAGGGCGGCATCCAGGCCACCGTGTCGCCGCAGATCCAGAAGGACGTCTGGTACAAGCTCTGGGGCAACATGACCGTGAACCCCATCAGCGCGCTGACCGGGGCCACCACCGACCGCATCCTCGGCGACGACCTGGTGCGCGGCTTCATCTCCAGCGTGATGCTCGAAGCCCGAGAGATCGGCGCGCGCATCGGCGTGCCCATCGCCGACAGCCCCGAGGACCGCCATGCCGTGACGCGCAAGCTCGGCGCCTTCAAGACGTCGATGCTGCAGGACGTGGAGGCCCGCCGGCCCGTGGAGCTCGATACGCTGGTGGGCGCGGTGCGCGAGCTGGGCCAGGGTGCCGGTTTGCCGACGCCGTTCACCGATGCACTGCTGGGTCTGGCGAGACTGCAGGCGCGCGAGCTCGGCCTGTACTGAGCGGCGCGTGAACGACGCCCGCACGCGCGCCCTCAGCGGCGGCGCCTTCGCGACGCTGCTGCTCATCGCCCTCATGATGGGCGCCAACCACGTGTCGGCGCGCTTCGCCTTCAACCACGGTGCCGACGTGGCGACCGCCGTCGTCATCCGCAGCGTGGTGACGGCGGGCGTCGTCACCCTGATCCTTGCGCTCTCGGGCGTGCGGCCACGCTTCACCGCGCACCACCGGCGCATGCTGCCCGTCATCGGTGGGCTGATCGGCGTGCAGAGCCTGTGCCTGTACTCGGCCGTGGCGCGTCTGCCGGTGGCGCTGGCGCTGCTCGCCTTCAACACCTACCCGATCTGGACCGCGCTGTGGGCGCGGCTCGTCTACCGCCAGCGGCCCGAGCGCGCGCTGCTGATTGCCATGCCGGTGATCCTCGTCGGGCTGGCGCTCGCGCTCGACGTGTTCGGCGCCGCCTCGGGGCTGGGTGCCTCGGGCCAGTGGGCGCGCATCGGCGCCGGCGTGGGCTTCGCGCTGGCGGCGGCGGGCACTTTCGGTCTGGCGCTGGTGGTCACGCAGCACGAGGCGGGCGACGTCGACGGCCGGGTGCGCACCGCCACCACGATGGCGATCGCGGGCGTGGTGGCGCTCGCCATGGTCGCCACGCGGGGCGGCTTCCACTTCCCGACGGCCCCGCCCGGCTGGTGGGGACTGGCCGCCCTCACCTTCCTCTACGGCACGGCTTTCACCATCATGTTCACCGTGCTGCCGCGGCTGGGGGTGGTCGGCAACTCCGCGATCATGAACGTGGAGCCCGTCTTCGCGCTGGTGCTGGCCTGGCTGCTGCTCGACCAGGCCGTGGCGCCGGTGCAGGTGGTGGGCGCGCTGCTGGTGGTCGGCGCGGTGATGGCGTTGGGACTGCGAAAGCGCTAGCGCTTCAGGAGGGCCCGCACGGCATCCGGCAGCGAATTCGCCTGCGGGATGAAATGGTCGATGCTCCAGCCCAGCAGGACGGCGCACAACAATGCACCGAGCAGCGGCTTCCAGGTCAGGCGCACGGCGGCGGTGAGCCAGCCCTCGCGGGTGACGCGCACCGCGGCGCGCGCTGCCACGTACGAGAAGGCGACCTCGATGGCCACCGCCAGCAGCGCATCCCAGCCGAAGTACAGCAACGCGAGCGCGCCGGCGCCGGTCACGACGGCCGCACCGATGAGGAAGATGGCGACCACGGGCACGACGACGACGGCCCCCTCGTCGGCACCCGACAACGCGTCGAGCACGCCGCTCGCTGCATCGCCGACGCCGCTGCCCGAGGCGCTGCTGCTGCCTTCACCCGCCAAGCGCGCACCGGCGCGCAGCGGCGCCTGGTACGAGGGCACGAAGTTGCCCGCCAGATCGGCCACCTCGGCCAGGTCGCCCGCGTCGGGGTCGATGTCGGCGCGGTCCTCGACCAGCCGCTGTGCCCACCAGCGCAGCACCAGCAGGTACAGCGTGTAACCCGCGCCCAGCGTGACGAAGTAGCGCAACGCGAGCGACTCGACCCCCAGCCGCAGCTGCACCGCCGAGATCGCCCACATGAGCAGCAGCGTCGCGCTGCCGATCAGCACGCCGTGCGTGCGCAGGCTGTAGCGGCGGTGCAGGTCGCGTTCGAGCTGCGTCTCCCACAGACGCACGGAGCGCCAGTTGGAGAGGACCTTCACCGGCCCCCGGGCGCGTCGGGCGCGCCCTCGACAACCACCGGCACGCGCGGCGCTACCGCGCACATCAGCTCGTAGCCGATGGTCCCGGCCGGCTGCGCGACCTCGTCGATGGGCAGCACCGCGCCATTGCCGGCCCGGCCCCAAAGGGTGACCTCGCTGCCGAAGCCAGCGGCGGGCACGGGCGTGAGGTCGACGGTCACCATGTCCATGCTGACACGGCCGACCACGCGGGTGCGCACGCCGTCCACCAGCACAGGCGTGCCGTTGGGCGCGTGGCGCGGGTAGCCATCGGCATAGCCCACGGCGGCCACGCCGATGCGCATCGGCGCCTCGGCGGCGAAGCGCGATCCGTAACCCACGGTGTCGCCCGGCTGCAGTTGCTGCACGCCGATCAGGCGGGTGGCGAGCGTCATGGTCGGCTGCAGTTGCCAGTGCGCGCTGTCGTGCTCCGGAAAGTCGGGCGCGCTGCCGTACAGCACGATGCCGGCACGCACCCAGTCGGCGCGCGCGGCGTCGGCGTGGCGCAGGATGGCCGCGCTGTTGGCGAGGCTGCGCTCGCCCGGCAGGTCGCGCGTGACGCGGTCGAAATCCTTCATTGCCCCCTCGATGCCCTTGGGGCCGTCGGCATCGCTGAAGTGCATCATCAGCGACACCTCGTCCACCTGAGGCAGAGCCGACAGGCGCGTCCAGGCCGTGCGCAGGCGCTCCGGCGTGAAGCCCAGCCGGTTCATGCCCGAGTTCATCTTGAGGAAGACGCGGTGCGGCACCTGCGTCTTGTGCGCGGCCAGCCAGTCGATCTGCTCGTCGCAATGCACCGCGTGCCAGATGTTCAGGCGTGAGCACAGTTCCAGGTCGCGCGGCTCGAACACGCCTTCGAGCAGCAGCACCGGGCCGCGCCAGCCCAGCGCGCGCACACGCTCGGCCTCGGCCAGGTCGATCAGCGCGAAGCCGTCGGCGCCGCGCAGGGCGTCGAACACGCGCTCGATGCCGTGGCCGTAGGCATTGGCCTTGACCACCGCCCACACGCGCGACTGCAGGGCCGAACGGCGCACCCGTTCGAGGTTGTGGCGCAGGGCCTCGGGATGGATGGTGGCGAGGATGGGACGGGGCACGGCAGGGCTGCGGCAGCGGCGGCGGAAAGGGGGAAAACACCCATCGGCAGGACGGGGCCGGCCGTCATTTTGGCACCTGACCCCCATGCTATAACCACGGACCCGTTCACGGGCGCAACCACTGTTACCACCGCCAGCCCCCAGCCTGCCCGGCCAGCCAGCCTATCGATGAAGCGCGGTTTCTACACCATCATGTCGGCGCAGTTCTTCTCGTCGCTGGCCGACCAAGCGCTTTTCGTTGCTGCCGTCGAACTGCTGCGCACCGCAGGGGCTCCGGAATGGCAGCGCGCGGCGCTGGTGCCCATCTTCGCCATCTTCTACGTCGCGCTGGCACCGCTGGTGGGCGCCTTCGCCGACGCCCTGCCCAAGGGCAAGGTGATGTTCATCAGCAATGCGATCAAGGTCGTGGGCTGCCTGATGATGCTCTTCGGCGGCCACCCGCTGATGGCCTACGCGGTGGTCGGCCTGGGCGCCGCAGCCTACTCGCCCGCCAAGTACGGCATCCTCACCGAACTGCTCCCGGCCTCGCAGCTGGTCAAGGCCAACGGCTGGATCGAGGGCCTCACCATCGCCTCGATCATCCTGGGCATCGTGCTGGGCGGGCAGCTCGTGGGCCACACGGTATCGAGCCACCTGCTGGCCTTCGACTTCCCCTTCATCGACACCGGCGTCGATTCGCCGCCCGAGGCCGCCATCTCGGTGCTCATCGCCGTCTACATGCTGGCGGCCTGGTTCAACACGCGCATTCCGCACACGGGCGTGGAGATGCGCCCGCTGCGCAGCAACCCCAACCACGGCTTCGCGCGCAACCTGGTCGCGCTGCTGCCCGATTTCTGGTCGTGCAACTCGCGGCTGTGGCGCGACAAGCTGGGCCAGATCTCGCTGGCCACCACCACGCTGTTCTGGGGCGCGGGCGGCAACCTCAAGTACATCGTGCTGGCCTGGGCCTCGCTGGCGCTGAACTACAACACCGCGCAGGCCTCGGCGCTGACCGGGGTGGTGGCCATCGGCACCGCGATCGGCGCGGTGATCGCCTCGGCGCGCATGCGGCTGGACATGGCGACGCAGGTGATCCCGATGGGCATCGGCATGGGCTTGCTGGTCATCGCGATGAACTTCATCGACAACGTGTGGGTGGCCATTCCCTTCCTGATCCTGCTGGGCGGACTGGGCGGCTTCCTGGTGGTTCCGATGAACGCGCTGCTGCAGCACCGTGGCCACAACCTGATGGGTGCAGGCCGCTCCATTGCCGTGCAGAACTTCAACGAACAGGCCTGCATCCTGCTGCTGGGCGCCTTCTACAGCGCCTGCACCGGCCTGGGCCTGTCGGCCTTCGGCGCCATCACGGCCTTCGGCGTGGTGGTGGCCGGCTTCATGTGGATCATCCGGGCCTGGCACCGCAACAACCTGCGCAAGTACCCGGAAGAAGTCGAGCACCTGCTGCAGATCGCGCGCAGCGACAAGCACCACTGACGGCGCACGCCCGGGCGCACAATCCGGCATCCGAACACACAGGAGGCGACCATGTCCGACATCTACGACTTCGAAGTCCGGCAGATCGACGGCGCCCAGGTGCCGCTGTCGCGTTTCAAGGGCCAGGTGCTGCTGATCGTGAACACGGCCAGCCACTGCGGCTTCACGCCGCAGTTCGGCGGCTTGGAAAAGCTCTACGAGCAGTACAAGGACCGCGGCTTCACGGTGCTGGGCTTCCCGAGCAACCAGTTCGCCAACCAGGACCCGGGCAGCGACGACGAGATCGGCGCCTTCTGCACCAAGAACTACGGCGTGAGCTTTCCGATGATGTCGAAGGTCGACGTGAATGGCAGCGGCGCCATCCCGCTCTACCAGTGGCTGGTCAAGGAAAAGCCGGGCCTGCTGGGCAGCACCGCCATCAAGTGGAACTTCACCAAGTTCCTCGTCGGTCGCGACGGACGCGTGCTGCAGCGCTACGCCCCGCTGGACCGGCCCGAGTCGCTGACGCGCGACATCGAGGCCGCACTGGCCGCCACCTGAACCGTCGGCCCCACGCCCGATGCCGCCACGGGGCCGCAGCACCCGCCTGCTCGTCGAGTGCGCACTGATCGCGCTGCTGCTGCCGGTTCTGCTCGGCTGGCTGGCGCAGCGCCCCGGCGTACAGGACGCCAACCTCTTCGTCTACGACCGGCTGCTGCAGCTGCGGCGGCCTGCGGTCGACCCCGGCATCGCGGTCATCGGCATCGATGCCAGGAGCATCGCGGCCCTGGGTCCCTGGCCCTGGCCGCGGGGCCTGGAGGCCGACCTGCTCGACCGCTTGGCGCCGGCGGCGCCGCGCGCGGTGATGTTCGACCTGTTCATGACGACGTCCGCGCCGCGTGCGGACGACGACACCCGGCTGGCCGCAGCCATGACCAGGGTCCCGGTGTTCCTGCCGGTGCGCTTCGACGCCGCGACCGCCGCCCGGCCACAGTCGCGCTTTCTGTCACCGGTGCCGACGCTGGCGCGCGCGGCGGCCGGAGTCGGCCACGTGAACCTGCTGGTGGACAGTGACGGCGCGGTGCGGGAGATCAACCGCTTCGAGGGCGACGAACGGCAGCAGGTCCCCTACCTCGGCATGCTGGTGGCCGCGCGAAGCGGTCTCGATCTGCCGGCCACGCGCGGGCATCCTGCCGAACGCAGCGATGGCTGGCGCATGCAGGGACGCTTCGGCTTCCGCTTCGCCGGCGCCGCGGCCTCGTACCCGGTCCTTTCCTTCGTCGACGTGCTGCGGGGGCAGGTGCCGGCGGAGCAGCTGCACGATCGCATCCTGCTCGTGGGCACCGTGACGGACTCGCTGCTCGGCGACGACCTCAACGTGCCGGCCCGGCGTTTCGTGGCCCCCATGCCCGGCGTGGAGGTGCATGCCAACGCCATCCAGGCGCTGCGCGCCGGACGCACCATCGGGTTTCCGGAGGGCGCGACGCGTGCCGCGTGGACGGCCGTGCCGGTCTGGTTGGTGTTGCTGCTGTGCATGTGGCGGCCGTCGGCAGCAGCGGTGTGGGTGATCGGCATGCTGGCCGTCACGCTGGCCGGCTGTACCGCGCTGCTGGCTTGGGCCGCCCTCTGGTTGCCCCCTGTGGCACCCCTGCTGGGCATCGCCACGGCCGGCCTGCTGTGGAGCTGGCGCCGGGCGGTGGACGCGCTGCGTCACCCCCGGCACTGAAGGCATACGCTCAGAAGCGGAAATCGAGGGTTCGCGGGCCGCCGCCCAAGGTGACCGACTGGCTCTTGCTGCGGCCTTCGGTGCTGGCGTCGACCGTGTACTTGCCGGCCGGCAGATCGATCAGGCACACCGGGCCGTTGGCGCGCAAGCGCAATGCCGAGCCACTGTCGCCCTTGATGTCGACCTCGACATTGGCCAGGTAGGCCCCGTCGGGCCGCGCGAAGAGCAGCGACAGCGGATGGTCCTTCATGGCGGCGCGCATGGCCGTCGACTCGTCGGAGCCGATGCCGCCGCAGACGTAGCGCGCATTGCCCTCGCCGCGCATGCGCGGCATGCCGCCGGTGGCCATTGGCGCGGCGGGCGCAGCGGCGGGCTGCGCAGGCATCACCGGCGCGGGCGCGGTCATGGTCTGGGCCTGCGCTGCGCAGGCCGTGGTCAGGGCCAACGCAGCCATGACAGTGGAAAAACGGAGTGACGAGTGGCGACGCATGGCAGTTTCTCCTGCAGTTCTGGATGTGCGCCGCATGGTGGCACGCGGGCCAACTGTCGCGGGTCGGACCGGGCCGCTCGCCGGCGTCCGACGCCGTCCGCACTGCGGTCCGTCCTGCGATCGGGGCTCAGGCCGGCTGCAACGCCGCGTCCAGCCACTCCACCCAGTGCCGCACCGGCAGCGCAGTGCCGCTCTGCAGGTGCGTGATGCAGCCGATGTTGGCCGAAGCCACGGCGCGCGGCTGCAGCTGCGCGAGGTGCTCGAGCTTGCGGTCCCGAAGCTGGTAGGCCAGTTCGGGCTGTAGCACGGAATACGTGCCGGCCGAGCCGCAGCACAGGTGCGATTCGTTGCGCGCCACCTGCACGTCGAAGCCGAGCCGGCGCAGGTGGGTTTCCACCCCGCCCTTGAGCTTCTGCCCGTGCTGCAGGGTACAGGGCGGGTGGTAGGCGACGACGCCCTCGGGCGCCCGAACGCGGGCCTTGAGCTGCTCCACCAAGTCCGGCAGCAATTCGCTCAGGTCGCGCGTGAGTGCGCTGATGCGGCGCGCCTTCTCGGCATAGGCGGGGTCGTGCGCCAGCGTGTGGCCGTACTCCCGCACCGTGACGCCGCAGCCGGAGGCATTCATGACGATCGCCTCGACCTCGCCCGCCTCCACGTGCGGCCACCAGGCATCGATGTTGGCGCGCATCTGCGCCTTGCCGCCCTCCTGGTCGTTGAGGTGGAACTTCACGGCACCGCAGCAGCCGGCCGCGGGCGGCACGATGCACTGGATGCCCGCGGCGTCGAGCACGCGCGCCGTGGCGGCGTTGATGTTGGGCGCCATGGCGGGCTGCACGCAGCCGGCCAGCAGCAACACCTTGCGCGCATGCTCGCGCGTGGGCCACAGGCCAGGGTCCTGCGGCGCGGGCACCTTGGCCTTGAGCGATGCGGGCAGCAGGCCGCGCATCGCCTGGCCGAGCTTCATCGCCGGCGCGAACAGCGGCGAGGGCAGGCCTTCCTTGAGCGTCCAGCGCACCGCCTTCTCCATGGCCGGACGCGGCACCTTCTCGTCGACGATCCTGCGGCCGATGTCGACCAGGTGGCCGTACTGCACGCCGCTCGGGCAGGTGGATTCGCAGTTGCGGCAGGTCAGGCAGCGGTCCAGGTGCAGCTGCGTGGCGCGCGTGGGCTGCTCGCCCTCGAGCACCTGCTTGATGAGGTAGATGCGCCCGCGCGGGCCGTCGAGTTCGTCGCCGAGCAGCTGGTAGGTGGGGCACGTGGCGGTGCAGAAGCCGCAGTGCACGCACTTGCGCAGGATGGCCTCGGCCTCCTGGCCTTCGGGCGTGCCGCGGAATTCGGGGGCCAGTTCGGTTTGCATGGATGTCTCGTGGGTCTTGTGCGGGTCGGCGGGTCTACGCGGGCGGGTGCGGTGTGTCGCCCGGCGGCGGACGGCGCCGGCGCAGGCGCAGCACGTCCGACGTGGCCTGCAGCGCCTGCCGCAGTTCGCGCGAGCGGCGCGCGTCTTCCAGGAAGGGCGGCAGCGACAGCGACAGCAGCAGCGCCGCCAGCGGCAGCACGCAGATGAAGCCCAGGTACTTGAAGCCCGCGGCGCCCGCCAGCCCGCCGGCGACGAACATCAGCACCAGGCCGCCGAAGAAGCGCAGGCGCGGGCTGTCGTGCCGCACGCGCTCGCCGTCGGCGCGGGCGCCGCGGTTCCAGTACAGCATCTTCCCCAGCTCGATGCCCAGGTCGGTGAGGTTGCCGGTCATGTGCGTGGTGCGCACCTTGCCGGCCGAGGTCTTGGCCGCCAGCGCGTTCTGCAGTCCCATGGTGAAGGACAGCAGCAGCACGGTGAGCGGCACCGCGAAGGGCGTGTGCCAGTTCAGCGTGAGCGCGCCCATGAGGCCGAAGGGCAGCAGCAGCGCGGCCTCCAGCAGCAGCGGCAGCGCATAGGGATGGCGCAGGCGGTGCTGGCGGCCCCAGTTGATCTGGATGGCCGCCACCGCCGCACCGCAGACGAAGGCGAGGATCGCGCCCAGCGCATTGAGCAGCAGCGTCGTGTGGCCCAGCACGATGGCGTCGGCGATCTGCGAGGCGAAGCCGGTCATGTGCGACGTGTACATGTGCAGCACCAGGAAGCCGCCCGCGTTCATCGCGCCCGCGTTGAAGGCGAGCAGCAGCCCCAGCATCCGGTTGGTGGACGGGGCGCGGTGGCGGCCGGTGAGGTGGCGCAGGCGTCGCACGGGGTGCCTGAGATCAGGGCAGCAGGCGGCCGGGGTTGAAGATGCCGGCCGGGTCGAAGCGCTCGCGCAGCGCCTGCTGGATGCGCAGCAGCGCCGGGCTCGGACTGTCGAAGCGGGGCAGTTTTTCTGTATCGAATCGGGCTGCAGCGCCCGTCCCATCTGCGCTAGGCGCTATGAAAAGCGTAGCGTGGCCGCCGGCGGCGCGTGCCGCCTCGCGCACAGTGACGGCCGCGTCGACCGGCAGCGCGTACCAGCGCTGGCCACCGTGCCACTCGACCAGCGGCTGGCCCGGCAACGCCAGCACCGGCGCGGTCTGCGGCACCGACACGCGCCACAGCGCCTGGCCCGACGCCACCGCCTGCGCGAAGAAGGGCAGGTGCTGGTCGCGCAGCGCGGCCCAGTCCTCGGCGGCATGGGCATGGGCACGACGCTCGCCGCCCAGGTGGCGACAGGCCGACTCGACGGCGGCCACCGCACCGCGCAGACGCAGCCACAGCGTGCCTCCGGGTCCGTCGCCGCTCGCCTGCCAGGCGCTCGCGTTGAGCGGCCAGGGCTGGCCGCCCCAGCCGTGCAGCAGCGTGAGCGCCTCGGCCTGCGTGCACGCGAATTCGAGCGTGGCCTCGGCCGGCGGCACCGGCAGCACCTTGAGGCTCACGTCGGTGATGAGGCCCAGCTGCCCCATCGAGCCGGCCAGCACGCGCGAGACGTCGTAGCCGGCCACGTTCTTCATCACCGTGCCACCGAAGCGCAGGTGCTCGCCGCGGCCGTTGACCATGGCCGCGCCCAGCACGTAGTCGCGCACGCAGCCGACGCTGGCGCGCGACGGGCCGGACAGCCCGGCGGCGACCATGCCCCCGACCGTGGCAGGACCGGCCCCTTCGGTGTGCGCAAAGCGCGGCGGCTCGAAGGGCAGGCACTGGTTCTGTTCGGCCAGCAGCGCCTCGAGCGCCGCCAGGGGCGTGCCGGCACCGACGGTGACATAGAGCTCGCTCGGCTCGTAGGCCAGCACACCGGCCAGCGGGGCCGTGTCGAGGCGGTCGCCTTCGCCAGCGGTACCGTAGAAGTGCTTGCTGCCGCCACCGCGGATGGCGAGCGGCCTGCGGTCCGCGGTGGCGGCGCGGATGCGTTCGATGAAAGGCTGCAGGTCCATCAGTACCTCGGCAGCTCGGGATGCGGCAGCACGCCGCCACGCACCACCTGCTTGCCGTATTCGGCGCAGCGCGACAGCGTGGGGATCACCTTGCCCGGATTGAGCGTGCCGGCCGGATCGAAGGCGGCCTTGATGGCGAGCATCTGCGCGTTCTCCTCGGGCGTGAACTGCACGCACATGCTGTTGAGCTTTTCCACGCCCACGCCGTGCTCGCCCGAGACCGTGCCGCCCATGGCGACGCTGGTCTCCAGGATGTCGGCACCGAAGAGCTCGCAGCGGTGCAGCTCGTCGGGGTCGTTCGCGTCGAAGAGCACCAGCGGGTGCAGGTTGCCGTCGCCGGCATGGAAGACGTTGCAGCAGCGCAGGCCGTACTTCTTTTCCATCTCCTGGATGGCAAGCAGGATGTCGGCCAGCCGCTTGCGCGGGATGGTCGAGTCCAGGCACATGTAGTCGGGGCTGATGCGGCCCGAGGCGGGGAAGGCGTTCTTGCGTCCGCTCCAGAACTTCAGGCGCTCGTCCTCGCTCTCGCTGCACTGGATGGCGGTGGCGCCGGCGGCGCGCAGCACCTCGGTCATGCGGCCGATCTCTTCCTCGACTTCCTCGGGCGTGCCGTCGGACTCGCACAGCAGGATGGCCGCGGCGTCGAGGTCGTAGCCGGCATGGACGAAGTCCTCGACGGCGGCGGTCATCGGCTTGTCCATCATCTCCAGCCCGGCCGGGATGATGCCGGCCGCGATGACGGCGGCCACCGCATCGCCGGCCTTTCGCACATCGTCGAAGCTGGCCATGATGCAGCGCGCGAGCTGCGGCTTGGGCACCAGCTTGACGGTGACTTCGGTGGTGACGGCGAGCATGCCTTCGCTGCCCACGATCAAGGGCAACAGATCCAGCCCGGCGCAGTCCAGCGCATTGCTGCCGAACTCGACCGCCTCGCCCTCGGCCGTGAAGCCGCGTACGCGCAGCACGTTGTGCAGCGTCAGCCCGTACTTCAGGCAATGCACACCGCCCGAGTTCTCGGCCACGTTGCCGCCGATGGTGCAGGCGATCTGGCTCGACGGGTCGGGCGCGTAGTAGAGGTTGAAGGGCGCAGCGGCCTCGCTGATGGCGAGGTTGCGCACGCCGCACTGCACGGTGGCCGTTCGGCTCACCGGGTCGATGGCCAGGATGCGGTTGAACTTCGCGAGCGAGAGCGTCACGCCCTCGGCATGCGGCATAGCGCCGCCCGACAGCCCCGTGCCCGCGCCGCGCGCCACCACCGGCACGCCCAGGCCGTGGCAGGCCTTGAGCACCGCCGCGACCTGCGCCTCGGTCTCGGGCAGCGCCACCACCAGCGGGCGCTGGCGGTACGCGGTGAGCCCGTCGCACTCGTAGGGCACGGTGTCTTCGCTCCGCCAGAGCAGCGCATGCGAAGGCAAATGGGCCTGCAGCGCCCGCACCACCTGCGACTGGCGCTCCGATTTCTGTAGCACGCGCTGCTCGGGCGCGGTGAGGGGGGCATTCATCGTGGGACCTCGCAGGGGCCGGCGCGCCACGCGCCGGCGTCAGGGTGGACGCCTAACGTACCACCATCAGCGTCATCGGCCACACATAGGCCTGCGCCGTGACGTACAGGCCCACCAGGCAGGCCAGCGCGATGGAGTGGAAGAACACGTAGCGCAGGATGTCGCCTTCGTGGTTGAACCAGCGCGTGGCGGTGGAGGCGACGACGATCGACTGCGCGTCGATCATCTTGCCCATCACGC
>JAFEEH010000068.1 GCA_018241185.1 Pseudomonadota bacterium | reverse complement strand
GATGGTGGCGGTCTGTTGCTGCAACGATTGGTCGCGAAACACCCGGTCGTTGGTGCGCAGGGTGGCGAACCACAGCCAGGGGCGAAGGATGGCGCGGTAGCGGGCGATGCCGGCGTCCGAACCCGCCAGGGAGAACTCGGAGATGTAGCCGGTGAACCAGCGCAGCGAGCCGTCGGGGCGCACCAGGGACACGGCCAGCAGCCGGCCCATCATGTCTTTGAGGGCGATGCCGGCAGAGTCGGCCAGCAGGGTCAGTTCATAGCGGAAGTCGCGCGAGAGGGACTCGTCGGCGACCAGGCGCTCGATGACGAGGCTGGGGGTGCTGGTGCGGCCGTAGGGGTCGGTGGCCGAAGGAGGATCCCCATCGGGGAAGCTCAGGCGAAGCAGGCGCCGGGACTGGGCAAAGGGCGAGCCGAAAAGACGCGAGACATCAGAACCCGTCATGCACTAGTTCCGCCCCACGCGGAATTCGATCCGCCGGTTGCGCGAGCGCCCGTCGGCGGAGTCGTTGGAGGCCACGGGCTGGTCCGGTCCGGCACCACTGGTGGCCAGCGTGGCCGGATCGATGCCCTTGTTCACGAGGTAGCCTTTCACACTCTCGGCCCGCGCCTGGCTCAAGGCAAGGTTCGAGGCGCGGCTGCCCGCGTTATCGGTGTGGCCGATGATGGCGACCGACTTGTTGGTGAGCTTGAGCAGCGTGGGCGCCATCTCGTCGAGGATGGCGCGCCCCTTCGCGGTGAGCGTCGCGCTGCCGATCTCGAACTCGATGATCCGGTTGGCCAGGGCCTGGTCGACCATGATCTGCTCCGAGACCGGCACACGCAGCCCGTTGCGGATCGTGTAGGTGGGGTTGAGCGCGGCGGCCATGTCGCTGACGATCTTCGTGCGCAAGCCTTCGTTGCCGACTTCGCCGGTCACGGCCATCTGCGTGCCGTCGATGGCGATCTGGCCGCGGCGAATGTCCTTGAGGGCCGGCGAGAGCAGCTTCTGCACGTTGGCCGACCAGTTGGCCGGTGCCGACACGCCTCCTACGACCTCGATCTTGTCGATCACGTTGGCGGGGCCGTAGATGTTTCTCAGCGCAGTGATCACCGCCACGCGCGTGGCTTCGTCCGGCACCTGGCCCCCGGCCACCACGGGCTCCCCTCGGGGCGCACTGCCCGCCTCGTTGACAACCGCCGCCGGCGCAGGTTGCGCCGCTACCTGCAGCGTCGCGGCCAGAGCCACCGGAATAAGCGCCAACTTGAGCGCACGTCGAAAAGCCAGCATCTCACTCCCCGATGAAAACTTCTCGGAACGTGCCCAGCACGATCGCGAGCGGCAACTGTGGCTGGTCGAGGTAGCTCACCAGCTTGTACATGGCGTAGTTGCTGTGGATGCTCTCCTCCACCCACTCGGCGTTGTCGACGTCGATGTTCTGCTCGGCGTACACCTGTGGGTGGATCGCGCCCTGCAGGCTGCGCGGCGACAGGCCGTTGAATCCGATGACCAGGCGCGGCCGTCCGTTGACGTCGCCGATGCACACCAGCAACTCGAGGTCGGCCTTGGCGAAGAACTGCGAGATCAGGTCCAGCCAGAAGGTGGCCATCAGCTCACGGCAGGCCGGGTCGCGCGGCAGCGGCAGGGTCAGGCCCTTCTCGAGGTGTGAAACCGAACTTCCCATGACCGGCTGCAGCAGCATCCCGAGTGCGAGGATGGCGCGCCGCAGCGAGACGCGGTGGCCATCGAAGGTCAGCATCTGCTCGACCCGCAGCAGGCTGTAGCCTTGCAGAAAGGCGTCATAGCTCGCGGCCTGCACGGAACCGCGAAACACCGACGGGATGGCCGGTGACCAGTTCTCGAGGCTGCGCAGCTGCGCATCTGGCTCCGTCGAAGCGGCCAGCTGGGCCATGGTGCCGGCCAGGTGCTGCCAGCAATCGCCCAGCAGCGCGGGTGCACCGACCAGGAAGTCGAGGGCCGCATCCGCTTCGATCGGCACGGCGGCCAGGAAGGGGTAGCGCCGCGACGCCTCGTCGTGGCTGGGCCGCAGGTGCCCGGCAATGGCCAGGCGGCTGCGCGAGCCGAGGCAGGCGAAGTGGAGCGAGGGCGCCGCATCGTAGATGAGCTTCCAGCGCGGGTCTTCGGCCAGCAACGCCATGGCCTGCGACAGCCATTCGTCGAGGGCCTTGAGCAACTGCGGGTTGTACTGGCCCTTCACGAAGTCGCCGCGCGACGGCAGCTTGCCGAAATACGACGGCCGCTGTACCTGGACCTGCGGCGCGCTCATGGCTTGCTCCCGGGTGCGGTCGGCAGCGCCGTGGCCGCCGGGGCCTGTGCGACCGACAGGGGCAGCGTCACGCCACGCAGCCCCTTGCCCTGCGGCGAGTCGCCGGCGCCGGCCTGGGTGTTCTGCACCACGCGCAGCCTTACCGTCACGGTCACCCCCTCGCGCACCCACTGCAGCTCGAAGCTGCCATCGGGCTGGCGCGTGCGCTGGGCGGTGTTGAGCAGGCGCTCCAGACCGAAATTGCCCGGCTCGTTGATGAGCTCCACGGTCCGGCCGTCGAAGGTGGTGGCCGTGATGCGCGCGCCCGGCGAGCCCTGGGCGTTGGGCCACACGAAGTTGGTCCACTGCGGGGGCGTGTTGCGGTAGCGCAGCTGCTGGCCGTCGATCTCGACCAGGTACTCCGTCAGGCCGGACACCGGCTGCGGAAGGATCTGGAACAGCGTCTGCGGCTGGCCGCCCGCCCCGCCGCCGCTGGCGGCCCCGCCCTGCAGCGGCGCCACCCACTGGGCGAAGCCGGTCACGAACTCCTGGCCCAGCTGCAGGCTCTGGTCGCCCCAGGCGCGTGCGGAGAGCAGATCGCCGCGGCGGATGACCAACGGCCCCATGGTCGTCGTCACGTACTTGCTGATGGCGCCGTCGGGGCCGAAGACCTGTGCGATCTCGGACGGTGCGGCCTCGATCTTCGCGGTCGGTGCGAAGGGGTACTTGGCGGCGAGGGACTGCTGGAACAGCTGCACCACCTGCGCGTTCCAGACCTTGTTCAGCTCGGTGGCCGTGGGCTGCAGCACGACCGCGTAGGCTTGCACCAACGGCCGCACCAGCAGCGGCCGCAAGGCCTGGCGCTGTGCGGCGTCCATGCCTGTCAGCATCTGCTCGTCGACATATTTCAGCGCATCGGCCAGCTCGGAGCCGTTGCCGTCGAGCGTCTGCTGCATCAAGAGACGCGCTCCGGGGCCGGGGTCGCCCTGGTTCTTGATCTGATTGAAGCGCGTGCGCAGCTTCGACAGCTGCTGCAGGTAGGCGCGCAGCAGCGAATTGTTGTCGCGCTCGACCACCAGGCGCGCCACGCTGGCGAAGTCCTTGCCCACCGGGCCCATCGGCACCTCGAGCGCGCCCACGGTGCTGGCGTCCACATTCACGTTGACGTTCACGCCCGAGGGCGTGGCGCTTCCGACCAGTCGCTTGAACCAGTTGACCGCGCCGCTCCCGGCCTTCTGCAGTCCGGCATTGACGGCGGTCGGGTTGTCCCACGAGGTCTGTTGGTAGACCGTGTCGAGCACCTTGCGGATCGGCGAGTTCTGCGGATCGCCCAGCTGGTTCATCGCGTCGACGGCCTTGTCGAAACTGCCCATGTCGCGCACGGCGATGCCCTGCACGAAGCGCTGCCACTCGCGCGCGTATTCGAGCTTGTACATGTTGACCAGGGTCTTGCGGATCTGCTCGGGGCTGCCTTCGAGCGTGAGGTCGTCATTGGCGGCCACGTTCAGCACCCAGTCCTTGGTGTTGCTCTCCTTGTTGGCGGCATCGCGGATTGCCTGGTCGACGTAGTCTTGCCAGGCCTCCCGCGTGAAGGCGCCCGAGATCACGGTGCTGCCCGCCACCACGCTCTCGGCCTCGGCACCGCCCGTGCCCAGGATGCGCGCCACCGTCATCGGGGCGAAGCGGGTCGACGCACGCGCCTTGATGTCGGCGTAGACCCGCTCACGGGCCGGCATGCCGCGCACCACGCGGCGCAGGTTGTCGCGCGTCTGCTCGACCAGCGCGAGGTTGCTGTCGGCGAGCACGGGCCAGTTGTCGTCACCCACGCGGCTCAGGTAGAAGCCGATCATCCGCTCGGCGTCGCGGATCACTTCTTGGCGCGTCATGTCGCCGCGCTGCGACTCCAGCCAGGCCCGCCAGAAGCGCGGCAGCTGGTCGGTCAGGTGGGCCGCCTCGACGTGCCGCTTGTCCGACAGCATGAGGTAGGTCTTGAGGGCGTTGTAGGCGTCCTGCACGTCGGCGGGCGACGAGCCCGCGTACAACCCGCCGTTGGCCGGCGCCGACTCGGCCGGCGGCGTAGCCGGCGCGGCGCTCGCGCCGGTCGCCGTCACCGTCAGCGGCTTGAGCTGCTCGGGCTTCGCGTTGACCTCCTTGAGGAAGGCCTGCAGGCTGCCCGCGACCGGCGCGAGCATCAGCTGCTTGACGCCGCCGTAGTACTCGGCCACCAGCTTGTCTTCGAGCTGGTTGCCCTGGTACAGGCCCAGCGACAGTGCCAGGGGCCGATCTTCGCGGAACTTGTGCAACTGCTCGATGCGGTCCTGCAGGATGTTCAGTGCTTCGAAGCGGGGCTTCAGGCCGGTTCCGCTGGCCTGCAGCTTCACCACCTTCTGCAGATCGGCCTCGACGTTGGCGACAAGCTGCCGGTTGCCCAGGTACGACCACGTCCAGCCGCCCAGAGCCAGCGCCAGCAGTGCGACGAAACCGAAGAAGCTCAGGGTGCGCAGCCGCGTCTTGACCGGGCTCGCAAACTGCCGCACGGTCTTGCGGTCGGCGAACACGACCTTGGAGAACAAATCGCGCAGGAAGAACCCGTTCTGCGAGTAGATCTCGCGCGCCTCGCGGTTGGCCGGACTGAGCGTCAGCCCGAAGCGCGCGGCGATGCGCTCGGTCGATAGGCTGCGCACCGTGCCTTCCTGCAGCGCGCTGGTGAAATAGAAGCCGCGAAACACCGGCTTGTACTGGAAGGGATTGCTCTCGAACAAGGTCGCAAGGAAGACCCGCAATGCAGGCTTGATGCCCGCGAACTCAAGGGGAAAGATCATCAGCTCGGGCGACGGGTTGGCCGCACGATGCGTCGCGATGTGCGCGACGCTGATCTCCTTCAACCCGGTGTAGAGCTCGTCGAAGCGCTTGTCGAACAGCGCCACAGCATCCTGCTTCTCGCCAGGCTCGTAGGGCAGCGAGGCGCCCCACACCCGGTCGCGCTCGGCCTTCACGCTGTCGCCGAAGAACTCGGCGAAGCCGGTGATGCGGTCCGCCTTGGTGAACATCACATACACCGGCGCGAAGATCTCCAGCCGCTCGGTGAGTTCCTGCACGCGCTGGCGCAGGTTCTTGGCCAGATTGATCGCGAACTGCGGCGGGTTGTCCATCAGCTCGGGGATGCTGGCCGTGACGATGATCCCGTTGATGGGCGCCTTGGGCCGGTACTTCTTCAGCAGATCGAGGAAGCCGAACCACTCTTTGCGGTCCTCCTCCTGCACCGAGTAGCGGCCGGCCGTGTCGAGCAGGATGCCCTCGGTGGTGAAGAACCAGTCGCAGTTGCGCGTGCCGCCAATGCCCTGGATCACCGCGCTGCCGCTCTTGTCCGCGAACGGGAACTGCAGGCCGGAGTTGAGGATCGCCGTGCTCTTGCCCGCCGCCGGGTTGCCGATGACCATGTACCAGGGCAGCTCGTACAAGGCTTCGTTGCCCGAGACCTGGCCGATCTTCGAGGTCTTGATGGTCTTGACGGCCTCGACCATGCGCTTGCGCAGCTCTTCCACCTCGGCCTTGCGCGCCGGGTCGGCGGTCGGACCGGCAGCGGCCTGCGCGGCGCTCTCGGCCTGGTCTTCGAGCATGTCGCCCAGCCGGCGGTTGGCGGCGCGGCGACGCCAGCGGCGCACCGCCCACACGGCCAGGCCCAGGACCACCAGCACCGCAAACACGGCGACGGCCCAGACCAGGCCGATCTCCAGCGTTTGCGCGCCCAGCAACAGGAAGGCGCCCATGGCCAGGGCGCCCACGATCACCAGGGTCGTGGGATGGATGAGGAAGGAGAGGAATCGCCGCATGGCTGGCACGTCGGTTCAGGCACCGCCCGCCGGGCAGCCGGCCGACACCGCGGCCATGGCTGCCTGCACGGACACGTGCCGTGCGTTCAGGAAAGGAGGGGCGGAGCGGCTCGCAGCGATGGCGTCCCGCGGGTCGAGATGCGCTGCTTGTGCGGTCGATGATCGACGGCGTCCGCGCCGCGACGGTGCGGGTCGGTGCCGGCGGCACCCATGGCAAGCCCTGGCGGGCGGCCGAATCGTTTCATGGTGTCCTCTCCCTGAGCGTCCGGCCTCCAGGGGGGCGGACGCGCGCATTCTCTCACTCAGTCGCGCGGCAACTTGAAGCCCGGCTTGCGATATTCCACATGGCCGTAGTCTTTGAAGGACCACCGCCCGCCCCACACCAGGCCCAGCGACTCGGCCACTTC
>JAFEEH010000067.1 GCA_018241185.1 Pseudomonadota bacterium | reverse complement strand
GCCCTGGGCCTGGCGATGCTCGGCGACAAGCTGCCGGCCGAGGAGGCCGAGCGCATCGGCCTGATCTGGCGCTGCGTGGACGACGCGGCGCTGGCGGACGAGGCCGCCGCCCTGGCGAAGAAGCTCGCCGCCATGCCGGTGGCGGCGCTGGCCGCGACCCGTGCGGCGCTCGACGACGGGGCGTCTCTCGCGCTCGAGGACGCGCTCGACGCCGAGGCACGACTGCAAAGCCGTCTGGGCCGCGCCCACGACTACCAGGAAGGCGTGGCCGCCTTCGGCGCCAAGCGCGCACCGCAGTTCACCGATCGCTGAACCATGAACGACACCACCCCGCAGCAGATCGCCGAGCACGTGCGCCGCGGCATGTTCGCCAACGACCGGGCGCTCCAGGCCCTGGGCATCGCGGTGACCGAGATCGCGCCCGGCCAGGCGACCGTCACGATGAAGGTGCGCGAGGACATGCTCAACGGCCACGACATCTGCCATGGCGGCTTGATCTCGACGCTCGCCGACTCGGCCTTCGCCTACGCCTGCAATTCCTACGACGAGCTCACCGTGGCCTCGGGCTTCAGCGTCGACTTCGTCGCGCCGGGCCGGCTGGGCGACGTGCTGACGGCCCGATGCGTCGAGGTGTCCCGCGCCGGGCGCACCGGCGTGTACGACGTCGAAGTGACGAACCAGAAGGGCGAGCGCGTCGCGATCTTCCGCGGCCGTTCGTACACGGCCAAGGGCCGCCCGGCCGTGCCGCGCTGAAACAGAGAATTCAAGGAGACACCCCATGCCCGTCAAGCGCCCCGCCCCCGGCGACCTGGAGCCGATCGAGACCGCCAGCCGCGACGAGATCGCGGCCCTGCAGCTCACGCGGCTGCGCGCGACGCTCGCGCATGCCTACGAGAACGTGCCGCACTACCGCCGCGCCTTCGACGCGAAGGGTGTGCACCCCTCCGACCTGAAGCAGCTGTCGGACCTCTCGAAGTTCCCGTTCACCGTCAAGAGCGACCTGCGCGACAACTATCCCTTCGGCCTGCTGGCCGTGCCGCGCGAGAAGCTGGCGCGCATCCACGCGTCGTCGGGCACCACCGGCAAGCCGACGGTGGTGGGCTACACGCTGGGCGACATCGACCGCTGGGCCGACCTGGTGGCGCGCTCGATCCGGGCGGCCGGCGGGCGCGCGGGCGACCTCGTCCACGTGTCCTACGGCTATGGCCTCTTCACCGGCGGCCTGGGTGCGCACTACGGCGCCGAGCGGCTGGGCTGCACCGTCATCCCGATGTCGGGCGGGCAGACCGAGAAGCAGGTGCAGCTCATCCGCGACCTGCAGCCCTCGATCATCATGGTCACGCCCAGCTATATGCAGGTGATCGTCGAGGAGTTCGCGCGGCAGGGCCTCGATGCGCGCGAGTCTTCGCTGAAGGTCGGCATCTTCGGCGCCGAGCCCTGGACCGAGGCCATGCGCCGGGAGATCGAGGCCAAGGCCGGCATCGACGCGGTCGACATCTACGGCCTCTCGGAAGTGATGGGCCCGGGCGTGGCGAGCGAATGCATCGAGTCCAAGGACGGCCCGGTCATCTGGGAAGACCACTTCTACCCCGAGATCATCGACCCCGACACCGGCGAGGTGCTGCCCGACGGCGAGGAGGGCGAACTGGTCTTCACCACCCTCACCAAGGAAGCGCTGCCGATCGTGCGCTACCGCACGCGCGACCTCACGCGCCTGCTGCCGCCCACCTCGCGCGCCTTCCGCCGCATGGGCAAGATCGTCGGCCGCAGCGACGACATGCTCATCATCCGCGGCGTGAACGTGTTTCCCACGCAGATCGAGGAGATCGTGCTGGCGCACCCGCAGCTCTCGGGCCAGTACCAGCTTCAGGTGCGTCGTGAAGGCCACCTGGACGAGGTCGAGGTGCGCTGCGAGCTGCAGCCCGAAGGCGCGGCCGCCGCGCCCGTGAACGAGATCGCCGCCTGGGTGCAGCAGCGCATCAAGACCCTGGTGGGCATCAGCACCGTGGTCAGCGTGCTGCCGCCCGATGCCATCGAGCGCACGCTGACCGGCAAGGCCCGCCGCGTGTTCGACCAGCGCGCGAAGGCGCGCTGAACCTTCAAGGAGTTGAGGATGTACACCCAAGCCATGGACACGCTCGGCAAGGACGCCGAAGACCGCAAGCCGGTGCGTTCGGCCGAGCAGGCGATGCTGGAGGCGCGCTTCGACGCGCGCATCGACGACGGCGCCTTCATCGAGGCCAAGGACTGGATGCCCGACCACTATCGCAAGACCTTGGTGCGGCAGATCAGCCAGCACGCGCATTCCGAGATCGTCGGCATGCTGCCCGAGGGCAACTGGATCAGCCGCGCGCCCACGCTCAAGCGCAAGGCCATCCTGCTGGCCAAGGTGCAGGACGAGGGCGGCCACGGCCTGTACCTGTACGCCGCGGCCGAGACGCTGGGCACCTCGCGCGACGAGATGCTGCATGCGCTGCACACCGGCAAGGCCAAGTACAGCTCGATCTTCAACTACCCGACGCTGACCTGGGCCGACGTGGGCGCCATCGGCTGGCTGGTCGACGGCGCGGCCATCATGAACCAG
>JAFEEH010000066.1 GCA_018241185.1 Pseudomonadota bacterium | reverse complement strand
TTCGCGCACCACGCTGCTCGATCTGCTGCGCGAGCATCTCGGCCTGACAGGCACCAAGAAGGGCTGCGACCACGGCCAGTGCGGCGCCTGCACGGTGCTGGTCGATGGACGGCGCATCAACGCCTGCCTGACGCTCGCCGTGATGCACGAGGGCGCGCAGGTGACGACGATCGAAGGCCTGGGCACGCCCGCCCGCATGCACCCGCTGCAGGCCGCCTTCGTCAAGCACGACGGCTACCAGTGCGGCTACTGCACGCCCGGGCAGATCTGCTCGGCCGTCGGCGCGCTAGACGAACTGCGCCGCGGCGTGCCCAGCCACGTGAGCGGCGACATCACGGCGCAGCCGCTGCTGTCGGCCGAGGAGCTGCGCGAGCGCATGAGCGGCAACATCTGCCGCTGCGGCGCGTACTCGAACATCGTCGACGCGATCACCGAAGTGGCGCAGGCACCGGGAGGCCGCACATGAAGGCCTTCAGCTACGAACGGGCTGCGACGCCCGAAGCCGCCGCAGCCGCCGTGGCGCAGCGCCCCGGCGCCAAGTTCATCGCCGGCGGCACCAACCTGCTCGACCTGATGAAACTGCAGATCGAGACGCCCGCGCACCTGGTCGACGTGAACGCGCTGGGCCTGGACCGCATCGAGCCCGCTGCCGACGGCGGCCTGCGCATCGGCGCGCTGGTGCGCAACACCGACCTGGCGGCCGACGCGCGCGTGCGGCGCGACTACGGGGTGCTCTCGCGCGCGCTGCTCGCCGGCGCCTCGGGCCAGCTGCGCAACAAGGCGACCACCGCCGGCAACCTGCTGCAGCGCACCCGCTGCCCCTACTTCTACGACACGGCCCAGCCCTGCAACAAGCGGCAGCCGGGCAGCGGCTGCTCGGCCATCGGCGGCGTCGCGCGGCAGCTGGCGGTGATCGGCGGCAGCCAGGCCTGCATCGCCACCCATCCGAGCGACATGGCGGTCGCCATGCGCGCGCTCGACGCCACCGTGGAGACGGTGCATGCCAGCGGCGAACGCCGCCGCATCCCGATCGCGGACTTCCACCGCCTGCCGGGCAGCACGCCCGAGGTGGAGACGGCCCTGAAACCCGGCGAGCTGATCACCGGCGTGACGCTGCCACCCCCGGTCGGCGGCGTGCAGCTCTACCGCAAGGTGCGCGACCGCGCCTCTTACGCCTTCGCGCTGGTGTCGGTGGCGGCGATCGTGCAGCGCGACGGCCGCGCCCGCGTGGCCTTCGGCGGCCTGGCGCCCAAGCCCTGGCGGGTGGAAGCCGCCGAACCGGCGCTCGCGACCGACCTGCGCGCGGGCACCGCCAGCCTCTTCGCCGGTGCCCGGCCCGCCCCCGACAACGCGTTCAAGCTCACGCTGGCCGAACGCACCCTGTCCGCCACGTTGGCGGACGCAAAGGCACGCGCATGAAGTTCGACACCCCCGCCACCACCAACCCGATCGACCAGTTGCAGGTCGTCGGCCGGCCGACCCCGCGCATCGACGGCCCGCGCAAGACCACCGGCACCGCCCGCTATGCCTACGAGCAGCGCGAGACGCCCACCGCGCCGGCCTACGGCTACGTGCTGGGGGCCGGCATCGCCAAGGGCCGCATCGTGTCGATGGACCTGTCGGCAGCGCGTGCCGCGCCCGGCGTGCTGGCCATCGTGACGGCCGAGAACGCCGGGAAGCTCGAGAAGGGCAACTTCAACACCGCGCCGCTGCTGGGCGGGCCGCAGATCGCGCACTACCACCAGGCCATCGCCGTGGTGGTGGCCGACACCTTCGAACGGGCCCGCGACGCCGCGCACCGCATCCGCGTGCGCTACGAAGCCACGCCCGGCGCCTTCGACCTGGCCGCGGTGAAGGACGGCGCGCCCCTGGCCAAGGCCAGCGACTTCAGCGGCGAGCCTCAGACCGCCGTTGGCGACTTCGCCGGCGCCTTCGCGGCCGCGCCGGTGAAGCTCGACGCCACCTACGAGACGCCCGACCACAGCCACGCCATGATGGAGCCGCATGCCTCCATCGCGGCCTGGCAGGGCGACCGCCTCACGGTGTGGACCTCCAACCAGATGATCGACTGGTGCACCGGCGACCTGGCCAAGACACTGGGCATCCCGAAGGAGAAGGTACGCCTGGTCTCGCCCTTCGTGGGCGGCGGCTTCGGCGGCAAGCTCTTCGTGCGCGCCGACGCGCTGCTGGCCGCGCTGGGCGCGCGCGCCGCGGGCCGGCCGGTCAAGGTGGCGCTGCAGCGGCCGCTGATCGGCAACAACACCACGCACCGGCCCGCGACCATCCAGCGCATCCGCCTGGGCGCAACGGCCGACGGCCGCCTCACCGCCATCGCGCACGAGAGCTGGTCGGGCGACCAGCCCGAGGGCCAGCCCGAGACCGCCGTGGGCCAGACCCGCCTGCTCTACGCCGCGCCCAACCGCATGACGGCCATGCGCCTGGCGGTGCTGCACCTGCCCGAAGGCAACGCCATGCGCGCGCCGGGCGAGGCGCCGGGGATGATGGCGCTGGAGATCGCCATGGACGAGATGGCCGAGAAGCTCGGCCTCGACCCGGTGGAGTTCCGCATCCGCAACGACACGCAGGTCGACCCCGAGAAGCCGCAGCGCGCCTTCTCGCAGCGCCGGCTCGTCGACTGCCTGCGCATCGGCGCGGAGCGCTTCGGCTGGAACCGGCGCAGCGCCCGGCCCGCGCAGGTGCGCGACGGCCGCTGGCTGGTCGGCCTGGGCGTGGCCGCCGCCTTCCGCAACAACATGCTCACCAAGTCGGCCGCGCGTGTGCGCCTGGGCCGCGACGGCATCGTCACGGTCGAGACCGACATGACCGACATCGGCACTGGCAGCTACACGATCATTGCGCAGACCGCGGCCGAGATGATGGGCGTGGGCCTGGACCGGGTGAACGTGCGGCTGGGCGATTCGACGCTGCCGGCTTCCTGCGGCTCGGGCGGACAGTGGGGCGCAAACAACTCGACCTCGGGCGTCTACGCGGCCTGCATGAAGTTGCGCGAAGCCGTGGCCCGCCAACTGGGCATGGACCCGGCCGAGGCCACCTTCGCCGACGGCCGGGTGCGCGGTGGCGGGCGTGCCCTGCCGCTCGCGCAGGCCGCCGGCAACGGCGAACTGGTGGCCGAGGACCATATCGAGTACGGCGACCTCGACAAGAAGTACCAGCAGTCGACCTTCGGCGCGCACTTCGTCGAGGTGGGGGTGGACCCAGCCACGGCCGAGATCCGCGTGCGCCGCATGCTGGCGGTGTGTGCGGCCGGCCGCATCATCAACCCGACCTCGGCGCGCAGCCAGGTGATCGGTGCGATGACCATGGGCGTGGGCGCCGCGCTGATGGAGGAACTCGCGGTGGACAAGCGCCGCGGCTTCTTCGTCAACCACGACCTGGCCGGCTACGAGGTGCCGGTGCATGCCGACATCCCGCACCAGGACGTGGTGTTCCTGGACGAGACCGACCCCATCTCCTCGCCGATGAAGGCCAAGGGCGTGGGCGAGCTCGGCATCTGCGGCGTCGCGGCGGCGGTGGCGAACGCGGTCTACAACGCGACCGGCGTGCGCGTGCGGCACTACCCGGTGACGCTGGACAAGCTGCTGGCCGGGTTGCCGATGCCGGTGTAAGGCGGGGGCGGGGCTTCGACAGGCTCAGCCCGAACGGGGGCGGTCAATCGTAACGATCGTGACGAATTCGGCTGCAGCGCCCGCCCGGCGGGCGCCAGCGGCCGATTGCACTTTGCCTTTTCTCAGCCCTTGGTGGGCAGATACATCGTCGCCTCGACCTCGACCAGCACACCGTCGCCGGGCAGGAAGCGGGTCACCTCGACCACCGTGCTGACCGGCGGCTCGCCGGGATAGAAAAGGCCACGCACGCGGTTGAAGAAGGCGTAGTGCGGCAGGTGTGTGAAGTACTGCACCAGCTTCACGACATCGTCCATCGTCCCGCCGTGCTCGGCCGCGATCTGGCGGATGCGCTCGAGCACGAACCAACTCTGCGCGACGATCGGCGCCTCGAAGACGTCGACCGACATCTGCCCCGTGGCGTAGCCCAGCCCGCGCAGCGGCGCCTGCGCGGCCTCGGGCAGTTCGTCATACGTCGAGACGGCGCGGCGCGTGGCCGGGTCGACGGCGACGACGCCGCTCATGAAAACGAAATCGCCCACACGCTTGGCAGCGGCGTAGCGGGCCATGGGTTTGCCCATGCTCATGGGAAGGCTCCGGGAGAAAGGTCCACGAGGGACAGCACATTTCGCGCCCAAGGCCACACCGCCTGGATGGGCGTGGCGACAGCAGCCGCGTCTTCAGCGTGAAGTGCTTGTTGGCGCGCAAGTCGTCGATCCACACGCCTTGGGTGAGCGCTTTGCCGTCGGCCGGCGCCGCCATCGCGCAGCGTATGGCAGAAGTCCCAGATCTTCTGGATGAGGGACGAAGCATTCATGGGGTATCGGGTTCGGGATCGGGCGCCTTGGCCAGTTCGGCCTCCAGCGTCTCGATGCTGGGCAGCGCACTTTCCAGCGTGGGCGGCAGGGCGCGCGTCAGTTCGTAGCCGGCAATCCCGATGGGCTTGTCGATGCCGCGCAGCGCGTATTCGGCCAGCACCTGGTCCTTGCGCTGGCACAGCATCAAGCCGATGGTGGGGGCATCCTGCTGGTGGCGCAGCGTGTCGTCGACCACGTTGCAATAGAAGTTGAGCTTGCCGGCGTATTCGGGCTTGAAGTCCCCGCGCTTGAGCTCGATCACCACGAAGCAGCGCAGCTTGAGGTGATAGAAAAGCAGGTCGATGTAGAACTCGCTGTCGCCCACCGCCAGGCGGTACTGCCGCCCGACGAAGCTGAAGCCCTGCCCCAGTTCGAGCAGAAATTTCTCCACATGCCGCACCAGCCCGGTTTCGAGCTCGCGCTCGTGGAAGTCCGGCTCCAGGGTCAGAAAGTCGAAGACATACGGGTCCTTCAGCGCTTGCCGCACCAGGTCGGATTGCGGCGCCGGCAGGCGGTCCGCGAAGTTGCTGACCGCCTGGCCCTGGCGCGCATGGGCCTGGGCGCTGATCTGCAGCGCCAGCGTGCTGCGGCTCCAGCCCTGCGCCACGGTCTGCGCCATGTACCAGCGGCGCAGTTCCACCGTGGCGAGCTTCTCCAGCAGCAGGGCGTGGTGGCCCCAGGGGATCTGCCAGAGCAGGCTGTCGGCTTCGGCACCCGATTTCGCCACAGCCTGTGGCGCTTTTCGTGGTGCCGGCAATTTCGCCACAGGCTGTGGCGAAAACTCGGCCGGCCGCGGATAGGCCCGCGCGAAGGCCAGCATGCGGTCGATGTTGCGCTCGGAAAAGCCCTTGACCTCGGGCAGTTCGTTGTGGATGTCGCGCGCCAGGCGCGGGATCACGCCCGCGCCCCAACCCTCCTGCGCCTGCCGGGCGTCGAGCAGGCCGCCGATCTGCCAGTACAGCCGGACCAGCTCGCGGTTGACCGCCAGCGCGGCGCGCGACTGGGCTGACTGGATGCGCTGCTTGACCTCGGCCAGCAGGCCCGCGTAGTGGGGCGGCTTGCTCATGCCGGCGCCCCGGCCGTAGCTCGCGGCTTGCTGGGTTGGCGGACGGGCCCCTCGCCAGCCGGGGCGCGCTCGGCCCGCAGGCGGTTCAGCAACACGCTGGTTGGCTCGTCCTTGGGGTCCTGCGGAACCCACTGGCCGGAAAAGGCCGCGCGAAGGATGCTTGGGCGTTGCGCCCTGTCGTCGATCTGTTGGCGGGCTTTGGTGTCGGGGTTCATGGCGAGGCAGGCATTCTAGGCGCGAACTGTGCCCCGGCATCGGCGGACTTTCAAGACAAATCCGGCCGTCGCGCCCGCGGTGACTGCGGTAGCAGCTACCAATTTGATAGCGATCAGGTCATCGCTTCGGCGTCCTTGAGGCCGTGGCGCCGCCTGGTGCGGCGCGGTGCGCAGTTCAGCCCAGCGCGTGCTTCGCCGCCCGCACGATCGCCGCCGCGTCGACGCCGAAGAAGCGGCGCAGCTCGGCGCGGGTGTCGCTGCGCCCGAAGCCGTCGGTGCCGAGGGTCAGGTAGCGGCGGCCTTCGGGCACGAAGGCGCGCACGCCCTCGGGCACGGCGCGCACATAGTCGGTGGCGGCGATGACCGGGCCTTCGCTGCGTGCGAGCTGCTGCGCCACGAAAGGTGTGCCGGGGTCGGCCTCGCCGGCCAGGGCGCGCGCCTCGCAGGCGCGGCCGTCGCGCGCGAGCTCGCTCCAGCTGGTGACGCTGAACACGGTGGCGTCGATGCCTGCCTCGGCCAGCTGCTGCGCGGCTTTGATCACTTCGGTGAGGATCGCGCCCGAGCCCATGAGCGTGACCTTCTTTCCAGACGAAATCGGCTTGGAACGCCCATCAGTTGGGCGCGACCAGCTATCGAAACGATAGCAACCGCGCAGCAGGTCGGCGTGCACCTCGGCGGGCACGTCGGGCTGCGCGTAGTTCTCGTTCATGAGCGTGATGTAGTGGAAGACGTCCTGCTGCTCGACCAGCATCTCGCGCATGCCGGCGTCGACGATCACGGCCATCTCGCCCGCGAAGGCCGGGTCCCAGGCCTTGCAGTTGGGAATCGTCGCGGCCACGAGGTGGCTGCTGCCGTCCTGGTGCTGCAGGCCCTCGCCGCCGAGCGTGGTGCGGCCCGAGGTGGCGCCCAGCAGGAAGCCGCGTGCACGCTGGTCGGCGGCGGCCCAGATCGCGTCGCCCACGCGCTGGAAGCCGAACATGGAGTAGTAGATGTAGAAGGGCAGCATCGCCAGGCCGTGCACGCTGTAGCTGGTCGCGGCAGCCGTCCAGCTCGCGATGGCCCCAGCCTCGCTGATGCCCTCTTCGAGGATCTGCCCGTCGGTGGCCTCGCGGTAGCTGAGCACGGAGCCGATGTCCTCCGGCGCGTAGCGCTGGCCCACGCTGGAGTAGATGCCGACCTGCTTGAAGAGGTTGGCCATGCCGAAGGTGCGCGCCTCGTCGGCCACGATGGGCACGATGCGCGGGCCGAGTTCGCGGTCCTTGAGCAGCTGGCCCAGCAGGCGCACGAAGGCCATGGTGGTGCTCATCTCCTTGCCGGCCGCCTCGGTGGCGAACTTCGCGTAGCTCGTCAGCGGCGGCACGGGCACGACGTCGCAGGCCGTCTCGCGCCGTGGCAGCACGCCGCCCAGCGCGGCGCGGCGCTCGCGCAGGTAGCGCATCTCGGCGCTGTCCTCGGCCGGCCGGTAGAAGGACAGCGAGGTGGCCTGCTCGTCGGACAGGGGCAGGTTGAAGCGGTTGCGGAACTCGATGAGGTCGCTCTCGTCGAGCTTCTTCTGCGAGTGCGTAGTCATCTTGCCCTGGCCGGCCGTGCCCATGCCGTAGCCCTTCTTGGTGTGGGCCAAGATGACGACCGGCTGGCCGGTGTGGGCGGCCGCTGCGGCGTAGGCGGCGTGGATCTTCACCAGGTCGTGCCCGCCGCGCTTGAGGCGGTCGATCTGCTCGTCGGTCATGCCCTGCGCAAGGCGCGCGAGTTCCGGGTCCTGGCCGAAGAAGTTGTCGCGGTTGAAGCGGCCGTCCTTGGCGGCAAAAGTCTGCATCTGCCCGTCGACCGTGTGGGCGAAGGCACGCGCCAGAGCGCCCTGCGTGTCGCGCGCGAACAGGCCGTCCCAGTCACTGCCCCACACGAGCTTGATGACCTTCCAGCCTGCGCCCGCGAAGAGCTGCTCCAGCTCGTCGATGATGCGGCCGTTGCCGCGCACCGGGCCGTCCAGGCGCTGCAGGTTGCAGTTGACGACCCACACGAGGTTGTCGAGCTTCTCGCGCGCGGCCAGCGTGAGCGCGCTCATCGATTCGGGCTCGTCCATCTCGCCGTCGCCGAAGACGCCCCACACCTTGCGCGGCGTGCAGTCCAGCAATTGGCGATGCGTGAGGTAGCGCATGAAGCGCGCGTGGTAGATGCTGCTGATCGGGCCGATGCCCATCGAGCCGGTGGGGAACTGCCAGAAGTCCGGCATCAGGTAGGGATGCGGGTAGCTCGACAGGCCCTGCGCGCCGTGGGTCGACGCTGCGAGTTCCTGCCGGTAGTGCAGCAGGTCGTCCTCGCCCAGGCGCCCTTCGAGGAAGGCGCGGGCGTAGACGCCGGGCGCGCTGTGCGGCTGGAAGAACACGAGATCTCCGCCATGCTTGTCGCTGCGTGCATGGAAGAAATGGTTGAAGCCGGTCTCGAAGAGGTCTGCGGCGCTCGCGTAGCTCGCGATGTGGCCGCCGAGTTCGCCGTACGCCTGGTTGGCCCGCACCACCATCGCCAGCGCGTTCCAGCGCATCAGCGAAGCGAGGCGCTCCTCGATCGCCAGGTCGCCGGGGAAGGCCGGCTGCTCGTCCACCGCGATGGTGTTGACGTACGGCGTCGCCAGCTCGGGTTGCCAGCCGATGCGCTCGCGCCGCGCGAGCCGCGCCAGCTCGTCGAGCATCTGCCGTGCGCGCGCCGGGCCCTGCGACTGAACCAGCGCGAGGAAGGCCTCGCGCCACTCGGCCGTCTCGGCCGGGTCGGGATCGTGGGCGTCGGTGGCGCCCTGCAGCAGGGCACGCATCTGGTCGGCGGAAATCGGGGCGTTCATGCTTCGGCACTCTAGGCCGATGAGAGCGAAATGGGGTATCGAAGTGCACTGCAGAATGGTGCCTCGCCAGCATAAACTGCCGCCAAACCACGCCATGACAGCATTTCATGCAACTTGACACCCTCGACCTGCGCATCCTGGACGAACTGCAGCGCGACGGCGCGCTGTCGAACGTCGAACTGGCCCGGCGCGTGCACCTCTCGCCTTCGCCCTGCCTGGCGCGCGTCAAGGCGTTGGAGACGGCCGGCGTCATCGACCGCTACGTGGCGCTGTGCAGCGCGCCGGCGCTGGGGCTGGGGCTGAACGTGTTCATCTCGATCAGCCTGAAGACCCAGAGCAAACAGTCGCTGGCCGACTTCGAGCGCCGCATCGCCGAGCACGACGAGGTGATGGAGTGCTACCTCATGACCGGCGACAGCGACTACCTGATCCGCATCGCAGTGGCCGACATGGCGGCGCTGGAGAAATTCATCCTGGAGCAGCTCACGCCCACGCCAGGCATCGAAAAGATCCGCTCGAGCTTCGCGCTCAAGCAGGTGCGTTACAAGACGGCGCTGCCGTTGCCGGCGCGTTCTGCGAGCTGAGCATCCCTAGTGTCGACGGCTGTTTTCAACAAGTGAGCGCATGCTCCAAGAGACATGACCGCACCCTGCAAAGGCAGTTGTTGCGCAATGCAGACGATGCCGCGATCCAGCGTGGATACACTTCAAATGACAATCACTCTCATTTGACAAGCGTCATGCCTTTGTGAACCCCGGCTGGCCGCCCAGCGGCCGCAGGACGGATCAGCAGGCGCGGCGCCGCCTTCCACCGATCCGACATGAAGACCGCCTCCCTCCCGCGCCCCGGTGCGCCCGCCCGCCTGACGCCGCTCGCCCTGTGCCTCGCCGCCGCCCTGCCCGCGTTCGCCTGGGCGCAGCAGGCCGCGCCGGAAGCGTCCGCCGCAGCCTCCTCCACCCTGCCCGCCGTGCAGGTCGAGGCCGCCGGCGACCCGGAAACCACCGAAGGCACCGGCTCGTACACCACCGGCGCCTCGCGCACGGCGACGCCGCTGAGCCTGAGCCTGCGCGAAACGCCGCAGTCGGTCACGGTGGTCACGCAGCAGCGCATCGAGGACCAGCGGCTGCGCACCATCACCGACGTGATGAACAACACCACCGGCGTGTCGGTGAACCAGTACGAGACCAGCCGCGGCCAGTTCGTCTCGCGCGGCTTCAAGATCAACACGCTGCTGATCGACGGCGTGCCCACCACCTGGGAGCAGCCGTGGAGCTCGGGCGAGATATTCACCAGCCTGGCGATGTACGACCGCGTGGAGGTGGTGCGCGGCGCCACCGGCCTGACCACCGGCGCCGGCGACCCGTCGGCCGCCGTGAACCTGGTGCGCAAGCGCGCCAGCAGCAAGGTCTTCACCGGCAACGTGGAGCTGGACTACGGCAGCTGGGCCAACCGCCGCGCGCTGGTCGACCTGTCGACGCCGGTCAACGCGGCCGGCACCGTGCGGGCCCGCGTGGTGGGTGAGCTGGAAGACAAGAACAGCCATGTCCGCGGCCTGAACAACAGGAACGAGACCCTCTTCGCCACCATTGTGGCCGACCTGACGCCGCAAACGCTGCTGACGGCGGGCTTCAGCCACCAGAAGCTCAAGACCCGGGGCCCGATGTGGGGCGGCCTGCCGGTCTGGTACGCGGAAGGGCTGATGACGAACTGGGACGTCTCCAAGTCCACCGCGGCCGACTGGACGCGCTGGGACACGACCTACGACACGTATTTCGCCTCGCTCGAACACCGCTTCGGCAACGGCTGGAGGCTCAAGGCCAGCTACACCCGCGGCGACCGCAAGGCGGACTCGCACCTGTTGTACCTCTCGGGCGCGCCCAGCGTGTTCACCGGCCTGGGCCTGTACACCTTCGCGGCCTCCTACCTGGTGAAAACCAAGCAGGACGACATCGGCCTGCAGGCCGGCGGCCCCTTCCAGCTCTTCGGCCGCGAGCACGAGGCGGTGTTCGGCTACGCGAGCTCGACGCAGAAGTTTCACGCCGACAGCCGCCCCGCCACGCCCTCGGTCGGCTTCGCCTCGAACTTCAACACCTGGAACGGCTATTTCCCCGAACCGTCCTGGGGCCCGCTCACCTACTACGGCAAGAGCGAGACGCGGCAGGACGCGGTCTACGGCGCCGCGCGCTTCAACGTGGCCGACCCGCTCAAGCTCATCGTCGGCACGCGCGTGACCCACTACCGGCGCTGGGGCGACGACATCTACAGCAACCCGTACAGCATCCGCAACAAGAGCGAGGTCACGCCCTATGCGGGCGTGGTCTTCGACATCACGAAGCAGCTGTCGGCCTACGCCAGCTACACCAGCATCTTCCAGCCGCAGACGCAGCGCGACATCGGCGGCAACACGCTGGACCCGATCAAGGGCAAGGCCTTCGAAGCGGGCCTGAAGGGCGAATTCCTCGATGGCAAGCTCAACGCCTCGGCCTCGATCTTCCACATCAAGCAGAACAACCTGGCCGTCGCGACGACGGACCGCCTCGTCGGCATCGGCGGCCTGCCCGAGACGGCGTACCGCGCCTCGGACGGCGCCACCAGCAAGGGCTTCGAGCTCGAGGTCTCGGGCGAGATCGCCCCGCGCTGGAACCTGGCGGCCGGCTACACGCAGTACACGCTCAAGGACGCGGACGGCACGCAGGTCAACACCATCTTCCCGCGCAAGCTGCTGCGCGTGTTCACCACCTACCGCCTGACGGGCGCGCTGGCCGGCCTGACGGTGGGCGGCGGCGTGAGCTGGCAAGGCCGCACCTACACCGACGCGGTCAACCCGCTGGGTGCGACCCAGCGCATCCACCAGGGCGCCTACGCGCTGGTCAACCTGATGGCGCGCTACGACTTCAACGACCGCCTCTCGGCGCAGCTGAACATCGACAACGTGACCAACAAGAAGACCTACGGCATGTTCGACGCCTACGACCAGATCACCTACGGCGCGCCGCGCAGCGCGACGGTGTCGATGAAGTACCGCTTCTGAGTCGCCGTCCACGGGCCCAAAGCAGATCGTCACGAATGTGACGAATTCGGCCGCAGCGCCCGTCTGGCGGGCGCTGGCGGCCGATTGCACTTTTCACGATTCCGGCCTGCCAGCCATCACCACCGTTCGGGCTGAGCCCGTCGAAGCCTCGCGCGGCGCTTCGACCCTTCGACAGGCTCAGGACAGGCCGAGCTCAGCGCTCAGAGCCCGACCAGCCCGCCGTCGTCCTTGGTGATGACCAGCGTGGCCGAGCGCGGGCGGGCCGTGCCGCCCTGCGGCCAGTGGCTGCCGAACTTGGACGGGTCGCCGATGCTGGCCGCCGGTGTCGTCTCGCCCGGGTGCTGGATGTTGACGAAGAGCGCACGGCCGTCGCCCGATTCGGCGATGCCGGTCAGTTCGCAATCCGCCGGGCCGACCAGGAAGCGGCGCAGCCCCGCGTCGCCCGGCGCCTTGCCGACGAAGGTGGCCTGCTGCGCGGTGGTGCTGCCGTCGACGTTGGTGATCGTCTTGGCGCCGCCGTCGCCGACCTGGCCGGGCAGGGCCGCGAGCAGCATGCAGTTGGTGACGTCGGTGTAGGCACCGTCGTCCGTCTCCAGCCACAGCAGGCCCGGCGTGGCGTGGCTGAACCACATGCCGTCGGGGCTGGAGAAGTCGTTGTCGGCCGACAGCTGCGAGAGGTTGACGTCGGCGGGCGCCGTGGAGCGCGCGCCGAAGAGGTACACGTCCCACTTGAAGGTGGTGGCCGCCGGGTCGGCACCGTCGTCCGCGAAGCGGATGATGTGGCCGTTGGGGTTGCCCTTCTGCGCCGTCTGGGCCGAGCCCTTGGGATCGTTGTAGAAGCGCGGGTTGGCCGCGTCGGTGGCGGTGATGGGACGCGAGGCGGCGTTGGTGTTCGTGAGCGTGACGTACACGTCGCCGTTCTTCGGGTTCACCGCGGTCCACTCGGGGCGGTCCATCTTCGTGGCGCCGGCGGCGTCGGCCGCCAGGCGCGCGTGGATTACCACGTCGGCCGCATCGGCAAACGCGAAGGCGGGGTTGCTCGCGGTGATGTTGTTGACGCCGAGCTTGAGCTCCATCCACACGCCGGTGCCGTCGGCGTTGAACTTCGCCACGTACAGGCGCCCGTCGTCCATGTACTTGTCGCCGGCCGCCAGGCCACCGCCGACGTCGGCCGGGTCCCAGGCCTTGGTGGAGACGAACTTGTAGATGTACTCGTTGCGCGAGTCGTCGCCCATGTACCAGACCAGCGGCTTGCCCGCCACGACCGGCCCCAGGCAGGCGCCTTCGTGGCCGAAGCGGCCCAGCGCGGTGCGCTTCTTCGGCGTGCTGGCGGGGGCGAAGGGGTCGATCTCGACCACCCAGCCGTAGGTGTTGTGGCCGTTGCGGTAGTCGTCGGTGGCGGTGGCGCCGATGGCCTGCGTGTTCCAGCGGCCGTACTGGTCGTCGGAGGTGTCGGGCGTGACGGTGGCCCACAGCTCGCGGCCGTTGCCGCTGACGCCGTAGCGGGCGAAGGAGGTCGTCTCCTTGGCCGTGCGGGTGGTGTCGCTGGCGGCGATGCGACGGAAGTAGCCGGCCCAGTTCTCCTCGCAGGTGAGGTACGTGCCCCACGGCGTGGTGCCGTTGGCGCAGTTGTTCACCGTGCCCCGGGTGGTGCTGCCGTCGGGCGAGTACTTGGTCTTGAGCAGGTCGGCCTTGGCGGCCGGGCCCGAGAAGGCCATCTCCGTCAGCGTGTGCACGCGGCGGTTGAAGCTGGAGTTCTGCTGGTAGCTCCAGACGCCCGAGCCGTTCTTGCTCACTTCGACGACCGACACGCCATGCAGGAAGAATTCGCGCTGCACCTCGGCCGCGACGGTGCGCACCTGTGCGGCGCCGCTGCCGGTGGTGGTCTGGCCGGCGGGGTGCAGAAACAGGGGCGTGATGGCCTCGTGGTTCATCACCAGCAGGCCGCGGTCGGCGGCCGTGGCGCTCCACTTGCCTGAGGCGTCGACGCCGAAGAAGGTCATGCCGTCGTGGTGGTCGCCGGCGCGGCGGTCGTAGGTGGCCGGGTCGTCGGTGCCGTCGTTGGCATAGGCGGGCACGCCGGCGGCGATCGGGTCGCCCAGGCGGTACAGCACGGTGGCCGTGTAGCCGGCGGGCACGATCACCATATCGGCCAGGCTCTTGGCCACGGCGTTGAACTTCAGTTCGGGCGCGGGGGCGGGCGAAGGAGCGGGCGCAGGCGCCGGGGCCGGGCTCGGTGCAGGCGCAGGGGCCGGCGCGGGAGCCGGCGCGCCGACGATGGGGAAGCCGCCGCCGCCGCCCCCGCCGCCACCGCAGGCGGTGAGCAATGCGGCGCCGCCACTGGCGACGCCGAAGCCCAGCATCCGCCTTCTGCTCAGGCGCGCGGCGATCAGCTCGCCCATCGCAGGGCTGGCAGGGTTGTCGGTGGGGTTGTGGCCGATGTCGTCCGGATCGATCGCCGGAGTGCCGAGGCTGTGGGGTGCCTTCATGGGATGTGCCTGGTCAGGTAGAGGTCAGTGGAAAGACCCCGAACCGTAGGCAAGCCACATGACATGGCCGCGAATGGGATGTGTCAGCGGCGTGACAGCGCGCCGCAGCGTCGCAAGAAATGCCGGGCCGTCCCGCGCTCTGCTGCCCGCGGGCTGCGGGCTGGACGCAGCCCGGCCCGTGGACCACTCAGCGCCGCGCGAATTCGCCCGAGGACGGATCGAGCCCGCGCGGCCAGAAGGCCCACAGGCGCAGGGGCTGCTTCATGCGCGCGGCGAAGCGACCAGCTTCGGCGCCGGTGCCGGCGAAGAAGTCGGCGCGTACGCTGCCGACGATGGCGCTGCCGGTGTCCTGCGCGACGACCAGTCGCTGCAGCTGCGCCGTCGGCCCGCTGGAGGCCAGCCACAGCGGCGTGCCGTAAGGGATCGCGTCGCGGTCGACCGCCACCGAACGGCCGGCCGTGAGCGGCACGCCCTGCGCCCCGCGCGGGCCGAAGGCGGCGTCGACCTCGCCCAGCGGTTCCTCGCGGAAGAAGGTGTAGCGCGGGTTGCTCCACAGCATCTGCTGCACGCGCTGCGGGTTCTGCTGCGCCCAGGCCTTGACGTCCTCGGGCCAGCGGCCGATCGGGCTCACGCCCTGCGCGGCGAGCCAGGCCTGCACGCTGCGGTAGCCCTGCTCGTTGGTGCCGGCGAAGGCCAGGCGCACGGTGCGCTGGCGGCCGTCGGGTTCGGTGATGCGCAGGCGGCCCGAGCCCTGGATGTGCAGCATGAGCACGTCGATGGGGTCGGCCATCCACGCGATCTCGCGGCCGCGCAGCGCGGCCTGGGCCTGCGGGTCGGTGTCGATCTGCTGGCGCGTGTACCAGGGCCTGCGCGGCGCCCAGCCGGCGGGCAGGCCGTACAGCGGCACGCCGTGCGTGGCGGTGGGCTGGCGGGTGCCGTCGAAGATGGGTTCGTAGTAGCTGGTGAGCAAGCCGTCCTGCTGGCCGTTCGGGGCCTCCACGCGGTAGGGCTGCAGCCGCTCCATCATCCATTCGCGCTGCTCCTGCGGCGTGGCGATGGACAGGCGCCGCACGTCGCCGCACAGGGGCGCGAAGGCGGCGTTGGGACGCTGGCAGTTGGACAGCAGCGCGACCCAGCCGTCACTCAGGTTGTCGTCGGCGAAGCCCGGCAGCTCGGCCCAGGTGGCGGGCACCCAGCGGGTCTTGGGATGGGTGAGGGGGCCGCTCAGGGGCGGCAGCGGTGCCGGCTCGGTGGGCGTGGGCGAAGGCTGGGGCACGCGCACCGGCGGCCCGGAAGAGCAGCCCACCACCATTGCTACGATCGCGACGGCGGCGGCCAGCCCCCAACTTCTTTTGCTCATGCGCCTGATTTTGCTTGAAGCCCTTGCGGCACTCGTGGTCCTTGTCCTCATCGTCTGGTGGACGATGTTCCATGGCCGCAAGGGCGGCGAGCTGCCCTCGGACGAGGACGAGGGCGAGGACAAGCGCTGAGCCCGCTCCGGCCAGGTCCGGCCGAGGCCCGTTCCGGTCCTGTCGGACGGCATGCCGCCCGGCGGTGCGCCCGGGCCGCGAGCGGCATTCCGACAGGCCCGAATCTGCTCTTTTTTTGATAGCGCCTCTCGCAGCACTGGTGCGGTTCGTGACGCATTTGGCGATGCCGCAGATGTCACGTTCGGATACGGAACCGGGAGCCGCTTCGCTTCTCATAATGCCCTCCGCATCGCGCGCCGGGCGGTCCCGGCGCAGTCCGCGGTCCGCGCCCGCCCACCGGCGGCGGTCTCACCCATCCAAGGAGCGAAATCCAATGAAAACCCAACTCGTCCTCTGCACCTCGGCCCTCGCGGTCGCCCTGACCGGCTGCGCCGGCATGTCCGACACGCAACGCAACGTGGGTGTCGGCGCCGGCGCTGGCGCCCTGGGCGGCGCGGCCATCGGCGCGGCCACCGGCAACAGCCGCAGTGCAGCGGCCGGCGCGGCGATCGGCGCCGGCGTGGGCGCCCTCGGCGGCTACCTGTGGTCGCAGCGCATGGAAGCGCAGAAGCGCCAGATGGAGCAAGCCACCCAGGGCACCGGCATTGCCGTCTCGCAAACGGCGAACAACGAACTCAAGCTCGCGATCCCGAGCGACGCCGGCTTCGATACCGGCCGCGCCAACATCAAGCCACAGCTGGCCAGCGTGCTCGACCAGTTCGCGGCAGGCCTGCGCAACAACCCGAACGCCGAGGTGTCCATCATCGGCCACACCGACAGCACCGGCACCGACGCGATCAACAACCCGCTGTCGCTGGAGCGTGCGGCCAGCACGCGCGACTTCCTGGTCGCGCGCGGCGTGCCGACGCAGGCCATCCGCATCGACGGCCGCGGCTCGCGCGAGCCGGTGGCCGACAACGCCACCGACGCCGGCCGTGCGAA
>JAFEEH010000065.1 GCA_018241185.1 Pseudomonadota bacterium | reverse complement strand
TTCAACTTGCTCGACCACGGCCAGCTTGAAGGCCATCGTGTAGTCGCGCTGCGTTCTCTTGACGCCTGTATCCATGGCGTTTCTTCCTTTCGATGATGAAAGGTGTCAACGCGGGGCAGGACGGGGCATGGAAAAGAAAAAGGGGCCCGCGGGCCCCTTCGTTCTTTCTGCGGCAGGCCGTGCGAACTCAATCGCCCGCGATCTGCGCGCTCGCCGTGTGCATCAGGTGGCCGTTCTCCACCCAGCGACGCACACGCTCGGCGTCGGCGATGCGGCTGAACTTGCCAGCCGAATCCAGGAACACCATGATCAGCTTGCGGCCCGCGACCTTCGCCTGCATGACCAGGCACTGGCCAGCTTCGGAGATGTAGCCCGTCTTCTGCAGGCCGATGTCCCACTCCGGGCTGCGCACCAGCCGGTTGGTGGTGTTGTACTGCAGCACGCGGTTGCCGACCTCCACCTGGTGTTCCGGCGAGGTCGACAGCTGGCGCACCAGCGAGTTGGCCGAGGCGGCGCTCACCAGCACGGCCAGGTCCTGCGCGGTCGACTGGTTGTGGAATGACAGCCCCGTCGGCTCGACATAGCGCGTATCGCGCATGCCCAGCATCTTGGCCTTGGCGTTCATGACGCTGACGAAGGTCGACAGGCCACCGGGGTAGGTGCGGCCCAGCGCATGCGCCGCACGGTTCTCACTCGACATCAGCGCCAGGTGGAGCAGCTCGCCGCGCGAAAGCGTGGTGCCGACGGTCAGGCGCGAGCGGCTGCCTTTCTCGGTGTCGACGTCGTCCTGCGTGATGGTGATGAGCTCGTCCATCGGCAGCTGCGCTTCGCTGATCAGCAGGCCGGTCATCAGTTTGGTGAGCGACGCGATGGGCAGCACGGCATGGTCGTTCTTGCTGAACAGCACCTCGCGCGTGTCCTGGTCGATCACCAGGGCGGCGCTGGACTTCAGGTCGAGCGCATCTTCGGTCGTGTGGAGGCCGGCCATCTGGCCGAAGGACAGGCGCGGCGGCGCTTCGGGCACGCGCACCACCGAACGGCGCTGCACGGCGACCACAGTCTTGCCGTTCTTCTTGTGGATGGAGGCGACGACGTTGCGGCCGCCGCGGACCACGCGCTCGGCCGGTTCCGCCTTCGTGGAGCGCTTGGACGAGGCGACCTTCTTGCTGCTTGTCTTCGCCTCGGCCTTGGCCGCGCGCGCCGGCTTGCCGGCCCGCTTGCTCTCGCTGGCCGTGGCGACCGCCTTCTTGCCGGCGGGCACCGCCTT
This sequence comes from Pseudomonadota bacterium, assembly GCA_018241185.1. Classification (GTDB taxonomy): domain Bacteria; phylum Pseudomonadota; class Gammaproteobacteria; order Burkholderiales; family Burkholderiaceae_C; genus Xenophilus. Next base: position 6,493 of record JAFEEH010000065.1, on the reverse strand, counting down.
CTTCGCCGCGGCGTGCGCGCCGGGCAGCAAAAACGCCGTCGCGCACAGTGCGACGGCGATCAGCTTGAGGGAAGTATGAAAACGCCGGGAGGAAGCGAATTGCACAGGGGCTTCGGGCATCAAAATTCTCCAGCGGCGATGACGTGAGGGCCGCAGTCTATCGAAATCAAAAAAGACGCGCAATATCAGTTACTTGCGTCCTCTTCTTCAATCGAAAACCAAGGACCCCACGAAACTCACCCCTGCGCCGCCACTCTCTCAGCTTGGCTCTGTAACTTGTTGAGGGCACTGAGATAAGCCTTGGCAGAGGCGACCACGATGTCCGGGTCGGCGCCTACGCCATTGACCACCCGGCCCGCGTTCTGCAGCCGCACGGTCACCTCTCCCTGACTTTCTGTCGAACCGCTGATCGCATTGACCGAATACAGCACCATTTCGGCGCCGCTCTTCACATGCGACTCGATCGCCTTCAGGGAAGCATCGACCGGGCCATTGCCGTCCGACTCGCCGGTCACTTCCTTGCCCTGGACGGTGAAGATCACCCTGGCGTGAGGCCGCTCGCCGGTTTCGCTGTGCTGAGAGAGCGACACAAAGCCAAACTGCTCACCAACGTTCGAACCTTCTTCCGCGCTGACGAGCGCGAGGATGTCCTCGTCGAAAATCTCTGCCTTGCGGTCGGCCAGCTCCTTGAAGCGCAGGAAGGCGGCGTTGATGTCGGCTTCGCTCTCCATGGTCACGCCCAGCTCCTGCAGGCGCTGCTTGAAGGCGTTGCGGCCCGAGAGCTTGCCCAGCACGATCTTGTTGGCGGTCCAGCCCACGTCCTCGGCGCGCATGATCTCGTAGGTGTCGCGCGCCTTGAGCACGCCGTCCTGGTGGATGCCCGAGGCATGGGCGAAGGCGTTGGCACCCACCACGGCCTTGTTGGGCTGCACGACGAAGCCGGTGGTCTGGCTGACCATGCGGCTGGCCGCGACGATATGCTGGGTGTCGATGTTCAATTCAAGGCCGAAGTAGTCCTTGCGGGTCTTCACCGCCATCACGATCTCTTCGAGCGAGCAGTTGCCGGCACGCTCACCCAGGCCGTTGATCGTGCACTCGACCTGGCGTGCGCCGCCGATCTTCACGCCGGCGAGCGAGTTGGCGACGGCCATGCCGAGGTCGTTATGGCAATGCACGGACCAGATCGCCTTGTCGCTGTTCGGGATTCGCTCGCGCAGCGTCTTGATGAAGTTGCCGTAGAGCTCGGGGATGGCGTAGCCCACAGTGTCGGGCACGTTGATGGTGGTCGCGCCCTCGGAGATGACCGTCTCGAGCACGCGGCAGAGGAAGTCGACGTCGCTGCGGTAGCCGTCTTCGGGGCTGAACTCCACGTCGGCCACCTTGTTGCGCGCGAAACGCACCGCCAGCCTGGCCTGCTCGTGCACCTCGTCGGGCGTCATCCGCAGCTTCTTCTCCATGTGCAGCGGCGAGGTGGCGATGAAGGTGTGGATGCGGCCACGCGCCGCGCCCTTGAGTGCCTCGGCGGCACGGGCGATGTCGCGGTCGTTGGCGCGCGACAGGCCGCACACCGTCGATTCCTTGATCGCATTGGCGATCGCCTGTACAGCCTCGAAGTCGCCGTTCGAGCTGGCGGGAAAGCCCGCCTCGATGACATCCACCTTCAGCCGCTCCAGTTGCTTGGCGATGCGCATCTTCTCGTCGCGCGTCATCGAGGCGCCGGGCGACTGCTCGCCATCGCGCAGGGTGGTGTCGAAAATGATCAGCTTGTCGGTCATCGTGTTCTCCTGGATTTCGTGCACCACCCTGGCTCGCTCAGGCGGTCGCCACCTCGGATTGTGCCGCGGGCGCGCGGCGCGCCTGGCCCTGCCCCAGCGCACGTTCGACGCCCGAGACAATGGCGCGCAGCGAGGCGGCCGTCGTGTCGGCATCGATGCCCACGCCGAAGAGCGTCTGCGACTCGTCCACGCGCAATTCGAGGTAGGCCACCGAGCGCGCGTCAGCCCCGGTGCCGATGGCATGCTGGTGGTAGTCGATCACACGGATCGCATGGCCGGTGGCCGTTGCCATCGCCTGGATGAAGGCGTCGATGGGCCCGTTGCCGCGGCCGTCGATGCGGCGCAGCTCGCCACCCCAGCGCAGTTCGCCACGCAGGTGCACAGCCGCCGAGGCGCCCTCGCCTTCGGCATCGATCGCACGATGCTGCAGGCCGTTGGTCGAATCCATGCGGTACTCGTCGCGGAAGATCTGCCAGAGGTCGGCCGCCGAGAGTTCCTTGCCTTCCACGTCCATGACGCGCTGCACGGCCTGGCTGAACTCGATCTGCAGGCGCCGCGGCAACTCGAGTCCATGCTCGCTCTCGAGCAGGTAGGCGATGCCGCCTTTGCCCGACTGGCTGTTGACCCGGATCACGGCCTCATAGCTGCGGCCCACATCCTTGGGATCGATGGGCAGGTACGGGATGTCCCAGAGATCACCGTCGCGTCGTGCCGCGAAGGCTTTCTTGATCGCGTCCTGGTGCGAACCCGAGAACGAGGTGTAGACGAGATCGCCCACGTACGGATGGCGCGGATGCACCGGGATCTGATTGCAGTGCTCGACCGTGGCACGGATCTCGTCGATGCGCGAGAAGTCCAGGCCGGGCGAGACACCCTGCGTGTAGAGGTTGAGCGCGACGTTCACGAGATCGAGGTTGCCCGTGCGCTCGCCGTTGCCGAACAGGCACCCCTCGAGGCGATCGGCACCGGCCATGACGGCGAACTCAGCAGCCGCTGTACCGGTGCCACGGTCGTTGTGCGGATGGACCGACAGCACGATCGCATCACGCCGCGCCAGGTTGCGGTGCATCCACTCGATCATGTCCGCGAAGATGTTCGGCGTCGAATGCTCGACGGTCGAGGGCAGGTTCACGATGCACTTGCGTTCGGTCGTCGGCGCCCACACTTCGGTGACCGCATCGACCACGCGCTTGGAGAACGCGAGGTCGGTGCCCGAGAACATCTCCGGCGAGTACTGGAAGGTCCAGTGCGTATGCGGCTGTCGGGCTGCATGTTCCTTGAACTGGCGTGCGTGGCTGGCCGCCAGTTCGACGATGCCGTCCTCGTCCATGCCGAGCACGACACGGCGCATGACAGGCGCGACGGCGTTGTAGAGGTGAACGATGGCGCGCGGCGCGCCCTGCAAGGCCTCGAAGGTGCGCGCGATCAGGTGGTCACGGGCCTGCGTCAGCACCTGGATCGTCACGTCGTCGGGGATGCGGTTTTCTTCGATCAGGCGGCGCACGAAATCGAATTCGACCTGCGAGGCCGAGGGAAAGCCGACCTCGATCTCCTTGAAGCCGATCTTCACGAGCATCTCGAACATGCGCATCTTGCGCTCGATGTCCATGGGCTCGACCAGGGCCTGGTTCCCATCGCGCAGGTCGGTCGACAGCCAGATCGGGGCCTTCGTCAGCACGGCATCGGGCCAGGTGCGGTCCGTGAGGCCGATCGGTGCGAAGGCGCGGTACTTGGTGTGAGGTTGCTTCAACATGTCGATTTCTCTGAGATGGTTGGAATCGACCAGCAACCCCAAAAGCAGAACGGCCCGTTGCTGGTGCGAACGGGCCGTGGTGATGGGGATGCGCGCGCGCTCTACCGTCTCCGCCCGTGGGGGATCAGTAGTAGGGCCAGCGCAATGTGCTTCATGGAGGCGTGGACTTTAGCACAGGGCCCGCTCAGTTGTGCAAGCCCCGCTCGTCGGGCTCGTCGGTCGAGACGCTGATCACGCTCACAGGCTGGCCCTTGGCCTTGCGCCAGGCGTAGATCACGTAGCCGCTGAAGCCGTAGGCCACGAACAGGCCGAACAACACGGTGGGCGGATGGATGTTGATGACGGCGATGCCCAGCGCGATGAGCACGATGGTGGCGAAGGGCACGCTCTTCTTCACCTGCATGTCCTTGAAGCTGTAGAAGGGTGCGTTGGTCACCATCGTCAGGCCCGCGTAGAGCGTGAAGAAGAAGGTGATCCAGGTGATCTGCTGCCACGAGAGGTACCACACGTCGCTGCCGCGCTTGCCCCATTCGGTCATGAGCCAGATGAAGCCGGCCACCAGCGCCGCGGCCGCCGGCGACGGCAGGCCCTGGAACCAGCGCTTGTCGACCACGCCCGTGTTGACGTTGAAGCGCGCCAGGCGCAACGCGGCGCAGGCGCAATACACGAAGGCCGCGATCCAGCCCCAACGGCCCAGCCCCTTGAGCGACCACTCGTAGGCGATGAGCGCCGGTGCGGCGCCGAAGGACACCATGTCCGAGAGCGAATCCATCTGCTCGCCGAACGCGCTCTGGGTGTTCGTCATCCGCGCCACGCGGCCGTCCAGACTGTCGAGGATCATGGCGGAGAACACACCGATGGTGGCCAGGTCGAAGCGCGCGTTCATCGCCATCACGATGGCGTAGAAGCCGCCGAACAGCGCGGCCAGCGTGAACAGGTTCGGCAGGATGTAGATGCCCTTGCGGCGCTTGCGCGGCAGGGGCTCGCCCAGCGGCGTGTCGTCATGCATCAAATTGGCCTCCAGCGCCCGTGGATCGTGCGGGAGCAGCTATCGAATTCATAGCGTCGCGAGGGGCTCGCGACGAAACGGGCAGTGTAGTCAATGAAAAAGGGCCATCGCCTGCGCGATGGCCCTCGGGTCTGTGGTGCAAAGCGGCCGATGCGGCCGCGCCTCCCCCTCGGGGGGTGGAGTTACACGCCGCAGGCGTGAAAAGCCGGGGGGCCTTAGTTCCGGGTCTGGTCGACCAGCTTGTTCTTGGCGATCCAGGGCATCATGGCGCGCAGCTTGCCGCCCACCACCTCGATGCTGTGCTCGGCCGTGTTGCGGCGGCGGGCCGTCATGCTCGGGTAGTTCAGGCGCCCTTCCTGGATGAACATCTTGGCGTAGTCGCCGTTCTGGATGCGCTTCAGGGCGTTCTTCATCGCGGCGCGCGACTGTTCGTTGATGACCTCGGGGCCCGTCACGTACTCGCCGAACTCCGCGTTGTTGGAGATCGAGTAGTTCATGTTGGCGATGCCGCCTTCGTAGATCAGGTCGACGATCAGCTTGAGCTCGTGCAGGCACTCGAAGTAGGCCATCTCGGGCGCGTAGCCGGCTTCCACCAGCGTCTCGTAGCCCATCTTGATCAGTTCGACGGCGCCGCCGCACAGCACGGCCTGCTCGCCGAACAGGTCGGTCTCGGTCTCTTCCTTGAAGTTGGTCTCGATGATGCCGGCCTTGCCGCCGCCGTTGGCCATGGCGTACGAGAGGGCCAGGTCACGCGCCTTGCCGGACTTGTCCTGGTGCACGGCCACGAGATGAGGCACGCCGCCGCCTTGCGCGTAGGTGCTGCGCACCGTGTGACCGGGGGCCTTGGGCGCGACCATCCACACGTCGAGGTCGGCACGCGGAACGACCTGGTTGTAGTGCACGTTGAAGCCGTGCGCGAAGGCCAGCGAGGCGCCTTCCTTGATGTTCGGCTCGACGTTGTTCTTGTAGACCTCGGCGATCTGCTCGTCGGGCAGCAGGATCATCACGACGTCGGCCGACTTCACGGCCTCGTTCACCTCGAGCACGTTCAGGCCGGCCTTGCCGACCTTGTCCCAGGAGGCGCCACCCTTGCGCAGGCCGACCACGACCTTCACGCCGCTGTCGTTCAGGTTCTGCGCGTGCGCGTGGCCCTGCGAGCCGTAGCCGATGATGGCGACGGTCTTGCCCTTGATGAGGCTCAGGTCACAGTCCTTGTCGTAAAAAACCTTCATGTCTTCTCTCCGGTTGAATGCAGTGTTGTTGCGTGGTGCCGTCCGTGTTGAGCCTGTCGAAGGGCTCACTGCAGTCCTGGCGGTCTTGCGGCCCCCAGGGCTTCGACAGGCTCGGTCCGGACGGGCATCGGCCGAGCCCCGATTCGTTCAGACGCGCAGGATGCGCTCGCCCCGGCCGATGCCGCTCGGGCCGGTGCGCACCGTCTCCAGGATGGCCGCGCGGTCGATGGCGTCGAGGAAGGCGTCGTTCTTGCCGTGGTCGCCGGTGAGCTCGATGGTGTAGCTCTTGTCCGTCACGTCGATGATTCGGCCGCGGAAGATGTCGGCCATGCGCTTCATCTCCTCGCGCTCCTTGCCCACCGCGCGCACCTTCACCATCATGAGCTCGCGCTCGGTATAGGCGCCTTCGGTCAGGTCGACCACCTTCACGACTTCGATCAGGCGGTTCAGGTGCTTGGTGATCTGCTCGATCACGTCGTCCGAGCCGGTGGTCTGGATGGTCATGCGCGACAGGCTCGGGTCCTCGGTCGGCGCGACGGTCAGCGATTCGATGTTGTAGCCACGGGCCGAGAACAGGCCGACCACGCGGGAGAGTGCGCCGGGTTCGTTCTCCAGCAGCACGGCGATGATGTGTTTCATGTGTTGACTGCGACTCCTCTTCTCGCCGCCCTCCCCCGCGCACGGCAATGCGCGGGCTTGGCGGGCAATAGATTCGTCGACGCTT
>JAFEEH010000064.1 GCA_018241185.1 Pseudomonadota bacterium | reverse complement strand
TGATAGCCTCAGCCTTGAACTCCTGTGTGTACTGCCTCTTGGGCAGCTTGCCTTCTCTCATTTCGATTCTCCGTACCTCTGAAGTTATCAACTTCCTGCTGTACGTGAAATCGAGGCAGGGTCACCTTGTGCCTCCTGAGTGGACAATGACCGTCGAGAAAAACGAATCGGGGTATTACTGCGCGTCCGTAGCCCGCGATGGCCAGCCGATGTGCCGTCTTTCGCTCAATCACCACTTTGAGTCGGAGGCGGAGGCCGAGCGCGCGCTAGCGCAGCGCGTGCGTGCATGGATCGCCGACTATTCCGGAAGAACAACAAATCGGACGGTGGCAACAAATGAAGAGCGAAAGAGAGTTGATGGAGCTGGTGCAGGCTCTGACCAGTGAGCTTGCTGATGCGCGCGACGCGGCGCGTGCCACCGGTGCAAACCCGGCACATGATTCTGCTTGCGTTGAACTGAGCATCGAGCTGGCCAAGATCCACACCGAGCTTGCGTGGGCGCGAATGACAGGCGGACGTTGAGCGCCCACCGGATGTCACTTCTTCTTGAGGTAGGCGCGAACGGCCTCGGCTGAGTTGCCGACCGCCTTCACTGCCTCACGCAGTTCGTCGGCTGTCACGCCCAGGCTTTCGGTCCAGCTGCGGACTTCATGCGGCTCGTCCAGTGCGATGAGCTTGCGGTCCAGGCCGGTCTTCTTCGGGTCGTCAGACATTGCGTCTCCTGTTGATTGCTGAAGGCAGGTTTATCGCTGCTGTCGCGCCACCGAAGAGTAGGCGGACATCCAAGCCCAAGCGTCTGACGTTCCGAGTTGGACCTCACCGAGTGCCTGCGCCCATTCGAGCTTCGTACAAGCACGTGATGTGGAATTCCCACGCGTCGCAGAGATGGATGTAGGCCGCCAGCAAGACAGAGGAGTCGAACTGCGCGGATTCGCTCAACGGTGTCGGGTACGGCGGCGTTGGCACACCTGCCCGCATGAGCACTATGGCCATCTCGAAAGGGGTCATCGCATCGCAAGGGCCAGCCTCGATCACAGCTCCATCCAGTCTCCCGCCGAAGCGCCCCTGGCGACGCGGCCCAGCCTGCGCACTAACCGGGCCATCAGCCGGCGTGCGTTTGGAAGATGCTCGGGCGTTGCTCCGGCTAGATGCGTCCGATAGCTGTCGGTCACCGCCACCCACTTTGCAAACACGGCGCCGAGCGGATGGCGTACGTACTTGGCGCTTCTTGTTTCCACTGCATCCTCCACCACAATTTTTCAGAGCGTGCACCGAGATCTCGGTCGGTCTTGTAGGAATACTCGTTAAGTCGTTGACAGTCGAATCACCCAAAACCTTTGCTTGCGCGGCTATTACTCCGATGAAGCCAGTGTTGCAACGTCTGCTCGACGCGCGCAGATCAGTAGATCACACAAAAGTAAATCTACGGCCTATCGGATGACGCTTATGCCTGTGCCTTGCTCTGCTAGTTCGTTGGGAGCAGCTTGCGCCGCGAAGCAGTGGAGGTTGGGCTGCCCTGCCCCCTGCCCTGCCCCGGGCTTCCGGGTACTGTTCAGTGTCTGCCCTCAGCTAACGAGCGCGCTGCCTCTGGAAACATCGCCTTGTCAAGCCCCGTGCGTCCACGCTGCCCTGACGTCGCACTACAGGCGATCGCTGCCAGTCGGCTCAGCGCCTACGGAACGCCAATCTCGCTCCCGTTCGCGAGCAATGCAGCCGGGTAGCGCGCGCGGTCAACGTCAAACGGTTGATGCGGCTGACATTCTATGCAGCAGGCGGAGGCAATACACCCTGACTGCACCCCCGTCCGAGGTCGCAACGGTCGTCGTTACCAAGACCACTCGGCTACCTGCTGCGGACCGCGCCTCGCACCTTGCTCCGCTCAGCCAACCGTCGTTGCAGGATCGCGCCCTGTGACTTGCAATCCGACTGGGATCCGATCAACGTGATGGGATTGCGCCGCATTAAACGGATGGCACTCTCCTGGCGCCCCGTAGCCTGCCTGTCGTGGTCGTTACTGGCAGCCACGAACCTCTGAGAATTGGCGAAAAACACTCTCTCGAAAGCCGGGGTGCCGCACCGTGCCGCCACGACCCGGTAATCCGCCTCGTTCTGCAAGGCAGCAGCATCGAGGCCGGCCGGCTTGGCCTGCGCATAGCAGAGCGACGCGCTGGCTACCAGGACCGCGACCGCAGAGCTGCCCAGTGCCCTCGCGAGAGTGGCGCCTGTCCAAATCCAGTTCCGATTCTCAAATTTCTCCAACTTACTCAACGTGTCCCCGCGAGCTATATGAACGTGCGGCCCTGACCCACTGTGGCACGAATTGCTACAAGTGGCTATTCATCGTCCCCTCTCCGTGCAAACCCAGCCGCGTGCTGAGGCGGAACGGAGAGAGTTGCGCTGGCACGAACGATTTTGTGTAACGGCCGCCCGCACAAAGCCATGGTTAGCAATACTGTATGGATGAACAGTATTGTAGCCGGCGATCTTGACGAGCCTCCACCCTATGCGGAGCTGTACTGCCGCTCGAACTTCACTTTCCTGACCGGCGCCGCTCAGCCGGAGGATTTTGTGGAACGCGCAGCGGCCAAGATGTACAGCGCCTTAGCGCTGACCGATGAATGTACGGTCTCGGGCGTGGTCCGCGGTCATCTCGCTGCCCGGGAAAACGGCCTGCACTTCATCGTCGGCTCCGAGATCCTCCTCACCACCGTCGGCGGCACCGCCTTCGCACGGATCGTCTTTCTTGCGCAGGACCGCCTGGGCTACGGCAACCTCTGCGAGCTCATCACTCTCGCGCGCACCCGCGCGCCCAAGGGCAGCTACCTCGCCCAGGTCGCCGATGTCGAGGGCAAGACCACGAAAGCGGCGCATCTGGCGGGCATGCCGGGCTGCCTGGCACTGATCCTGCCGGAGCGAACAACCAGCGTGGAATCGCTGTTCGCCCAATGCATGTGGGCGCGCACTTGGTTCCCGGACCGGGCGTGGGTACTTGCCCCCAGGACGCTGGCCCTGGGCGAAGACCTGTACCTGTGGACCATCGAACAGGCCGCCCAGCGCTCCGGCATCCGGGTGGCGGCAACGTGCAGCCCGCTCATGCACACCCGCCTCGCCAAGCCGATCCTGGACACCCTCACCGCCGTGAGGCATGGCTGCACCGTCGAGGAGGCGGGGGTGCGGCGCTTTGCCAACGACCACAACTACCTGCGCGGTCGTGCCATGTTGATGCGAGAGTTCCCAGAGGAATGGCTTCTCGAGACCGTCGCTATCGCCGCGCGCTGCACGTTTTCGCTGGAGGAACTGCGCTACGAATACCCGGAGGAAATCGTGCCGGCAGGCGAGACGCCCGCCTCGCACCTGCGCAAGCTCACCTACGCTGGCGCCGAGCGCCGATTCCCCACCGGTCTCCCGGACAAGGTGCGCGCCCAGATCGAGCACGAGCTCGGCATCATCGCGCAACTGAAGTACGAGGCCTACTTCCTGACGGTCGAGGACATCGTGCGTTTCGCGCGCGACGAAGGGATCCTTTGCCAGGGCCGCGGCTCAGCGGCCAACTCGGCCGTGTGCTACTGCCTCTTCGTGACCGAGGTCGACCCCGGCCGCATGAACGTGCTCTTCGAGCGCTTCATCAGCGTGGAGCGGCGGGAGCCGCCGGACATCGACATCGACTTCGAGCACCAGCGGCGTGAAGAGGTGATGCAATACATCTACCGCAAGTACGGCCGCCATCGCGCTGCCCTCACTGGCGTGATTACGTCCTACCGCACGAAGTCCGCGCTCCGGGATGTGGGCAAGGCGTTGGGTTTCCCGCTCGACCTGGTCGAGCGTCTGGCCAAGACCGCCTATGGCATCGAGGGCCAGAGCTGGATCTGCGATGCCTGCCTGGTCGAGAACGGGCTGGACCCCCGGGCCAGGAGGGTGCGCCAGTGGCTGGCGATCGCCAACGCTATCCGAGGCTTTCCTCGGCACCTGAGCCAGCACACGGGCGGCTTCGTCATCGCCCGGGACAAGCTCAGCCGCCTGGTACCGGTGGAGAACGCCGCCATGGAAGACCGCACCGTCATCCAGTGGGACAAAGACGACCTCGATGCCCTGGGCCTCATCAAGGTGGACGTCCTGGCCCTGGGCATGCTCAGCGCAATCCACCGGGCACTGGACTTCATCGCCGATAAGCGCGGCCGCCCTGTCGGCATGCAGGACGTGCCGGCCGAGTGCCCCGTCACCTACGCCATGATCCAGAAGGCGGACACCGTGGGCGTCTTTCAGATCGAGAGCCGGGCGCAGATGACGATGCTGCCGCGCCTGAAGCCCGAGCGCTTCTACGACCTGGTGGTCCAGGTGGCCATCGTCCGGCCTGGGCCCATCCAGGGCGGCATGGTGCACCCCTACCTGCGCCGCCGCGCCGGTGAGGAAGCCATCGAGTACCCCAGTGACGACATCAAGGTCGCCACCGAGCGCACGCTTGGCATCCCGCTCTTCCAGGAGCAGGTGATGCAGATCGCCATGCTGGCGGCATACTTCACGGCCGGCGAAGCCGACCAGCTGCGCCGGGCGATGGGCGCCTGGCGGCGCAAGGGTGGGCTCGCCCCGCACCAGCAGAAGCTGGTCAAGCGCATGCTGGCCAAGGGCTACACGCAGGATTTCGCGGACCGCATCTCGAAACAGGTGGAAGGATTCGGCAGCTACGGCTTCCCGGAAAGCCACGCGGCGAGCTTTGGCCTGCTGGTGTACGTGAGCTGCTGGATCAAGCGCCACCATCCCGATGCCATGCTGGCCGGCCTGCTCAACAGCCAACCGATGGGCTTCTACGCGCCGGCGCAGCTTGTGCGGGATGCCAAGGAGCACGGCGTCGTGGTGCGCCCGGTGGACGTCACGGCCAGCGACTGGAAACCCACCCTGGAGGAACCGGCGCAAGGAGAGGCAAACCTGCGCTGGGATGCGACCTTCGTAGAGCCGATCCGCGCGGTACGCCTGGGCATGGCCCAGGTCATCGGGATGCGAGAGGGCGCCGCGATGCGCATTGTCCAGGCGCGCAAGGCCGGCCCCTTCACGGGCGTCGAGGACCTCGCGCGCCGCGCGCAGCTCGACGCACACGATCTGCGCTGCCTTTCCGGCGCAGACGCGCTGCGCTCGCTGGCTGGCCATCGGCCCAACGCGGTCTGGGAAGCTATCGGGGTCGAGACGCGCCCGACCCAGCTATTGAAAGATGCGCCCGCTATCGAGGAGCACACCGAATTTCGCCCTCCGACTGAAGGCGCGGACATCGTGGATGACTATGCCTCCACGGGCCTCACACTGCGCCGCCACCCGCTCGCCCTCCTCCGGCCGCAGTTGTCGCGGATGGGCATCCGCACCGCCGAGGAGCTGCGTCACACAGCAAAGGACCGGGACCAGGTCCGGGCGAGCGGCATCGTCACGCACCGGCAGCAGCCCAGCACCGCTAGCGGCGTGATCTTCGCGACGCTGGAGGACGAGACCGGCACGGTGAACATCATCGTCTGGCCGAGCGTGGCGGCAGCGCAGCGACAGGCGCTACGCGGCTCGATGCTTCTGAGCGTCCAAGGCATTTGGCAGGCGGAAAAAGGCGTGTACTCGCTGGTGGCGCAGAAGCTGGTCAACCACGACCAGCTGCTCGGGCGGCTGCGGGCGACAAGCCGAGATTTCCGGTAGCGATCCATGACCGCTTAAGACTGGTTGCGGTCACTCGACCTGGTGCCAGGCGGTGACCGCTTCCGACCCAAAGCAGCGGTTGTCCTCTGATCAGGTCTCAGGCCAATTGACCGGACGCCCTGGCTACTCCTCAACGAAGCGAAGACTGGTGCGGCACATTGATTGCGCCTTTCACTCCACTCGGCAAGCGCAACGCCACGAAGGGCAAACCTGAATGTGTGCGAATGATTCGCTGGCAGCATGGCAGCCGCTTGCTGCGCGACTGGTGCAGTCGTGTTCACTGTCATCGGAGTCGCGATGGTCTACGGCTCTTGCTGCTGCAGCAGATGCCTAGGCGACTCACCAAACTGCTTCTGAACATGGTCGAAAACGCCCCACCGTTCCCATCGGCAGAACGCCAGCTGCTGCATCACCGCTCGATCGCCCTGCGCTTCTTCGAGCGCCCGGACGGCCTCTTCGAGGTCGAAGGCGCGCTGATGGATCGCAAGAGCCACCCGTTTCGCCGCCAGCTCGCCGAGGAGGACTCCCCCGCCGGACACCCGTTGCACGACAGCAGTCCAACCTCGGTGTGCCGTGAACTTTTTGGTGATCGCGCAGTGACCCATCGCGACGAAGGCCTGAGCTGAGAAGGTTGCCGCTTTTTCGAGCAATGCGGCAGCAGCTCTGCGATTCGCCGGCCGGGGCGTGACCAGCCGCTCGACATCTATCAGGATGCATGGGCTCATTGCCATTCAGGCGTGCCCAGTGCGCCGGGCTCATGATGGCCTCAGCTCGCTGATCAGCGCCCAAGTGCCGGCAAACAGCCAGTTCTATCTTCCGAGCGAGATCGGTCGGATCTGGTTCTCCACACGGTTGCCTGCGGGCGTGGATTACAGGCCAGTGACGCCTTGGGTAAGCGCAAAGTCAAGCAACACCTTATCCGTCGGTTGCTCAGGCCAGGTTTCGATTGCAAGCCAACGAAAGAAGCTCGTACCTGCGACGCGACTGGCCGGGCCGTCGCGCCGCCAGGCACGAGCGATCGGCGGAGCCAGTGCTTCGAGCGCGGACTCCTCGAACTTCGTGCGCCACTGATCCTGCTGGCCCTGAGGCATTTCCCGAAACATCTCGCGGGCGCGCTTCATCCGGTCGTTCTCCCACATCTCTCGCAACCGGCGCATGCGCTCGGCGTCCGAGAGCTTGGCCATTGGCCTGGCAGTTGAGAGCGGCGCAGGGAGCTCGGCCGGGGGGGAGGACTTGATGCCCGAATAACGTTTACGCAACGCATCCTTGAAATACGCCGCGGTTGACTTCAATGGCGCAAGCGTGGCATTTCGCAGCCTCTGGTGCACGTGGTCTATCGTGGCGCGCAACTGTCCCTCGTCCGTGGTGGCATAGAGGTCCTGCGCTTCGTCCTGCTTGATGCCCAGTTCAATCAACTTGCCAACGAGTTCTAGGTCGAAAACATTGCGCTGGGTGTTGTCGACGTCGCCGATGCGCTGTTGCATGCGCGGGATGACACGAAACTGGATCTCCTCGATCTTTCGGCCCTGTTTATGCTCGATGAGCTCAAGGCTGAAGTCCTCGCACAACGCGTCCACTTCGGCGAGCGCCTTACTGATCACGTCGCGTTTGAGGAAACGGTAATCGACCTCTGTGATGTCGCTGCGCCCAGTGAGGACCGCTGCCCACCAAATGACATCCTCGCGCATGGTGAGTCGCCCGGGCGAGGTGAGGTATCGGGCGCCGATTTCGTAGAGCACAGCAGCCGAGTAACTGCGCATCTGCCCACTGATCTCCAGCAGCACCCGTGTGTACTGGTGAGGCTTGACCAATCGCTCCTTGATTTCCTCAGGGTAGCGCCAACTCACGATCGTGGGCCTCCCCCTGCCCTGCTCCTCGATCGTGACGGTGCCGAGCAGTTGTGAGGATATCCACCGGCGCTGGCCTGCGGCACTGGTGGACCATTCGATCGTGGTCGCCTGCATGTCCCGCAGATGGGATTTCAAGAGCTCGGTGTTGTTGGAGTTGAAGCGGGCGTCCCCAATCAGTTCACTCAGAGCGAGACGGTAGACGGGTTCATCGACGCCTTGACGCTGGGAGTGGTACAGCAGCGCGTTGTAGATCCGGCGAGACAGAAGCGTCAGGCGTCCTCGCTTCGGTCGAATGGCGATTGCTTCGTTGGCCTTGGCCACCGTCTGCTCTTCGGGCGGCCTGGCGGTTCGCTGGTGTGGGGGACGTGCGCTGTCGTCCATCGCTCGAATGTGTCGTGAGGTAGCGCATCTTCGGACAGAAATGTGAATTAGTCAAATCACATGAGTTTGCTGCCGCCTTGTGATTTTGAATGGAACACTTGATGACATTGAATACATTGAAACCCCAGAATCCTTTATGGTGACAAGCACTTACGTGTGGGGACGTGAGTGCGGTTGGGATTCAATGTGAGCGCCGTTGGGGTTTGATGTGAGATTGGATGGGGTTCAACGGGTGAATCTGTGAGTGCCACTGGGATTTGGCGTGAGTGGATAGGGGAACTGGCAACCGATTGGGGCTTGCGCGTCTTCAAAGCGACCACGTAGGGGCTGCGAAGAGTCGAATCTTGCGCCGAACGTGATGCTGGGAGTGGGTGCCGGTAGCACAGATGCAACGCTTTTCAGTCGCATGGGCTGTGGTTTCCCATTCGCACTCACAGTTGGCGTCGATCAGTTTCCGACGGATTGATAGGGGAACATAGATTCACCATTTTTCCATAGAATCACTTAAATCCGTTGACTCAGACTCGTTGCTCGACATGGCTTCCGCCCCTCCCCCGTCAACTGGAAACCAGGTTTCCAGCGCACCGCCCTCCCCCGTCCGTCCGGTCATCGACATGGCCCGGATCGCCAGCCTAGCCACCCGTGCTGGCTCGATGATCGAGCAGATCCGGAGTCGGCTCCTGGCCCCCGAGGCCCGCAAGACTCCACCGACTTTCAGCACAGCACAGCTGGCGACCTTGTGCGGCGTTGACAAGGCCCACGTCGCTTATCGCATCTCCAAGGACGACCTGCCGTCCGGGCGGTTGACGCCGACCGGTGGCAAGCGGATCTTTGAACTCGCGGAGCTACAGGCCTGGGCGCGAACCTATCGCGCGGACAAGATGCGTCCCGCAGGCAAGAAGGCCATCACCATCGCTGTGGGCAACTTCAAAGGCGGCGTGGCCAAGACGACCACCTCTATGGTATTGGCGCAAGGCCTAAGTATGCGCGGTCATCGGGTGCTGGCGATTGACACCGACCCGCAGGGTTCGCTGACCACGCTGCATGGCCTCCTGCCGGAGGCCGAGGTCAGCGAGGACATGACTATTGCGCCTTTGTGCGACGGCTCCGAGTCCGACATCCGTTATGCCATCCGGTCCACGTATTGGGATGGCATCGATCTCGTGGCGGCTGCCCCCTTCCTGTTTTCGGCCGAGTTCGCCCTGCCCGCTCGTCAGATGCAGCAGAGTGACGCGGAATTCTGGAATGTCCTGAACGTGGGTCTGGATAGTGTCCGGGATCTGTACGACGTGATCGTCATTGACACGCCCCCTTCTCTGTCGTACGTGACAATCAACGCGCTCTGGGCAGCAAACGGCATCGTCGTTCCCGTCCCCCCGTCCGGGCTGGACTTCGCTTCGTCGGCGCAGTTCTGGGCGTTGCTGGCCGACCTGGGCGCCAACCTCGATGGCCAGTCCAAGGGGCAGCATCGGAAGAACTTCGACTTTCTTCACGTCCTTCTGAGTCGCGTCGACTCTGCCGATCCAGCCATGCCGGCCGTGCGCAGCTGGATTCAAGCCACCTACGGGGAGTACACCTTGCCCGTGGAAATTCCGAAGACCAGCGTCACCAGCAACAAGGCGGCGGAATTCGCGACCATCTACGACGTCCAGAAATACGAGGGATCTGCTAAGACCTACAAGCGTGCGGCCGACGCATACGACGCGTTCGTCGATCTGGTCGAGCAATCCGTGGTGGGCGCCTGGGCCGAGCCGGCCGGAAATGTTCCATGATGCCGGCGGCTGGAAACCAGGTTTCCATGTCGCGCCGCGGCAGCCTAACCCTAGATGGAGTCGT
The DNA here is from genome assembly GCA_018241185.1 of Pseudomonadota bacterium. Taxonomy (GTDB): domain Bacteria; phylum Pseudomonadota; class Gammaproteobacteria; order Burkholderiales; family Burkholderiaceae_C; genus Xenophilus. The sequence goes on along the minus strand of JAFEEH010000064.1, from coordinate 17,696 downwards.
CGGCACTGCCAAGCGTCCTTTGCCGGCGCGCCGATCCTTCGTGCGCGCGACGCCCCGTGCCCCGTCAGATTGGAAACCTGGTTTCCAATCGCGCGGCGATTGCGCGTGCTGTCTCCGGCTCCTGCCCTTCGACCTCCCCCGCTCGCGGTGCTTGAAGCGAAGCGACGGCGACGGCGCCGCGGGGCGTGCGGCCTGGTCCGCAACTAATGGCGTCTTGGCGACCTGCCCCAAGGCAGCCATTTGCCGCCATCCCTTTGAACGAGCAAGATTTGAAACCAGGTTTCCACGGAGGAATACACCCATGGCCAGCACCCGTAAGCGTCTGGAAGATCTCACCGCCGACCTGCGGCTGCCCGTCGACGCGCCAGCGGTCGCGTCGGCCGACGACGCCGCTGCGTCGGCTGCACCTACATTGCCGCCTGCAGCTGGCACCCCCGCCCTGGAAACTAGGTTTCCACCGGCGCGCGCGCCTAGCGTGATGCCTCGAACCGGTCCTGGCCAAATGCTTGCCTTCCGGGGTCAAATGCGCGAGGTCGAGGGCGAATTGACGAGCCTGCGCGACAAGCTGAGCCGATTCGACGGCGCGATGCCGGTGCGCAAGCTCGATCCGGCATCAGTTCGTGCCAGCCGTTGGGCGAACCGCCACGACATGTCCTTTTCAACCCCGGCCTTCGCCGGCCTGAAGAACGACATCGAGACGGCCGGCGGCAACGTGCAGCCGATCTTGGTGCGCCCAATCGTTGAGGAGCCGGGTCGGTACGAGCTCGTGTTCGGGCATCGCCGGCATCGTGCTTGTTTCGAGCTCGGCATACCCGTCCTTGCAAGTATTTGGGAGGGAGATCTCAACGACCTGGAGCTGTTTGCGGCGATGGATCGGGAGAACCGCGAGCGGGCAGATCTGTCGCCCTACGAGCAGGGCCAGATGTACCACCGCGCCTTGGAGGAGGGCCTTTTTCCCGCGCAACGCCGTCTGGCCGAATATCTCGGGGTGAGCCACACCTGGGTGCGCAAGGCATTGACGGTCGCTCAATTGCCCGAAGCGATCGTCGAATGCTTTCGCAGCCCGCTTGAGATCACCCATCGGCACGCCGACAAGATCAATGTGGCACTCGAAGCGGATCGACGCGGCGTCCTCAAGCGCGCCGAGAAGTTGAGAGGGCAGGGTATTTCGGCGTCGGCCGTGGTTGAACGCCTGCTAGACAGCGCATCAGCCGGGCGCAAAGAGGATCGCCTGACGCTCAAGACTGGCGACATCCACCTTGGGAAGGCCGTGCGTGCCAGGGACGGCGCCATCTCCCTGCAGTTGATCCCCGCCGCGCTTGCCTCCGCGCCACGAGCGCAGTTACTTCGTGCCCTGGAGGACGCGCTGCAGCAGCTTGCCCCGGCGGCAGAGTAGAGTGCTTGCATCCTTGTGTGAGATCCGTTGGGATTTGGGCGCTGCTCTGTTCGTTGTGCTGACGGCGATTGTCCAGTTCAGATAGAATGGTTCCACAATCCCCTCGTGGTGTCATTCAGTTGGCTCCCGCTTGGGGCGAAAAGACCACCTTCGGGTGGTCTTTTCATTTGTGGCTCAGGTTCCGCGGATGAAAACAGCGATCTACATCGACGGCTACAACCTCTACTACTCTCGCTTGCAGGGCACGGCACACAAGTGGCTGGACGTCGCGGCCTTGTTTCGAGAGATCCTCCGGGTGCAGGATCCTGCCGCCACCGTCAAGGCCATTAAGTATTTCACCGCCCCCATCAAGGCGAACTACGCCCGGCACGGTCAGGCCTCGGAAGAGGCGCAGACCCAGTACCTGCGCGCGCTTGCCGCGCGCGAGCCAGGCTTGATCGAGATCATTCAGGGCTTTCACATCTTCAAGCCCACCTCGCTGCCCACGCACGAAACAGGCCTCCCACCGAGCAAAGCGCGACGACAGAGCGTCTGGATGATCGAAGAGAAGCTCACTGATGTGCAACTGGCGTTGACGATCTACCGGGACGCGGCGCGAGGTGACGTCGATCAGGTCGTTGTCTGCTCTAACGATTCGGACGTCGAGCCGGCGCTTCAGCTTGTTCGGCGTGATGCGCCGCACGTGCGCATCGGCTTGGTAATGCCACTCGCGCCTCATGCGAAGGGACAGGGCATTGTTTCCAACAAGCGCCTCACGGCGCAGGCGCACTGGGTCCGCCATCACATCCTGGATGTCGAATTGGCGGCAAGCCAGTTGCCGCCCCATGTGTCGACCAAAAAGAAGCCCGCAAGCAAGCCGGCGCACTGGTAGCCACCCGGGCAGAAGCTCCCGTGCATGCGCTCGCCGCGCGCAGGCCCACCGTGCTCCGGCGGGAGCGCACCACTTTGAGAGATATAGCGCGCCGACTTCAAACAAGAGTTGGCACCCAGGTCGCTACCTAACTCATTGTCACAGCGAAACTTTTAACGAAGGCCAAGCCAAAAGGATGCTTGCGACAGCATAAAATGCGGCCCTTGATTATTAAGGCCGTGGCCTGATAGTCGGCATGACGCCGAGGTGCCCACATGGGACGCCTTGCATCGATGAGCGCCGACAGATCACGCGGCAGACTGCGACAGCCTATGCCCGCGCCTTCGGCAGCATCGCCATCCCACCCGACCGTCAAGCGGATGCATGCAGGCCATTTCGCTTTCATGCGAGCGCTCATACAGGGCATGGACGCGAAAGCGAGTTGGGACCGGTACCTCGCTGCAGAAGGGGAAGGTGGAGATCGCCGGCAGGTCCAACGCACGATTGCATGGATCAAGGATTCGTTCGCTGCGGCCGCCCGGCGCGAGAACCGACCAGGTACCGCACGGCTCATCCTCTTTGACTCGTCTCGCGTCGTCGAGCGCGCCGCCCAGGCCTTGCCTGCACTAGCCGAATTTGCCCACGCCCAAGGCCTGGAAGACTTTTCGGAAGAGGAGCAGCTCGAGGCCTACCTGGCCGCCTATCCGGATGCGTCACGTGTCTCGCCGACGCAGGCACGAGGCGCATCAAGACGGCGCGCGCGCGTGGTGGAGCGTCAGTTGGACGCCCTGCGATGGCTGGAGCATCTGGTCATCCACGAGCCCAGGGCCACGGACCCGATCGACGCATGGTTCTCGCCTCGCCTGTCACGCCGGCTCGCCCAGGGTGGCTTGGTGACCCTGGGCGACCTTGTGGCGCGCATGAACGCCCAAGGAGGAACCTGGTGGCGTGGCTGCCCCGGGGTCGGCGCGCACAAGGCCGCCTACGTGGCAGGTTGGCTGCGCGACCACCTTTCCCAACTGGGCCTCGAGTTCAGCCCGTTCGCCCTGGACGATTGGGCCCGCCTGCCTGCGGCGCTGAAGGCGACGCTGGTCCTACCCGCCACGGCACTGCGCCCTCTGGAGAAGCTTGTCGTTCCAGCCTCGCTGGATGGCCGCGACGGCAGCAACCGTGAGGCCGGTGCCCTGCCGGGCCTTGGCAACGACGTCGAAGCAATCCAGCAGTGGATCTATTCCAAGGCTGCAACGCATGGGCAGGGCGGGGAGGGCGCGCCGGCGCTCACCGCAACCCAGCGCAGCTACCGCAAAGAGGCGGAGCGCTTGTTGCTCTGGTGCCTTCTTGTGCGCGGCAATGCCCTGGCATCGATCGACGCAAAGGACGCCGACCACTACCTCGCGTTCGTCGCGGCGCCGCCGGAGACGTGGTGCGGCCCGCGCGGCAGCCCTCGATGGTCACCTCGGTGGCGCCCTTTCGAGGGACCGCTCTCACCTGCCGCCAGACGGCAGACGCTGGTAATCCTCCATGGACTGTTCGCCTGGCTTGTCCGCCAGCGCTACCTGCGCACCAACGCTTTCGCGCACCAACTCGCCGCCGCGCGCCCGCACGCAGACGTCGACTAAGCGACCCAGGTGCGTGACGCGTGCCGGGCCACACCTGGGCCTTTGCGACTTGCGAACGCCCCTAGGGCCTCCGAAGTCATTGAGCTCATGGCCGCTGCTTGGGGAGCGAGTACGAAACGCCTCCCCGGATGACTGACCGCAGCGGGGTTGATCACCGGGCGGGCTTGTCCGGCGTCCAGCCCACCGGAGATAATGGCAGGCGCCGTGAACGGTAGTCGTTCCTTCATGCACGTGCGGCTGTGGGCTCCTGCTGGGCGATGCTTCTGGAGCGCCACGCGTTGAGCGTTGACGTCCAGGCCATGGGCCAGCGCGATGGCAGCCACCGATACGCCGGGGTTGCTGGCCCTCGGCCAAGCACTGCGGCTTGAAGTCCGCGCCGTGCACGCGCCTCTTGGAATTGAGTTGCATACTTCCCCACCTGTTCGAGTTGTTGGGCACCCTCGTCCGAGGCACCTGGGCTGTTCAAGATGGGATAGCTGAACGCTCACGCAACTCAGGCGTGACGACAGCTGAAACGGTGGAAGCATCCAATTCAGATTTCCCCAAGGCAACCCCAAAGCAACCCCAAAGCAACCCCAAAGTTGTCCCCAAAGTGGCGCTAAGTTGTTGACCCAATTGGGAATCCGGTCTTAAGGAAACTCAAACCACCCCAAAAAACCGACTTCAATCCAGGTTCGCAGATCCTTGAGGGAGCGTGTAGAACGTCGAGCGACGATGACCCTGCGCCGCCAGCTAGCCGGCATCCCTCACCGCCAGCGGCGGCGACGTCCTCGAGGCGACCAACCCCGCCAAGCTGGCCAGTTCGGCGTGAGCGGCATGCAGACCTGACGGTGTGCCGTCGTCCTCGACGCCCAGCCATAGCTCGCCCCCCTGCGCCGTTCGCCAAGCAGACGATGGCCTCCACCAGCGCCCTGCCGGACAGTTGGGCGCGATCGCTCTTGAACTCGACGGTGAGGCTTTCGCGGGCGGGCAGGGCGGAACTCATTGCCCAAATGATAGGAGGGTCAACACGTAATCGACGGCGCCGTAGATCTCCTGGCCATCGCCCTGCAGCCAAAGCCGTGCGTGCTCTGCACAGCCAGAAAGTCCGGGATGCGCGCTGTGCGCGAATGCTCCTTCAGCGCGGCCCGACGGGGCCGCGGGTCACCCTGCGAGCACCGACTCGCTGCGCCTCGTGTGGAGATCCCAGGGGGGGTTGTGGAAAGGGCGGGCTGGCCTGTGTGCTTTCACGCTACCCCATCGTTCTCGCGTTCAAGGCCCTTCGCGCGCTTCGCGTGCTCGGCACGTGCCGTGCGCCTTTGGCGGCCTTGAGCGCCGCGCTGCGATGGGGTGGGTCCGGGGCCCGCAGGCAATCCCGCTTGCGCCTACTCCAGGAGTGCCCTCCATGACCGACTATTCCTCCATCGAGCAACGCGTCGTCGACCACCTGCGCCTGTTCCTCGGCGACGAAGCCACGCAGGCCTACGAGCGATGCGGGCGTTCATTGCTCAAGCTCTCGAGCCTCGCACGCGAGTCCACGCATTCGTCCTACCGGCTGCTCGCGGCCGGGCTCGCGCTGGCCCAGGAGACGCTCGCGGAGCCGATGCGTGTGGCGACGGTCTTCGATACGCCGGCGGCCGTTAAGGACTACCTGCGCCTGCACTTCGCAGGTCAGGCGTACGAGAGCTTCGTGGTGCTGTTCCTGGATGCACAGCATCAACTGCTGACTGCCAAGGACCTGTTCCGCGGCACGCTCACCCAGACGAGCGTGTACCCGCGGGAAGTCCTCCGCGAAGCGCTGAATGTCGGCGCCGGGGCGGTGATCCTGGCGCACAACCACCCCAGTGGCGTGCCGGAACCCTCGCGGGCCGACGAGGTGCTGACCACCACGATGAAAGAAGCGCTGGCGCTTGTGGACGTTCGGGTGCTCGATCACATCGTCGTCGCCGGCACGCGCACGGTGTCGTTCGCCGAACGCGGGCTGGTCTGAAGCGGGGGCCCCGGCCCCTTCTTGTTTTTTCCGCGGTCAGCGCGCTGCGCGCGAGAACTTCATTGGCGGACCGGCTGTCCGCGTGCGTTGGCGAGAGCGGCCTTCTCGCTTCGCCTCGTGTTGGGACCGGGGACGGTGGGGCGAGCTTGCGTGACCTGGAGGGTGCCACACCGTTCTCGCCGTCAAGGCCTGCGCGCGCGATGCGCGCTGGCGGCCTGCGGCCGTCTTCGAGCCTTGACCGCTGCGCTGCGGCGTGACCAAGGACGGTCCTCGGGCAATCGCGCCCGATTCCTTCCAGGAGCGCGTCATGACTTCCTCGTATTCCTTCCTCTCCGACAAACAGGTCCAGCTGCTGATGGCCAACGGCCGGCTGTCGCGGGCCTTCCAAGAACGCGATGAGCTGTTCGATCCGCAGCCGTTGGTCAAGCTCTTCACGCCCGACGCGGGTGCGACCTGGCTGCTCACGGAGATCGACCCGGACACGCCGTCCATGGCTTTCGGCCTTGCCGACCTGGGCCTGGGATGCCCGGAGATGGGCTTCTTCTGCCTTGATGAGCTCGCGGAGATCCGTGGGCCTCTGCGACTGCCGATCGAGCAGGACGCGGGCTTCCGCGCGACGCAGACCGTCAGCGCGTATGCGGCCACGGCCCGGGCGGCCGGTCGCATCCAGGCCTGAGTCCTTCGTTGCGCGCCGCCGGCAACGCCGGCGACTTTTTTCAACGCCATCTCCAGCGGCCCGCGCTCGCGGCCCGTGCATGCAAGACCGCACCGACTCGCCTTCGGCTCGTTCTGATCAGGGTGGGGGAGGGTGCTTGCCTGTGTGCCTTCACGGTACCACTCGGTTCTCGCGTTCAAGGCCCTGCGCACGCTGCGCGTGCTCGGCACGTGCCGTGCGCCTGCGGCGGCCTGGAGCGCTGCGCTGCCGCGTGGTCCAGGGGCGACGCAGGCAATCCCGCCTGTGCCATTTGGAGTCCACCATGACTTTCGCCTCTTCGCTCAACTTGCCCTCGTCCTCGCACGCGTGGGCGGCCCGTTCCTCGCTCTCGCTGCAGGATGTAGCGCGTCTGGCGCCCGCGGCCTTCGCCGACCAGGCCGCCGACACGACCGGTCCCCGCTACGTCTTCATCAGCGCGCGCGACATCCTCTCTGCGCTCATGGACGCGGGGTTCGCGCCAACCGCCGCCGTGCAGACGCGCTCACGCGCGGGGCAGGGCGCTCACGCACGGCACATGCTGCACTTCCAGCCGGTGGTCGACCTGCTCTCGCTGGACGACGTGCTCGGCGAGATCGTGCTCATCAACTCGCACGACGGGCGCAGCGCCTACCAGCTGCGCGCTGGACTCTATCGGCCCGTGTGCACCAACTGCATGCTCACGGGCTTCGGCGACTTCGGCCTGGTGCACGTGGGCCATTGCGGCAACGTTGTGGCCAACGTGGTCGAGGCGGCGAAGCGCATCACACGCGACTTCTCGCGCGTGGGCGATGCCGTCGAGGCGATGCGGGCCACCACGTTGACCGACGGACAGCAGCTGGACTTCGCGCGCGAAGCACTCGCACTGCGATTCCCGGCGACCACCGAGCCACCAGTGCAGCCAGCGCAGCTGCTCGAGCGTCGCCGGCTGGCCGACGTTGGCGCTGATGTCTGGCGGACCTTCAATGCCGTGCAGGAGCACGTGCTGCGCGGTGGGCTCCTCGGCCGCACGGCCCAAGGCCGCGCCATGCACACGCGTGGCATTCGCGCGATCCGAGAGAACGTCCGGCTCAATACCGGGCTCTGGCAGGCCGCGTTGCGCCGCATCGGCCGTTGACGCCATCGGGGAGCTGGCACCGCCAGCTCCTCTTTCTCTCTGCGCGTTATGCGCAACCCGGCACCCGTGGGCAAAACGCGATTTTGAAGATCGCCAGCTAAGAGGTTCAGAATGCGCGTCCATGACGAACATCGCATCCGCCCTGAAGGCCGAGATCGCGCGCGTCGCGCGCAAGGAAATCCGTGCCGAGATCGAAGGCCTGAAAAATGTCCGCTGTCAAGTTTTGAGTGCGGACATGCGGCGGCGCGAAAGGTCTTGTGGGGCAATCGGTTAGGCCAGATTCCGACCGTGGCTTGCTCTTGCCGCTTTCTAGGCTAGGTGCCACGTAGGCGCTATGCGGTGGTAAGCCCAGGAGCGGCACAGCGAGTCAGATCAGTTCTTCACGCAACCTTTGTCGTCCTCAATCGAAGAGCGTTGCCGATCACACTGACCGAGGACAGCGCCATGGCGGTGGCGGCGATGATCGGTGACAGAAGCAGGCCGAAGACCGGGTACAGCACACCGGCCGCAATCGGAACGCCGGCGGCGTTGTAGACGAAGGCGAAGACGAGGTTCTGGCGGATGTTGGCCATCGTCGCTCGCGAGAGGCGGCGCGCCCTGACGATGCCGTTCAGGTCGCCCTTGAGCAGCGTTACGCCTGCGCTTTCGATCGCCACGTCCGTGCCTGACCCCATGGCGATCCCGACATCCGCCACGGCCAGCGCGGGCGCATCGTTCACCCCGTCGCCGGCCATGGCCACAACCTTCCCCTCCGATTTGAGGCGCTCGACCACGGCGGCCTTGCGATCCGGCAGTACATCGGCCTCGACCTCGTCGATGCCCAGACGGCGGGCGACCGCCTCGGCGGTGACACGGTTATCGCCGGTCAACATGACGATGCGGACGCCTTCGGAATGCAGCGCCTTCAGCGCCTCCTGGGTCGTCGGCTTGATGGGATCGGCGATCGCGAAGATGCCGCCGGCGCGGCCGTCGATCCCGATGTAGATCGCCGTGGCGCCGTCTTGGCGCAGCTCATCGGCCTGGCGGGCGAGTGCGCCGGCATCCACGCCGTGTTCCTCCAGGAAGGCGGCGTTGCCCAGGACGATGCGCTCTCCCTCGCTTGTGCCCAGCGCGCCCTTGCCGGTCGGCGAATCGAAGTCTGCCACGGCCGGTATCGCCAGCTTTCGTGCTTCCGCCGCCGCCACGATCGCCCGTGCGAGCGGATGTTCAGACGCCTTCTCCACGGCCGCGGCCAGGCGCAGGATCGCTTCTTCCGAAAACCCCTCGGCCGCGACGATCGCGGTCACCGCGGGCCTGCCTTCGGTCAGTGTCCCGGTCTTGTCGACCACGAGCGTGTCGATCTTCTCTATCCGTTCGAGTGCCTCGGCATTCTTGATCAGCACGCCCGCGGCCGCGCCTTTGCCGATGCCGACCATGATCGACATCGGCGTGGCCAGCCCGAGCGCGCAGGGGCAGGCGATGATGAGGACGGAAACTGCGGCGATCAGGCCATGCGCCAGGCGCGGTTCCGGGCCCCACGCCCCCCACGCGACGAATGCCAGCAGCGCCACGCCAATGACGACGGGCACGAACCAGCCCGCGACCTGGTCGGCCAAGCGCTGGATCGGCGCGCGCGAGCGCTGTGCGTCGGCGACCATCTGCACGATGCGGGCGAGCATGGTCTCGCGTCCAATCCTGTCGGCACGGATGACCAGCGCGCCGGTCTGGTTCAGCGTACCGCCCACGACGTGGTCGCCGACCGCGCGCGTCACCGGCATCGACTCGCCCGTCAGCATGGACTCGTCGAGCGACGAGCGCCCATCCTCGACCGTACCGTCCACCGGGACGGATCCGCAGGCGATCCCCGATCGCGACCGCGTCCAGCGGGATATCTTCCTCGCGGTCCGGGTTGATGCGCCGCGCCGTCTTCGGTGCGAGGTTCAACAGCGCTCGTATCGCGCCGGAGGTCTTCTCTCGCGCGCGCAACTCCATCACCTGTCCCAGCAGAACCAGCACGGTGATGACCGCGGCGGCCTCGTAATAGACGGCCACCGTCCCGTCGGCGGCGCGGAAGGCGTCGGGAAAGATCTGCGGTGCCAGCGTCGCCACCACGCTGTAGCCCCAGGCCACCCCAGTGCCCATGGCGATCAGCGTGAACATGTTGAGGTGGCGCTCGAGGATGGACGCCCAGCCGCGCCGGAGGAACGGCCAGCCCGCCCAAAGCACCACGGGCGTGGCCAGCGCACACTGGATCCAGACCGACGCGCGCATCGGCAGCAGGTGATGCAGCACGGGGATCAGATGCCCGCCCATCTCCAGAAGGAACACGGGGAGCGCCAGCGCCAGGCCGATCCACAACGCCGGCCCATGTCGGCCAGTTCGGGACTCGGACCGCCCTCCCGCGTAGCGACCAGCGGCTCCAGCGCCATGCCGCAGATCGGGCAGCTTCCCGGCCCATCGCGGCGGATTTCCGGGTGCATCGGACATGTCCAGAGCGCGCCTGCCGGCACGGCTGCCGCGCCGGCCGGGATCGGGTGACGGTGGTGGGCGGATTCGCCCTGGTGGTCATCGGCCCGGGCCGAATGGTCGTGATGCGCCGGGCGGTCACGGCCTGCGGCCTGCCCGTCGGCATGGGCGGCCGAAGCGGCATAGCGCGCCGGATCGGCCTCGAATCTCGCCTTGCAGCCAGCCGAGCAGAAGAAGTAGTCGGCGTGGTCGTACTCCACCTGATGCGCCGCCGTGGCAGGATCGACCGAAATGCCACAGACCGGATCCTTGGCGTGCACAGGGGAAGCCGCCTCGTCGGCTCGGCCCTGATGCGCATGGGCGCCGCGGGATGGGGCCGCGGCGGAAGGATTCGGTTGTTCGGCCATGTCGTGCCTCTCCCGTATCGGCGGGCTCGTCGATGCTCGTCAATCCGAGATCAGGTGGTATTGCTTGAGCAGTTCGGCGATCTCGGTGCCTTCGAGCTTGTTCAGCAGCAGCTTGCGCAGGAAGGCGGGTCCCGGGATGTCGATACCCTTGCCGTCCCGCAAGGGCGTGATCGCGGCCAGCAGCGTTCGGATATCGTAGGTCGAGTTGAACACCTCCGGCACGCCGCGCTCGACATTCAATAGCGTATAGACCGCTTCCATCGGCGTGCGCACCGAATATTCCGTGGTGAAGATGCAGTCGCGCTGCTTCGATTCGGCGAACTGGCCGATGAAGGCGAAGTTGACCGCGCCCTCGGGCACCACGTCCGGCCGGTCACCGGCCTGGCGTGGCATAAAGAAGGCGGTGATGTACGGCATCATGGTCGGAACGGTGCGGGCACCGGTCGCGGCCAGTTCCGGGATCTCCTCGACGGGCACGCCCAGGTGATAGAGCCATTCCTGGGTGATCTCCTCGCCCGTGCAGTCCTGCATCGGCTTCTTCACGTAATCGCCCGGCTTGTCGACGAACAGCGCATAGAACCAGGCGATCATCTGGTCCTTCGGCTGCTTCTTGAAGTGCGGCTGCCGGTGCACCGTCCAACTGAGCAGCCACGCCGAATCCTTGACCGTGACGATGCCGGCCGAGACGACCTTGCCGGTGAAGGGATTGCGCTTGGTGATCTTCTCGACGTACTGGGCGATGCGCGGGTCGAAGGCGGTGATCGACGCCGAGGCCCATTTGGTCTCCGGGATATGGGCGCCGAACACGTCCGGCCGGCCGAAGGCCGGGTCCTTGGCGGCGATGCGGCGCCACAGGTCCCAGGCCGGCGCCGGTCCTTCCCTGAGCCTGGCCGGGGTGTGGTGATCGCCATTGTCCGAGTTTTCGGTCAGCGAGCCGATGGTGACGAAGACCAGGTCGTCGGCGCCCAGATCCACGCCGCCCTGCTCGCCGTTCTCGATCCAGTGGATCCGGGTCGCCTGCTTGCGGCCGGCCTGGAGGTCGAAATCCACATCGGTGACTTCCACGCCATAGCGGAACTTGACGCCACGGTCCGTCAGCCATTTCACCAGCGGCAGGACCATCGACTCGTACTGGTTGTAGCGGTTGAACTTGAGCGAGGAGAAGTCGGCCAGATTCGCGATGTGATGGATGAAGCGGTGCAGATAGAGCTTCATCTCCAGCGCCGAATGCCACTCCTCGAAGGCGAACATCGTTCGCCAGTAGAGCCAGAAGTTGCTCTTGAGGAAGTCCTCGCCGAAGACCTCGTTGATCCGCTTGTTCTCCATCTCCTCGCGGGTCGCCAGGAACACGGAGATCAGGTCCTTCTGTGCCCGGTCGCTGAGCGTCAGCAGCGCCTTGTCCGGCACGTCCTGTCCCTGGTTCTGCGTCACGCGCTGCAGCGAGATGTTCGGGTCGTCCTTGTTGAGCCGGTAGAACTCGTCCAATACGCTCGCGTCCTCGATCTCCAGCGAGGGGATCGAGCGGTAGAGGTCCCAGAGGCATTCGAAGTGTTCTTCCATCTCGCGCCCACCGCGGATGACGAATCCCTTGTCCGGCACGTCCAGGCCATCGAGCGCGCCGCCCGGGATGGCCAGTTCCTCCAAGATGGTGATGCGCTCGCCGGCCACGCCACCGTCCCGGATCAGGAAGGCCGCACCGGCGAGACCGGCCAGGCCCGATCCGACGAACCACGCCGTCTTCCGGTCGGCGCCCTCGGGCTTGCGCGGGCGCACGAAGGCTTCATAGTTTCCACTGCTGTAGTGCATGACAAACTCCTTTTTTGACGGTTGTTGAAGAGTCAGGCGGCTGGCCCGTAGATGTAGAAGCCCTCGCCAGACGCGACGCCGAGCTTGCCCTGGTCGATGTAGTTTTCCTTCAGCCAGTCGGCGAGCTGGCGCATCTGTGCGTCGCCGTGCGAGAGGATGTTGTAGGGCGTGGTCAGGCCGATGATGTCGTAGATCTGGAACGGCCCCAGCGGCGCGCCGGTGGCGGTGCACCAGACCTTGTCCGCGTCGTGCGGGTCGGCGTATCCGCCGGCCGCCAGTTCCGCCGCCGCGTTGAGCAGGGGCACCAGCAGCGAGTTGAGCACGTAGCCGGCTTTTTCCTTGCGCACCGGGATCGGCACCATGCCGATGGCGGAGGCGAACGCCACGACCGCGTCGAAAACGGCCGCCGAGGTGTCGGCGGTGCCCATTACCTCGGCGGTGTTGAATTTCCAGATCTGGTTGGCGAAATGCAGGGCGAGGAAGCGGTCCGGGCGACCAGTGGCGTCCTTCATTGCGCTGGGCAGCAGCGTGGAGGAGTTGGTGGCGAAGATCGTCCTTTCCGGCGCGAGGTTGCCCAGCCGGGCATAGGTGTCCTGCTTGAGTTCCAGCACCTCGGGAATCGCCTCGACGACCAGGTCCGCATCGGCCACCGCCGCGCCCAGGTCGGTGAAGAAGCGCAGTCGCCCCAGTGCGGCGTCGGCCCTGCCTTGCGCACCGGGCACTTCCTTCTCGTAGGTCTCGACCAGCGCGTCGAACCGCTGGCGCGCCTTGGCGATGACCGCATCGTCGATGTCGTAGACCGACACCTCGATACCGCTGTAGGCGGTCTGGAACGCGATCTGCGATCCCAGCACGCCCGTGCCCAGCACCGTGACCTTGCTAATGCTGCTCATCATGACGCTCCTGTTTTGCTGCCTGTTTGGCCTCGGTGTTCGCGGCCAGGCCCACGAAATATCCATCCACGACTTGCCGGACCTGCGCGCGCAAGTCGTCCATCGGTGCGTGGCCGGTGTGGGCCCCGGTGGAGGCGCGCGAGACCGCCAGATGAGCAGCGCCGAAGATCGAGATGCCGGCCACGCGCGCCAGCTCAGGGTGCGCCGGCAAGCCGCGCTCGACGGCTTGCTCCGTCAAGCGCTCAGCGACGGCGGCCTCCAGATCGGCGAGCAGCGCCAAGCCTTCGCTGCGGTACTTCTCCCCTGGCGGACCGAACATCAGCTGGCGCTGGTAGACCGCCAGGTTTTCGGCGTGCTGGCCGCCAAGCCGCAGGATCGGCGCGACCATGGCCACTGCCACATCCACCGGGTCGCGCAACGCTCGGGCCTGCGCTGCTCCCTCCGCCAAGGCCGTGCGCAGCGCCTGGTTGAGGACCATCAGCAGCAGTTCGTCCTTGGACGCCGCGTAGCGGAACAAGGTGCCCGCCGCCACGTCGGCGCGCTCGGAGATCGCATGCGTCGTCACGCCTGCGAAGCCGGACTCTTCGAACAACTCCGCTGCCGCCCGGAAGATGCGGGAGTGCTTGTCCTGCATGTTCCGGTCACGCCGACCGGACCGAACTGCCATTGACGTCGATGCCATGAGGTAATAAGTGAGTAAGCTCATTTATGAGCATACGCCTTTTTTATCAAAGTCAAGCTCTCACGTGTGGCGAGGGTTCGACTGGGGTTGCCGGCTGGCGATTGCGCGGCCGCTGCGCCGATTCGGGTCAGGAAGTCCATCGGCGTGCTGCGCGCCGGGTCATCATGGACCACGCCGCAGTGGCCATGGCGCAGGAGCCCGCTGCAACCTCGTCGCCTGAGGATTCGTAATGGATCTGCGGTTACAGGCGTCTGGCAGGCTCTCTCGACATCGAGCCCGGAGACTTTCTGAATCCCCGATCGCCGGCCATGAACGCCTCCAGCATGTGCGGGATCAGCGTCGCCGCATCAACCGCTTCACCGTAGGTCTGGGCATGCAACGCGGCGTAGCGGTCGAGGTCAGCCTTCAGGCTGGCCGGGCAGGCAAAAGTCAGCTTGACGTTCTCGGTCTTGGGCAGCGGCCCGAGCCGCAGCTTCTTGGTCGCGCTCATTGCGAAGCTCCCCGATTGAAGAACAGAGGCTGGTAGGGTCGCAGCACCAGATCCCGGTTGACGATGATCCGCACCGGCAGGCCCGGCCGCTCGGTCAATGTCGGCTGGATGTTCATGTTGCGTCGGGTGATCTCCTGGCCGACCTGATTGATGCTGTCCTGGGCGCTGTCGCGCCCGGCAATGACGATGCGGTTGCCGTCTTGGCGGTTCTCCGGCGCGGCAAGCTCGGCGCCCACGCCCAGCCGAACCTCAACTTCGGGGTCTTCCTCCCGACACTGCGCCAATAGCGCCGGCAGGCGCGACGGCGTGATGCCGTCGGACAAGGCAATGCGCAACTGGCCGCAAAAACCGTTGACGGCGGATTTGACGCTATCGCGGGCTTGTTCGAGCGCCGTAAAGACCCTTGGAACGTGCTCTAGGAACAGTCGCCCGGCGCGAGTTAGTTGCGTGCTGCGCGTGGTGCGGACGAACAGGCGTGCACCGAGTTCTTCCTCCAATTCCTTGATAGTGCGAGACAGCGGCGACTGGTCAATATGCAACCGCTCAGCAGCACGAGCGAAATGGAGTTCTTCGGCTACTGCTAAGAAGCATCGAAGGTGACGAAGCTCCATATTTCCTCCTCAACTCCATCTGTCGTTATCTCCTGGCCTTTGCAACGTAACTATCCAGAAGAACTAAGAAGGCACGAAAGCCTTTATGGGATTCACGCTTCGCCTTCGGTACTCCGTGCATGTGATTGACCTCCTCAGCAAAGGCAATCCAGTTGCTGGCTGCGGCCACAACA
This sequence comes from Pseudomonadota bacterium, assembly GCA_018241185.1. Classification (GTDB taxonomy): domain Bacteria; phylum Pseudomonadota; class Gammaproteobacteria; order Burkholderiales; family Burkholderiaceae_C; genus Xenophilus. The sequence goes on along the minus strand of JAFEEH010000064.1, from coordinate 2,547 downwards.
TTCGGACTCCGGCCCTCCCAATCGCCTAATAAGGCTTAGCGGACACGATCTGTGATCGCCGTTGGGTGTGCGCGGAGAACGAAGCCGCAGATGATCGCGCCGGCGGCGAAAGTCGCGCTGGCGCACCAAAAGGCAACGCTATAACTGTGGACCACGGCGGCGGCGGTGGTTGACTCGGTGATCCGGTGGCCGCCATCGAGTTGTTGGGCGAGTACCAGACCCGCTATCGAATTGAGCAGGGCGATGCCGACAGAGCCACCGATCTGCTGGGCGGCGTTGAGCACCGCTGACGCGATGCCTGCGTCGGACGGCTGGACCCCGAGGGTGCCTGCGTTCATGGCGGGCGCCATGGTGGTGCCGACTCCAAGCCCGAAGACGATCAACGGGCCGAGGACGTGCGCTGCATACGTGCTATCGGGAGCGATGCCGGTTATCCATGCCATGCCGATGGCCGCAACGAGCATGCCACCGACGATCGGGACCCGTGCCCCGAAACGTGGATAGAGCTGGGTGGTGGAGAGGCCCACTGCCAGGACGAGGCCGGCGACCATGGGAAGGAAGGCCAGCCCGGTGGCCAGAGGCGTTAAGTGCAGGATGGTCTGGAGGTAATAGTTCAAGAACAGGAACGCACCAAACAATCCAATCCCTACGATAAAGACCGCGAGATTCGATCCGCCCCGGATTCGATCATGGAGCACTAGGAGAGGTAGAAGCGGCTGGGTAGCTTTGGTCTGCCACCATAAGAACAGCGCGAGAAGGATCAATCCGCCGCCCAGGAACACCCATGTAGCTGGCATGCTCTCGACGTTGGCGAATCCATAGACGACTCCGAATAGACCTGCCGAGGCCAGCAGTGTGCCGAGAAGGTCCAGTCTCTCCCTGGGAGTGGCATCAAACTGGCGCGGGATCAGACTCACGGCGCCGATGATCGCGATACCCGCGATCACTATGTTGACGAACAGCGTCCATCGCCAGTCGAAGAACTGGGTGAGGACTCCGCCGAGAATCATTCCGACTGCTGCCCCGGAACCGGTCACGCCACCGAAGATGGCGAAGGCTCTGGCGCGGTCCTTAGCTTCGGTGAAAGTCGTGCTCAAGAGCGCGAGGGCCGCGGGGGCGATCATGGCGCCGGCGGCACCTTGAAGCGCCCGGGCCGTCACTAAGACGCCGAAAGTGGGGGCGAACCCGCCGAGTGCTGACGCAACCGCGAATACAACCAATCCGATCAGGAGAGTTTTCCTTCGCCCGATAAGATCGGAGATCCGACCGAAAAGTAGGAGCAGGCTACCAAATGCGAGAGCGTACGCGGTGACGACCCACTGCCGTTCGCCGTCGGTGAAGCTGAGATCCTGCTGTGCATGAGGCAGAGCGATGTTTACGATCGTGACGTCCAAGCCGTCCATGAGTTGGGCGAGGCAGATGACGATCAGAACCCACCAACGTCGCGTTGGGAGCAGCACTTGATCTTCTGAGGGCCGAAGGGACTGACCGCTCATGCGACAAGCTTTCGATCGCGGAACACCTTTCCGGTGGGACCGCCGGCGGGCAGCGTGGCGGCCCAGACAATATCGTGGGCGCTCTCGTCAGCAGGGCGATCATTTTCGTCGTCACCTCGCTCGGTGTGGGTCGCGGTTTCTCCTGGATCGACTGCGTTGACGAGGATCGCAGTGTCATCAAGGGCTCGGCCGAGAACAGCAGTAAGTGCGTTCAGCATGTATTTCGCCATCGAGTAGGCCGGCGCACGCATGCTCGCGCCAAGGTCCAGTCCCGGCGCGACCTGCAATGCGGACAGGCTCGACACATTCACAACTCTTGCGGCCGGAGCCGCTTTCAGCGCCGGGAGGAGCGCACATACCAGACCCCATGGGCCGATCACGTCAATCTCCATCGCGGAGCGCACTGCTTCCAAATCGACATCCAGAGCCGAGAGCGTCTGGAAGTCGGGCATGTCGGCAGCGTTGTTTACCAAGACGTCCAGATGTCCGAACGTGTTGATGACCGTGATTGCGGCCTCTTTGACGGTGATCTGATCGGTCAGATCGAGTCGAAGTGCGCTGGCCACGTACCCATCCCGACGCAACTGCCCAGCCAAGTTCTCTGCTCGGGGAAGATTGCGGGCGGTGAGCAGGACATGAAAGCCGAGTCTTGCAAGCTCACGTGCCACAGCAAACCCGAGGCCGGCCTCACGACTGGTGCCAGTGATGAGCGCGACTTTCCCCTTCTGCGAAGCGCGAAGGTCATTCGGAATGGAGGAAGGGCTTGAAGGGCTCATGAGTAGTCTTATCTTCACGCAGTGCGAACAATGTTCTGTAGGAGAACATTGTTCGAACCAAAGCGCAAGGGGAGAATAGGGAATGGCAGGCAGAAGAGCGTCGAAGGACCACCCGATCAGTCGTCAGCGATGGGCGGAACGGATCGCGGCATACGGCGAGCCCTCGTCAGAAGTCCTTCAGACCCGCCCCGCGATTTCCGCCAGCCGGATCGTGCAAGCTGCACTCGAAGTCGTGCATGCGGAGGGGTTCGAAAACTTGACGATGCGAAAAGTGG
>JAFEEH010000063.1 GCA_018241185.1 Pseudomonadota bacterium | reverse complement strand
TCTTCCCGTGGGCGCGCGCGTCGAGATGGCGATGGCTGAGCGCGACGTGTTTCTGATCTGGGGCCATGCGCAGGGCGGGGCACGCTTGCCCGCCGGGCATGACCACGGGGCACCGGGCCACGTCCACTGAAAGAAAAAACGCCGCTGATGCGGCGTTTTTTTCATGGAAGGCTCGAGGGCCTCAGCTCGCGAACCGGTGATGCGGCCTCGCCACCATCGCCTGGGGAAGAAGACCCTTGAACAGCTCGTTGATCTGGCGCATTTCGCGGCGCGCCTGCGCTTCGCCATGGACCTCGCTCAGCGCCGCCAGCATGTCCTGCCGCAGGTACCAGAGGCATTCCATTTCGTCGGCGTACTGGATGCGCTGTGCCACACGATGGAAGCTCTGGCCCTCGTGCCGTTGCAGCAGCTGGAGCATCGCGTCACGCACATGCTGGATCGTGCGCTCGCTCGGCCGCGCCGGCGGGCGTGCCGAGAAGGACAGAAGACGAAGCAGACTGCTGGGAGACACCATGACGCTGAGCCGTGCGCGAATGAGCAACTGGCATCACAGTACGCATGCCGGATCGGCCGATCAAGCGGGAAACACTTATTCATGTTTAAAAACAACAGTATTTCGCGCTTTGATGCAGTGAAGTCGCAAGAAATGGAACCAAAGTTCTATGGCAAAGTGATACTTTCCTGCGCTTGATGGGCTTGCCCGGCACGATCTGTGTCGAGGTGCTAATTTCGGTTTCGAGCGTGCGCGCCGGGTACCCAGGGGAGCTGGTGCACCGCACGTGCGGGCGCATCGCCATAATCAACGAGAACACACAGACCCACACCATGGCCACCACCGTTGTCTTTGCGGACCTGACCGGAAGCACGCGGGCGTTCGAAGTGATGGGCAATGTCCGCGCCACGGAGACGGTCACGCGGCTCACTCAGTGGATCGGCAGCGTCTGCGAGGTGCACGAGGGCAGGGTGGTCAAGAAGCTCGGTGACGGCCTGCTCGCCATCTTTGCCGACGGGGTGGCGGCGACCACCGCCGTCCTCGAACTGCAGCGCGGACACCAGAAACGGTTGCAGAACTGGCCGGCGGCTCTGCGCATGGAGCTGCAAATCGGCGTGGCCAGCGGCGAGGTGGTCGAAGTCGACGGCGACAGCTACGGGGACGCGGTGAACGTCGCGTCGCGACTGAGCGATCTGGCAGGCCCGGGCCAGGTGTGGGCTACCGAATCGGTGGTCGTCCAGCTCGGGAACGCGGACGTGCGGCACCGCAACCTGGGCCCCATCCATATCCGCGGACGCAACGAGATGCCGGTCGTCTATCGCATCGACTGGCAGGAGGAGGTCACTGAGCTGCTGACGATGCCATCCCCGCTGGTGCAGCCGGCCAAGGGCGCCGATTCCACCTTCGGACAGATCGAGCTGACGTGGCTGGATGTGCGCTCGATGTTCTCGGTCGACCAGCTTCCGATCCACCTGGGCCGTGTCGACGAGGCGGAGTTCGTGGTCAACGATCCGCGGGTGTCGCGCCTTCACGCGCGGCTCGAATCGCGCAATGGCAGCTGCGTGCTGACCGACATCAGCACCTACGGCACTTGGGTGCGCTTTCACGGCCGCATCGGCGCGAGCAGCGAGATTGCGCTGCGCCGCGAGGAATGCGTCCTCCACGGCAGCGGTGAGATCGGCCTGGGCGCACCGCTGAGCGACTTCAGCGCGCCGACCATTTCCTTCAACACCGTCGGCGGCAATTTGCTGCTGGCGGCGCGCCGTCCTCAAAACTGACTGAAGCGGGGAAGGCGGGGCCCTTCAGCGAGCGCCGCCAGCAGTGCCTCCGCACACGTCTTTGTAATTTGACATAATACACATTGTATTTCTCGATACCATGGCTACCGCGATGACCTCGGGCGCTTCGGCCCGATCCGTCACCACTTGCCGTCGCTCGCCGGCCGAGGCGCCTTTGCGGCTGCTGCAGCCAGCATCTGGATCGCATCAGGCCGGTTGCCGCGCTTGGCGAAATCCAGTGCAGTCAGGCCTTGCTCGTTCTTCATCGTGATGTCGGCGCCTTCGTCCAGCAGCAGCTTGACGGCCTCGGCACTGCCGTACATCGCGGCCATCATCAGCGGCGTGGTGCCATTGGGCGATTGCGCGTCGATGAAGGCACTGGCCTCCAGCAACTGCTTCATGATCGTGATCTGCCCGGACGTGGCGGCGTAGTGCAGCGGCGCCCAACCCGTCTTGTTCACCGCGGCATCGCGCGCCAACAGCATCGTGACGAATTCCTGCTGGCCCTTGAGCGCGGCCATCATGAGCGGCGACTCGTCGCTGCCATTGACCGCACTGACGTCCGTCTTGGGCGATTCGATGAGCACCTTGGCCACCTTGGGCGAGGGCTCGCGCAGTGCCAGGATGAGCCCGGTCTGCTTCTTCTCGTTGACGGTGTTGGGATCGAAGCCGCGCTCGATCAGCGCGCGCACGGCGCCCGGGTTGTCGCTGATCACGGCGCGGAAGAAATCGTCGTACGAGCCGGCAGTCGTGGCGCAGGATATTGCAAACAGGGCAACGAGATAAACCAGTTTTCTCATGTAGTTTCTCAAGCGAGAACCTCCTTGAAGAGCGTTTCAAAATTGCGGCTCGTGGCCTCCGCGACGGCTTCCACGGGCAGCTGGCGCAGCGTCGCGATCTGCTGCGCGACGTAGGGCACGTACGCCGGGCTGTTGGTCTTCCCACGGAACGGCACCGGGGCCAGGTAGGGGCTGTCGGTCTCGATCAGCATGCGGTCCAGAGGCACAAAGGCGGCGACCTCGCGCAGTTCCTCGGCCTTCTTGAAGGTCAGGATCCCCGAGAACGAGATGTAGAAGCCCAGGTCGAGTGCTGCGCGAGCGACCTCGGCAGTCTCGGTGAAGCAGTGGAACACGCCCCCTGCCGCCCTCCCCGTGCCGTCCTCGCCCTCCTCCCGCAGGATGGCCAGCGTGTCGGCCGAGGCCTCCCGGGTGTGGATCACCAGCGGCTTTCGCACCTGCTGGGCGGCCCGGATATGAACGCGGAAGCGCTGGCGCTGCCAGCCCAGGTCAGCCACCGTGCGGCCCCCCTTGCGCTCGTCCATCTGGTAGTAGTCGAGCCCGGTCTCGCCGATGGCGACCACCTTGGGCCGCGCCGAAAGCCGCACCAGATCGTTCACGGAGGGCTCGTGGACGTTTTCGTTGTCCGGATGGACGCCTACGGAGGCCCAGAAGTTGTCGTAATCGGACGCGAGACCCTGCACGGCGTCGAATTCTTCGAGGGTGGTGCAGATGCACAGGGCCCGCTCGACGCGGGCCGCCACCATGGCGGCGCGCACGTCCGGCATGCGCTGGAGCAGTTCCGGATCGGTCAGATGGCAATGGGAGTCGGTGAACATCGCAAAAAACAACGGCGGTGGAGCGCACCGCCGTGGAAGCAGGCCGCGCGACTGCGCAAGCCGGGAGAAAGGTCAGATCGTCTGCGTCGGCCGGTCGGACGCCATGGTGCCGCCCAGCGCCTCTTCGATGCGCGCCTTGAGCTGGCGGGATTTCTCATCGGACGGAAAGCGCACCCCGACGCCCGGCGAGCGTGTGCCGGCAGCGCGCTGCGGCGTGATCCAGGCGACCTTGCCGGCCACTGGATAGCGTTGCGGGTCGTCGGGCAGGGTCAGCAGCACATACACGTCGTCGCCCAGCCGGTATTCGCGCGTCGTGGGGATGAAAACGCCACCCTCGGCAAAGAGCGGGATGTAGGCGGCATAGAGCGCGCCTTTTTCCTTGATCGCCAGCTGGATGACGCTGGGACGGGGTGTGGCAGGGGCGGCGGGTGTGTTCATGGGCGGCGGACGGCGGCCGAGTTTAGGGTGCTTTGCGCCTCGCTCACAAGCGCCTCCAGCATGAGGCCGGCGTTGAAGGGGTGCTCCGCCGTGCGCGCCGCCTTCATGAGCGACTGCGCCCAGCGCGCCAGCGGCATAGCCGGCGGGGCGGGCGGCAGGTCCTGGGCGTCGAAGAAACGCGGTGCTGCGTCGCTGCGCACGGCCATGAGGTCGTGGCAGAGTTTCTGCAGTGCCTCGATGGCAGCGGGCGGCGCCTGGTCGGCCAGCGCGCCGACGTCGCCGCGCTGCATGGCCTTGGGCAGCAGCCCCCAGGCCTTGGGCGACGGGCCGTTGCGAGCCAGGCGCAGCGCCGCATCCGGGCGCCCGCCCGCTGCGCGCAGCAGCACGGCGGCCTCGGCCGCAGCGATGCCCTGCGACACCAGCCAATCCTGCGCCTCTTCCGCAGACGGCCAGGGCAGCGCATGGCCCAGGCAGCGGCTGCGGATGGTGGGCAGCAGCTGCCAGGCGGCCTCGCTGGCGAGCACGAAGCGCAGGTCGCCGGCCGGTTCCTCCAGCGTCTTGAGCAGCGCATTGGCCGAGATCGCGTTCATGCGCTCCGCCGGGTACACCAGCACCACCTTGCCGCGGCCGCGCGCGCTGGTGCGCTGGGCGAAGGCCACGGCGTCGCGCATCGCCTCGACGCGAATCTCGCGGCTGGGCTTGCGCTTCTTGTCGTCGATTTCGGACTGGGCCTTGTCGTCCAGCGGCCAGCCCAGTTCGTGCATGGCCACCTCGGGCATCAGCACGCACAGATCGGCATGCGTGCGCACCCTGATCGCATGGCAGCTGGCGCAGTGCCCGCAAGCACCCTGCGGACCTGGCTGCTCGCACAGCCAGGCACTGGCCAGCGCGAGGGCCAGTTCGTACTGGCCCAGACCCGACGGTCCCTGCAGCAGCCACGCGTGGCCGCGCTGGCGCAGCAGTGCATCACGTGCCCGCGCGAGCCACGGCGCCAGCGGCGGTGCCTGGTCACCCGCGCCGCTCACAGCAGGCCCCTGCGCCGCACGGCCGCCTCGACCTGTGCCCACACGTTCTCGCGCGTGGTGTCGGCGTCGATGCGCTCGAAGCGGCCGGCGTCGGCCCCGGCCCGGCGCGCATAGCCTTCGGCCACACGGCGGAAGAAGTCGACCGGCTGCGCCTCGAAGCGATCGGGCAGCCGCGCACCGGCCAGACGCTCGGCGGCGGTCTCCGGCGCCAGGTCGAACCACAGCGTGAGCGCCGGCTGCAGCACGCCGGGCGCACCGCCCCGCCCGCCCTGGACCCAGGCCTCGAGCGTGGCCAGCACCCCCAGGTCGAAGCCGCGGCCCGCGCCCTGGTAGGCGAAGGTGGCGTCGGTGAAGCGGTCGCACAGAACCACGGCGCCGCGTTCCAGCGCCGGCGCGATCACGTTCACGACGTGGTCGCGCCGCGCCGCGAAGACGAGCAGCGACTCGGTCAGCGGATCCATCGCCTCGCCCAGCACCAGGCCTCGCAGGGTTTCGGCCAGCGGCGTCCCGCCCGGCTCGCGCGTGCGCACCACCTCGCGGCCGGTGGCGCGGAACAGCGCTTCCAGTGCGTCGATATGGCTGGACTTGCCGGCACCGTCGATGCCCTCGAGCGTGATGAACAGACCCTGGCGCTGCATCATGGCGTGTGGCTCACTGGCCCCGCTGGTACTTGTTGACGGCACGGTTGTGCGCATCCAACGATTCACTGAACTGGCTGGTGCCGTCGCCGCGCGCCACGAAGTAGAGCGAGCGGC
>JAFEEH010000062.1 GCA_018241185.1 Pseudomonadota bacterium | reverse complement strand
TGAGACGCTGTTCGCGCGGCGCGAGCTCGGGCCACCAGGCCTGCCAGCGCGCCTCGAGTTGCTGCACGATCGTCATGCCGACCTCCGTGCGGTGCGACGCGCTGCGCCGGTCATCGTGCGGCCTCCGCCTGCACCAGCAGAAGGTCGCCTTCGCCGCGCGCGTTGTAGCCGCGCGCCGCGAGTTGCGTGCCCAGGCTGCCGATCTCGCTGAGCGACAGCCCGAGCCCGCGCAGGCGCAACTGGCCGCCGCTGTAGTCGATGGCCGTCGGCACGCGGCCCGCGGGCAGGCTGGTGGCCAGCGCACCCAGCATGGGTTCCAGATCGGCCGGCGTGACGCCGCCGGTGGCCTGCTGCAACAGGGCCACTTCGCGCGACATTTGCAACGCGGGCTGGTCGCTGACGTAGGTCACCGACGGGAAGGTCTGGGTCAGCGTCTGGCCGACAGCAGCGCGCTTGGCCTCGAGCGCCTGACGCTCCTTCCAGGCCCAGGCATTGACGCCGATGAGTTGCGCCGCCACCAGCACGCCGGCACCCCAGCGCGCGGCGCGCCAGCGCGGTGCGCGCCACAGCGCCTGGCCGAAGGCCGCGAGCTGCTTGCCGGCACGCGCGCGGCCGCTGGTCGCGAAGTCGAACTGCGCCAGGTCCCAGGGCAGCTGGCTCGCTTCCAGCCAGCGGGTGGGCGCCGGCACGATGGCGAGCGAGCGGCCGAGCAGGCCTTCGGCGACTTCGGCGACCGCCGGCTCGGTGGTGGCGATGGCTGTCTCGGGCAGCGGCCCGGCCAGCGAGAGGCCGACGGCCGTGAGCGGCAGGCTCAGCACGCCGCGTTCGTCGCACAGGGTGAGCTGGCCGGCGTCGGGCTCACCCGTGGCGCACAGCAGCGGGGCCGTGCCGGACGGGCGCGGCGTGAATTCGGGGACCAGCCGTGCGATCCGGCGGCCTGCGCCTTCGAGCGCCTGAACCACGCCGCGCAGCCAGCCCTTGTGGCAGATGGCCACCCACACCGGCACGCCGGTCTTGGCGCCAGGTTCGAGCGCGAAGTGCAGTTGCTCCGGCTCGTCGAGGAGTCGGTCTTCCAGCATGCCGCCGAGCACCGAGCGCAGCCGCGCCGCACTGGCCGTGCTGCCTTGCGGCAGCGTGACCTGTTGCCACGAGAGTGCCGCCGCCGGCAGCACGACGGTCACGTCGCCCTGACCCGGCAACAGCGCGGGCGGCGCGATGCCCTGCTTGCGCAGGCGCTTGCCGTCGTTGGACCAGCCCGCCCACGCGACGTCCGCGCCGGGGGGCGCCGACGGGAGAGGGGGCTGGACGAAGATCAGGGCCATGCGGAGGTACGAAAAAAGCCTGGCATTGTAGGAGTGGGCCGACGTCGCTCACTCCGAATTTGATAGCGCCTTGCGCAGGAAGGACGGGCGCTCAGGCCCCTTTTTATCTGAGATTGGCTACAGACTCTTACGAACTCGGCGCAATGGTGGCTGCCTCCGTGGTGCCCGCGCCACGCTGGCGCCACACCACGGTGAGCACCATGCCATTGCGAAAGAGCAAGGAGCGTTCCTCGACCCAGGTGTGTTCCAGCCGCAGTCGGCCGCGCACTTCGAAGTAGCTCGTGCTGACCGACTGCTCGCCCGGCACGAACTGGATGCCGCATTGCTGGATGGCTTCGGCCGCGTCCTGCACCTGGGCGAAGAACTTGCGCTGGCGCTGTTCCACCAGTCGGCGCGCGCAGGCCAGGTCCAGCTTGGGCACGCTGGCGTAGAGCGCCTCGGCACTGGCGGTGTTGATGTTGAGCGGCGTCTCGGCAGGGAGCACGGTGACGTAGGGCTCGATCGCCGCGACGGTCGACGCCGGCAACCCCAGCCAGACGAGTTCGGCCACACGCTGCGGCATCAGGGGCGCGCCCTCGGTGCCGGCGGTCGCAGCCAGGCCGGTCACGCCGCTGCTGCTGCCGCTCTGCACGCCGGTCGGCCCTGCGGCTTGAGGGCTGGCCCGGCGCAGGGCATTCGTCAGCGTGGTGACCTGCCCGGTCGGCAGGCCGAGCAGTTCGAACAGCTTCTGGAAGGCGGCGACGGCGTTGGGCACCGGCTGGCCCGCCTTGACCAGGTTGCGCACGTTGAGCTTGGCCTGGGCGTCGAGGATGCGGCCGGAGAGAAAGGCCTCGGGGAGGCCTTCGAGCGCATCGCTGGCGATGTTCTTGTCGGCGGCGAGGAAGGTGGTGAGCTTGGCTTCCTCCAGCGGCACGGCCCAGGGTTCTGCCAGGTGATCGGCCGGTGCGGCTCCGCTGGCCCGCCCGTCCTCGCGCAGGATCAGGCGCGACCAGTCGAGCGCGCCGATCAGCACCCAGGCCGACTGCACGCGCGCGCGTTCGGCGGACTCGATTTCGGTCATGCGCCACTGCTGCCACAGCGCGGTGGCGGCGAAGGTGGCGATGAGAGTGACGGTCAGCAGCGCGATGAGCAGCGCGGCGCCGCGCTGGCGGGCGCCACCGGAACGAGCAGGCGGGAGGGAGCGACTCATGACCCGCGCTGCACGCTGAAGGTGGGCCGCACCCAGTCGCGGCTGACCTGGCCGATCAGGCCGGCGCCCGGGGGCAGGTCGAGCACGAGGCGCACGCCATCGGGGAGCGGGGTGTTCAGGCCCAGCGCCGCGGCGCCCACCGGCTGGGTCCAGGTGTTGTTGCGAAAGTAGGCGAGCGTCCAGCCGGCCAGCGGCAGCACCGCGACGGCGGCGGCGTCGACCTCGCGCGTGCCGTCCTGCGCCCAGTTGGCGGCGAGTTGCCAGGCCTGCTGCCACTGGTCCTGCGTGCCCAGAGGTGGCGATTGCCAGCGCATCCAGCGCAGGCCCTGGGCCGTCGGGCGCAGGGTCCAGGCGACCACGGCGGCGGCGGGCAGTCCGGTGCCGTCGCTGCTGCGGCGCGTCAGGCGCAGCACGCGGCCGTCCCAGTCCATCGCGGGCAGCGTGCCGAAGGCGGTGGCGGCGTCGAGATCGGCCGTCCATTGCGCCATGGCGGTCTGCAGCACCAGCACCGCGTCGTCGCGCTCGCGGTGGCCCGACTGCGCGCGAGCCATCGCCTCCAGGCCGCGCCAGCTCACCAGCGCAAGCAGCGCCATCACGGCCAGGGCGACGAGCAGTTCGACGAGCGTGAAGCCCCGCGCGCGCTGCGAATCCCGCATGCTCAGTACCTCCCGATCACGGTGGACAGCCGCAGGATCGGCCACTGCGCCTCGTCGCGCACCTGCACGTCGACGCGGCGGAAGTTGGGGTTGAGCGTGGGCGTGGTCGACACGGTGACGTTGAAGATCGTGTTGGCCTGCACGCAGGTCAGGCCGGCGTCGCCGACCGCGGGCATCTGCGGCGCGAGCCGTGCCTTGACCATCTCGTTCTCGGCGCACAGCTGCGCCAGCAGCAGGTCGGACTGCCGCTGCGCGTTGCGCGTGAGGGCGTTGGTGGCCTGCGTGCCCGCCGCCAGCGCGATGGCGACGATCGCCAGCGCGACCAGCACCTCGATGAGTGTGAAGCCGCGTGCGCGGCGCCGGCGGTCGCGGGCCGCCGGCGCACCTTCGCCGTCGCCTGCGGTGCGAGTCACCTCCGGAACGGTCGGGCGTGGGCTCATGGCACCGGCTGCACGGTGAAGGGCCGCAGGCCGTCGGTGGCGATGCGCAGGCTGCGGGGCGGTGGGCCCTCGGTGCTCAGCAGCACCTGCTGCGCGGCGATGATGGGCTCGGGCCCGAGCTGCAGCACGGGGAGGGCGCGGCCGTTGCCGTCCAGCACCAGTGCCGTGAAGCCCGGCTGCTGCCATTGGGTGGGCAGCGTCTGCGGCGGCAGGCCGTCGAAGGCGAAGCCGTCTGCCGTCAGGCGCCAGCGCACGGCCACGCCGCTCGCGCGCGATTGGGCGCGGGCCGCCTCGAACAGCGCGGCGAGCCGCTCGGCCTCGCGGTCGAGCGCAGACTGGCTGGTGTCGCGGATGGCGAAGCTCACGCCGGCGGTGGCGAAGGCGATGATCGCGATCACGACCAGCAGCTCGATCAGCGTGAAGCCAAGATGCCGATTTTTGAAGAAAAAATGCCTGCAGCGCCCGTCCCGCTTGCGCGAGGCGCTATGAATTTTGTAGCGACTTAGGTGCGGGGCGTTGGATGCGCCGGGCCTGCTACTGCCAGCTGCCGATATCGGCATTCTTGCCCTCGCCACCGGCCTGGCCGTCGGCGCCCAGCGACAGCACGTCGATCTCGCCCTTGATGCCGGGGTTCATGTACTGGTACGGGCGACCCCAGGGGTCGTTGGGCAGCTTGTCGATGTAGGGCTTCCAGTTCGGGGCCGCGGGGCCGACCGTGGGCCGTTGCACGAGCGCCTGCAGGCCCTGCTCGGCCGTGGGGTAGCGCTGGTTGTCGAGCCGGTACATCTTGAGCGCGTTCATCAGGTTGTTGACGTCGGTGCGCGCGGCGGTGGTGCGGGCATCATCGGCGCGGTCGATCACGTTCGGCACGATCAGCGCGGCCAGCACACCGATGATGACCAGCACGACCATCAGCTCGATGAGCGTGAAGCCGCGCTGCAGGACAGGGCGCAAGGAACGGGAGGAGAAGGGCATCGGCGACTCGAAAAGGCCATCAACACGGGGGTGCGCCGCATGATAATCCGCGCCCATGACGCTTCCGTATGCCCCTGCCCGCTGGCCGTCGGTCACGGCCACCGTCGTGCTGTGGGCGGCCGCAGCCGCCAGCATCGTGTTCTGGGGACTGCGGATGGCCGCACCGGCCGATGGCGTGCGCCCGCCCGCGGTGTCGACGGTCGCGGCATTGAACGTCGATTCGGCCGCGGTGGCACGCGTGCTCGGCGCGCAGCCGGTGGTCGAGCGCGTGGAGGCGGCGCCCGATGCTGCCAGCCGCTTCGTGCTGCTCGGCGTCGTGGCCGACGACACGGGCCGCGGCGCGGCGTTGATCGCAGTCGATGGCAAGCCGCCGCGGCCGTATCGCGTGGGCGCGACCCTGGCCGAGGGCTACGTGCTGCAGTCGCTCGATGCCCGCGCCGTGAACATCGGCGGCGCGCGCGGTGGGTCGGCGGTCTTCTCGCTCAAGCTGCCGGCTCAGCCCCTGGCCGCCAACGGCCCCGTGCGTCCACCGCCGGTGATGCCGCGCGACTGAAGCCCCAGGTGCGTTCCGCTCAGTTCTGCAGGAAAAGGCGGTAGGCCGGGTTCGCCGTTTCCTCGATGTAGGGATAGCCCAGCGTGGCGAGGAATTCGGCGAAGGCTGCGTTGTCCGCATCCGGCACCTGAAGGCCGACCAGGATGCGGCCGTAGTCCGCGCCCTGGTTGCGGTAGTGGAAGAGGCTGATGTTCCAGTTGGGCCGCATCAGGCTCAGGAACTTGAGCAGCGCGCCCGGCCGCTCGGGAAAGACGACGCGCAGCAGGCGTTCGTCATGGGCCAGGCCCGAACGCCCGCCGACCATGTAGCGCACATGCTCCTTGGCCAGTTCGTCGTGCGTGAGGTCCAGCGCGCCGAAGCCCTGGGCGCGGAAGGTCTCGGCGATCGTGGTCGACTCGCCGCGGCGCGTGGTCGTCAGGCCCACGAACACATGCGCCTCGCGCGCATCGCTGATGCGGTAGTTGAACTCGGTGACGTTGCGCGTGGCGCCCGGCAGTTGCCCCACCAGTTCGCAGAAGCGGCGGAAGCTGCCGCGTTCTTCAGGGATGGTGATGGCGAACAGGGCCTCGCGCTCCTCGCCGACCTCGGCCCGCTCGGCGACGAAGCGCAGGCGGTCGAAATTCATGTTGGCGCCGCACAGGATGGCGGCGTAGGTCTCGCCCTGCGTGCCGTGCGTTTCGACGTACTGCTTGATGGCGGCCACGGCCAGCGCGCCCGCGGGCTCGACGATGCTGCGCGTGTCGATGAAGACGTCCTTGATGCCCGCGCACACGGCGTCGGTGTCGACGGTGATGAACTCGTCGACCAGTTCGCGCGAGATGCGGAAGGTTTCCTCGCCCACCAGCTTGACTGCCGTGCCGTCGGAGAACAGGCCGACATCGGGCAGCGTGACACGCTGCTGCGCCGCCACGGACTGCACCATTGCGTCGGAGTCGTTCATCTGCACGCCGATCACGCGGACCTCGGGCCGCACGGCCTTGATGTAGTTGGCCACGCCGGAAATCAGGCCGCCGCCGCCGATGGCGACGAAGACCGCGTCGAGCCGGCCCTGGTGCTGGCGCAGGATCTCCATCGCGATCGTGCCCTGGCCGGCGATGACGTCAGGGTCGTCGAAGGGGTGGACGAAGGTCAGGCCTTCCCGCTTCTGCAGTTCGGTGGCGAAGAGGTACGCATCGGAATAGCTGTCGCCGTGGAGCTGCACCTCGCCACCCAGGGCGCGCACCGCGTCGATCTTGAGCTGCGGCGTGGTGATGGGCATGACGATCACCGCGCGCGTCCCCAGCTTGCGCGCACCAAGCGCCACGCCCTGCGCGTGGTTGCCGGCCGAGGCGCAGATCACGCCACGCGCCAGTTGCTCGGGCGACAGGTGCGCCATCTTGTTGTAGGCGCCGCGCAGCTTGAAGCTGAAGACGGGCTGCTGGTCCTCACGCTTGAGCAGCACGGTGTTGCCGATGCGCGCGCTCAGCGCTCTCGCGGGCTCCAGGGCGGATTCGACCGCGACGTCATATACGCGCGCGTTGAGGATCTTCGTGAGGTAGTCGGCAGGTTGCAGGAACTGGCCGGAGCTCTGAGGCATGGGGTATTGAGAATGGGCGCGGGAAAACAATGATAAGCGGCACCCTTATTGCTGCTTGGCAGGGAGATGGACATGTTTGTCAACCCGGCGCTGATTTCAGTGGTCGCGGCGAACGATTCGGGTTTTTCAGGGCGAGCACCAGCTGAGGACCCCATGTCCTCGAATCAGTTGACATTTGTGGGCGACAGAATTGACGTTGTTGTCCGGGGCCTCTCAGTCCATTTGCTCCGGGCCGAGCGCGCGCGCGTCCAGCGCGGCGAGATCGCCTGGGGCAGTTGGCAGGTGATGAACAACCGGCTCGATGCGCACATCCTTCCATTGCTGGGCGACGTGCCGGTCAAGTCGATCGACGCACGGCGCGCGCAGGAACTGGTGGACAGGCTCGGTGCCGAAGGCTTTTCGAGCACGACCATCGCGCAGTACCTCGTGCTGCTGCGCAAACTGCTCGCACATGCCGTCCTGATGGGCATCCTCACGGAGGTGCCGGCGCTTCCGCGCGTCAAGGTGCGCAGCCAGCCCCGGGGCGCCTTTGGTGTGGACGAATACCGCCGCATGGTGGCCGTTGCACGCTCGCTGCGAGCACAGCCACATCCGGTGCTTGCCAGCCTTGGCAAGGGAGATCGGTTCTGGATCGCGCGCGAGCTGCTCTACATGCCGGACGAACTGCCCTGGCTGATTCGATGGATGGTCAATACCTTCGTGCGGCCGAGCGATATCAAGGAGGTCAAGCACGGTCACATCGACGTGGTTCGCGGACGCCATCTCTATCTGCGCATGCGGCTGCCCGAAACCAAGCGGCACAGCCAGCCGATGGTGAGTCTCCGGGCCGCCGTGCATGTCTATGAAGCGCTGCTGTCGCACCAACGGCAACAGGGCTTTGGTGGGCCCAACGACTACCTTTTCCTGCCGCATATCAAGGACAGGGGCCAGGCGCTCGCGATCCTGAACTTCTTCTTCAAGTGGGTGCTCGAGACTGCCGGGCTGGCCGTGGGGCCACTGGGGCAGAAGCGAACGTTGTACTGCTTGCGCCATACGGCAATCACCTTGCGCTTGCTCTATGGCCAAGGCATCGACATGTTGACGCTGGCGCGCAATGCGCGGACCAGCGTCAACATGATCGAGCGGTTCTACGCCTCTACCCTGAGCGGTGAAATGAATGTTGGTCTGCTTCAGAGCCGCAGAGGCCGCAAGGAGCCTTGAGCGAAAAAAGCCACCCAACGGTTGTCGCTGGATGGCTTTCATGGCTTTACGCTGGGCTGGCCGAAGCCAGCTTTCTATCAGAACGAGTGACGGATACCGAAGTCGTAACCGGTCGCGCTCTTGGGCACATACAGGCCGCCGAGCGTCGAAGGCGGAGCGTATGCAACACCCGTGTTCGCAGCGATCGCGGCGTTGTTCTGGGCGTCCTTCAGGCTGATGCGCGACACCGTGGCGTACAGGGCCGTACGCTTGGACAGGTTGTGCACGTAGCCGACGGCGAACTTGCTGGCCGAAGCGCTGGTGTTGTTGTTGCCGCCGAACAGCAGGTCTTCCAGGGTGTAGGTCTGGAAGCCGTAGTTGCCCGACTTGGCCTTGACGCGCGAGTAGGCAGCGCGGATCAGACCGGCGCCGACAGGCACGGTCACGCCGACCAGGTAGCCGTTGTACTTGTCGGACGTGCCCACCGTGGTCGGGAACACCACGCCGTTGTATTCGTAGGTGGCGTCGGTAGAAACCTTCTGCTTGACTTGCGACAGTTCGCCGAACAGCTTGACGGGACCGAAGTCGTACGAAGCGCCCAGGTTCAGCGTATTGACCTTGTTCTTCTTCCAGGCGATCGGATCGCCATCAACGTCATTTGCCGACCAGAAGCCAGACGCGCCGCCACCGTCCTTGGTATCTTGACCATAGGAAATGGCAACATCCAGGGGGCCGTTGGCGTAGCCGAAGCGGCCACCCACGTAGCGGCCCTTCTTGGTCGGGCTGCCTTGGATCCAGTCTTGCTTCGTGTTCTCGTGCAGCGCGTACTGCACTTGACCGTAGAAACCTCCCAGGTTCGGGGGCAGGAAGTAGCCGATGCTGTTGCTGGTGCGAACGTAGTTGTCGCCGGTCAATCCATTCGGAGAGGCGCCGGCGTTACCGTTCACATTGTTGCTGACGCTGTTGATCACGTTGGTGCCAACGCCGCTCGTGCCGAAGGGGTCGAACACGGTGTCGTTCCAGAAGGTCGGGGTGTAGTCACGGCCCAGACGCACTTCACCGAAGCCGCCCGACAGGCTCACCGTCGAACGACGGTTGAAGTTGTCGATGCCC
>JAFEEH010000061.1 GCA_018241185.1 Pseudomonadota bacterium | reverse complement strand
CGTCACGACCAGGATCAGCAGCACTGCGCAGGTCTGCGCGTACTCGAAGCTGCGGATGACTTCGTAGAGCACGACGCCGATGCCGCCCGCACCGACCATGCCGACCACCGAGGCCGAGCGGACGTTCGATTCGAAGCGGTACAGCGTGAAGCTGAGCCACAGCGGGAGCACCTGCGGAATCACCCCGTGGATCACTTCCACCAGGCGATGGGCGCCGGTGGCGCGGATGCCCTCCACCGGGCGGGGATCGATCGCCTCGACCGATTCGGAGAACAGCTTGGCCAGGGTTCCCGTGGTGTGGATGGCGAGTGCCAGCACCCCGGCAAAAGGGCCCAGGCCCACGGCCACGATGAAGAGCATCGCGAAAACCATCTCGTTGATGGCCCGGCAGGCGTCCATGAGCCGCCGCATGGGCTGGTACACCCACGGCGGCGCGACGTTCGATGCGCACAGCAGGCCCGCCGGCACGGCCGCCACCACCGCCAGCAACGTCCCCCAGATGGCGATGTGCACGGTGACCAGCATCTCCCGCGCATAGAGGCGCCAGTCGTGAAAATCCGGTGGGAAGAAGTCCTTCGCGTAGGTGCCGATGTTGCCGGCGTCGCGGACCAGGTCCAGCGGGCGCATTTCCGCACCGTTCCAGGCCCAGGCGAGCACGCCCAGTGCCGCGGCCCACGCGATGTAGGTCGCAGTGCCCGGGCGTTCGGTTTCAGCCCGCTCGCGCAGCTGCTGCATCGATGCGGCGGTGGCCCCGCCGCCGGAGCCCGGCGTCGCGCTCACAGCTTCAGCGCAGCCAGCTTGGCATCGATCTCGGCGAGTTGCCGGGCCCGGGCGGCGGCATCCAGGGCCGCGTCGTTCTCGACCTTGCTGCGCTCCTTGTAGAGCTCGAGCTGGCGGATCGGGATCAGCTGGTCGTTGCTGGATGCGCGGAACCCGCCGTAGTTGTAGATGTTCTTCAGGATCGTCTTTTCCTCGGCATCCGACTTGGCGTAGTTGACGACGAAGTCCTTGATCCTGGCTTTCACGGCCGGGTCCAGGTCCTTGCGCCAGACGAAGGGGTCGCTGGGAATGAGCGGGCTTTCCCACAGGACGCGCAGCTGGCCGGCCAGCTCGGGCTTGCTCGCCCTGAGCTTGTCGATCTCCTCGGTGTTGTTGGTGGCTACGTCGATCTGCCGCGCCAGGACAGCCTGGATGTTGGCGCCGTGGCTGGCGTTGCGCACCGTCTTGAACGCCGTGCGGTAGTCGACCTTGTTCTTCGCGAAGAGGTAGAAGGACGGGACCAGGAAGCCCGAGGTCGAGTTGGGATCGCCGATCCCGAAGTTCAGCGACTTGCCGTTCTTGAACACGTCGTCCAGCGATTGCAGCGCGCTGTCCTGGCGGGTGATGAGCAGGCCCTTGTAGCCGAAGGTGCCGTCGGCATACATCACCTGGGCGAACACCTCGCCGTTGGCGCGGTCGACCGCTTCCATGGCGGACTTGTTGCCGTACCACGCGACCTGGATCTTGTTGAAGCGCATGGCCTCGATCACGCCGGCGTAGTCGGGGGCATAGAAGGACTTGACCTTCAGGCCGGTCTTCTTTTCCATGTCGCGGAAGAAGGGTTCCCAGCGTTCGCGCTGCGTCGAGGCGGTGTCGGTGGCAATGATGCCGAAATTGATCTCCTGGGCCTGGACGCTGGCGCCGGCGGCGATCAGCGCGGCGACGAAAAGGACGTGGGGTTTGAACATGGTGTGGGCTGAGTGAAAGGGTGGAGGCACGAGGGTGGGGGTG
>JAFEEH010000060.1 GCA_018241185.1 Pseudomonadota bacterium | reverse complement strand
GACTGGGCTGCAAAGCGATTCGCGTGCATCGGCAGGACGAGATGCAGCCGGCCATCCGCCGCGCCGAGGCGCTCATGGCGGAGCACCAGGTGCCGGTCGTGATCGAGGTGATGCTCGAGCGTGTGACCAACATCGCGATGGGCACCGAGATCGACGCCATCAACGAGTTCGAACCCCTGGCCGAAGGCGCGGCCGATGCGCCGACGGCGATCGCTGCGGCGATGCTGGACTGAATACAGGATCGGGCAGCCGAACGCAGAGGTCGCGAAGGTAGCGCAGAGGTCGCAGAAGGAACACCAAAAGTCTTCTGTCTTCTTCCGCGCCCTCTGCGGATCCCCCGCGCCCTCTGCGTTCGGCAGTCCGCTTTCAACACTCTCTACGAACACCATGCCCCGTTTTGCCGCCAACCTCACCATGCTCCTGACCGAGCTGCCCTTCATGCAGCGCTTCGAGGCCGCCGCGCGCGCGGGTTTCGAGGCGGTGGAGTACCTGTTTCCCTATGCCTTCGACAAGAACGAACTGGCCGCTGCGCTGAAGGCGAATGGCCTGACGCAGGTGCTGCACAACCTCCCCGCCGGCGACTGGGACGCCGGCGAGCGCGGCATCGCCTGCCATCCCGACCGCGTGGCCGAGTTCCGTGAGGGCGTGGGCCGGGCGATCGACTACGCCACCACACTGGGTTGCCCGCAGCTGAACTGTCTGGTGGGCAAGCTGCCTGCTGGCGCCACCTCACAGGACGTGCGGCCGACCGTGGTCGACAACCTGCGTTTCGCCGCGCGCGAACTCGAGCGGGCCGGCTTGAAGCTGTTGATCGAGCCGATCAACACCTTCGACATACCGGGCTTCTTTCTGTCGCGCACCGACCAGGCGCTTGCCCTTCTGGACGACGTGGGCGCGGACAACCTGCGCATCCAGTACGACATCTATCACGCGCAGCGCATGGAGGGCGAACTGGGCAACACGCTGTCGAAGCACCTTGCGCGCATCGGCCACATCCAGCTGGCTGACAACCCGGGCCGCGGCGAACCGGGCACCGGCGAAATCAACTATCCGTGGCTGTTCAAGCACATCGATTCGATCGGCTACACGGGCTGGATCGGGTGCGAATACAAGCCGCGCACCACCACCATCGAAGGCCTGGGCTGGCGCCAGTCCCTCACCGCCTGAAAGGAAGAACACCATGAGCAACACCACGAACACACCCCGCCGCATCGGCTTCATCGGCCTGGGCATCATGGGCACGCCCATGGCCGGCCACCTCATCGACGCCGGACACACGCTCTTCGTGAACACGCGCGGCGCGGTGCCCGAGGCGATCGCAGGCCGGGCCGAGGCCTGCGCCAGCGCGGCCGAGGTGGCTCGCCATGCCGACGTGATCTTCGTCATGGTTCCCGACACGCCCGATGTGGAGAAGGTGTTCTTCGGCGAGAGCGGCGTCGCGTCGGCGCTCACGGCCGGCAAGACCGTTGTGGACTGCAGCTCCATCGACCCGATCGCCACGCAGGACTTCGCCCGACGCATCGCCGCGCTGGGCTGCGGCTACGTCGACGCGCCTGTTTCCGGCGGCGAGGTGGGTGCCAAGGCGGCCAGCCTGACCATCATGTGCGGCGGCGACGAGGCCACCTTCGAAGCCGTGCGCCCGCTGCTCGAGACGATGGGCAAGAACGTCACGCGCGTGGGCGACGTCGGCGCCGGCCAGATCACCAAAGTGGCCAACCAGATCATCGTCGCGCTGAACATCGCCGCCGTGGGCGAGGCGCTGGTCTTCGCCAGCAAGGCCGGCGCCGACCCTGCCAAGGTGCGCCAGGCACTGATGGGCGGCTTTGCGTCCAGCCGCATCCTCGAAGTGCATGGCGAACGCATGATCAACCGCACCTTCGCCCCCGGCTTTCGCATCGCACTGCACCAGAAGGACCTGAACCTGGCGATGCAGAGCGCCCGCAGCCTGGGCGTCGCGCTGCCGCAGACGGCCGGCGCGGCCCAGCTCATGAACGCCTGCGCCGCCCTGGGGCACGGCCAGGAGGACCATTCGGCGCTGGTCCGCGCGCTGGAAGCGTTGGCGCAACATCCGGTGATGCCCGATACGCATCGCTGAACACCGGCTTTCGTAGTTTCACCACTCGGGAGAGGCACCGCTTTGCGGTAGCCTCTCCTTCTGCTTTGTGCAAGCAGATGTCCCGTTCCAAGAACCAAGGAGAGTCTGGATGACCCAGAAGCTGTCACCGGCCGAAGAAGCGTTGCGCGACGCCGCCCGCGAGTACCACCGAACGCCCGTCAGGGGCAAGATTTCGGTGACCCCCACCAAACCGCTGATGAACCAGCGCGACCTGTCGCTGGCCTACTCGCCGGGCGTGGCCTACCCGTGCCTCGACATCCAGGCCGACCCGAGCAAGGCGGCCGAGTACACGGCGCGCGGCAACCTGGTCGGCGTGGTGACGAACGGCACCGCCGTGCTGGGCCTGGGCGACATCGGGCCGCTGGCCGGCAAGCCCGTCATGGAAGGCAAAGGGTGCCTGTTCAAGAAATTCGCCGGCATCGACGTCTTCGACATCGAGCTGGCCGAGCGCGACCCCGACAAGCTGGTCGACATCATCGCGGCGCTGGAACCCACGCTGGGCGGCATCAACCTCGAGGACATCAAGGCGCCCGAGTGCTTCTACATCGAGAAGAAGCTGCGAGAGCGGATGAACATCCCGGTCTTCCACGACGACCAGCACGGCACGGCCATCATCTCGGCCGCTGCGTTGCTCAACGGCCTGGAACTGGTGGGCAAGAAGATCGAAGACGTCAAGATCGCCGTCTCGGGCGCGGGTGCCGCCGCCATCGCCTGCCTGGACGTGATGGTGGGCCTGGGCGCGAAGACCGCGAACATCTTCGCCTGCGACTCCAAAGGCCTGATCTACACCGGCCGTGCCGGCGGCTTCGACGAATCGAAGGCCCGCTACGCGCAACCCGACACCGGCGCGCGCACCCTGGCCGACGTGACGAAGAATGCGGACGTGTTCCTCGGCTGCTCGGCGCCCGGCGTGCTCACCGCCGACATGGTCAAGACCATGGCCGACCAGCCGATCATCCTGGCCCTGGCCAACCCCGAACCCGAGATCCGCCCCGAGCTGGCCAAGGCCGTGCGGCCCGACTGCATCATCGCCACCGGCCGCTCGGACTATCCGAACCAGGTCAACAACGTCCTGTGCTTTCCCTACATCTTCCGCGGCGCGCTCGATTGCGGCGCGACCAAGATCACCGAGGAGATGAAGCTGGCCTGCGTGCGCGAGATTGCCGACCTGACCAAGGCCGACATCAGCGAGGAGGTCGCCACCGCCTACGCGGGCCAGGAACTGTCCTTCGGGCCCGACTACATCATCCCCAAGCCCTTCGACTCGCGGCTGATCCTGCGCATCGCGCCGGCCGTCGCGAAGGCCGCCGAGGCCTCGGGCGTGGCCACCCGCCCCATCGAGGACATGGAGGCCTACCGCCAGCACCTGACGCGCTTCGTCTACCAGACCGGCATGTTCATGCGCCCCGTCTTCAGCGCCGCCAAGGTGGCAGCGAAGAAGCGCGTGGCCTACGCCGAAGGCGAGGACGACCGCGTGCTGCGCGCGGCGCAACTAGCCGTGGACGAGGGCCTGGCATTCCCCATCCTGATCGGCCGGCCGGACATCATCGAGATGCGCGTCAAGAAGGCCGGCCTGCGCCTGCGGCTCGACCAGGACGTCGAGATCGTCGACCCCGAGAACGATTCACGCTTCCGGACTTACTGGGAGGCTTATCACAAGCTCATGGGCCGCCGCGGCATCACGCCCGAGGCGTCCAAGGCGATGGTGCGCCGCTCCAACACCACCATCGCCGCGCTGATGGTGCACCTGGGCGACGCCGATGCCATGCTGTGCGGCCTGGTCGGCCGCTTCGACAGCCACCTGAAGATCCTGAGCCAGCTGCTGGGCAGCAAGCGCGATGCGCCCGGCTTCGCGGCGCTCAACGCCCTGACGCTGGACCGCGGCACGCTCTTCATCGCCGACACCCACGTCAACGAGGACCCGAGCGCCGAGCTGCTGGCGCACATCGCCTTGATGGCAGCCGAAGAGGTGCGTCGCTTCGGCCTGCCGCCCAAGGTCGCCTTCCTTTCGCATTCCAACTTCGGGAGCTCGGAACGCGCTTCGGCCCGCAAGATGCGCGTGGCGGCCGACCTGTTCAAGCAGATGGCGCCGGACATCGAATGCGATGGCGAGATGCACGGCGACTCCGCATTGAGCGAAGACGTGCGCGTCACCGCCATGCCCGAGACGACGTTGAAAGGTGAGGCCAACCTGCTGATCTGCCCCAACATCGACGCTGCGAACATCCTCTACAACGTGCTGAAGATGACCGGTGCCAACGGCGTGACGGTCGGCCCCATCATGCTCGGCGCGTCCAAGCCCGCCCACGTGCTGACCTCCTCGGCCACCGTGCGCCGGGTGCTCAACATGACGGCGCTGGCCGTGGCGGACGCCAACATCGCAAAATGACGGTGCGCGCCCGGTACACACCGGGCGCGGGCCCGCGGCGCGGACGCGACCGCGGGATTCGACGGCTACAGGGAGAGATAAATAAATGGCAACACCAAGCGGCCTTTCATGGGTCAGTCGTTTTCCGACGTCCACCCAGTTCGCGGACCTTGCTCCGCCTTTCCGTTCCAACGCCAAGAACTTCGTCGATGCGCTGCGGGCAGCGGGTATCGGTGTCGCCGTGAGTGCGACCTTGCGGCCACCGGAGCGGGCCTACCTGATGCACCATGCCTTCCGGATCGCCCACGAAGGATTGGATCCAGCGACCGCGCCTGCCATGCGGGGCGTGGACATCGATTGGGTACATCGACGACGCGATGGCTCTGCGGATCCGGCGAGGTCCCGCTCTGCTGCTGCGGCGATGGTGACCGCTTATGACATCGTGTTCCGGCCCGCCCTGATGTCGAACCACACGCGCGGCCTGGCGATCGACATGACGATCGGCAACTACAGGAACAAGCAGGTCAGCAATGCCAGCGGGGTGAAGACGACGCTCAAGTCTGCCGCCGATCTCCATGGCCTGGGCGCCACCTACGGCGTCCACAAGCTGGCGAGCGATCCCCCGCATTGGTCGAGCGACGGGCACTGAGATGCCGATCCTTCCGTACCCCCTTCGCCCGTGCGCAGGCCGGTTGGCGCGGGACACCATGACACTGACGCTGTGCGGCGGCCTGCTGGCGGCATCCGCTGCGGCACAGTCGGTTGTGCTGGTGGACGCCAGCCATGCCCGCAGCCCCGTCCTGGTCTACGGCACCGCGGCCACGAAGATTCCCGCAGAACCCATGCGTTTCGTGCGCCTCTCCGCGCCTCTGGACCAGGGAACGGAGTGCTGCGTCCGGGCGACAGGGCCGCAGCGCCCGTCCGTCGATTTCCGCGTTCGGCTGCCACGAGGCCCGGCCGCACCTGCCTACGCGACGGCCCGCCTGACGGGTCGGCACGCTCCTTTCATCGGCATCGCGTTCGCCGGTCCGGCACCCAAGGTGACGCGGGAAGACGCCCACACACTGCTGCTGGACAGCGGTCCCGGCCGGCCGGCCCGGCGCCTCGTGCACTGCCTCAGCGACGAAACCCTCCACGTGCGGCTGGTCGATGCAGATTCGTCGCAGGAGCAGATGCACTATGCGCTGCCCCTGGGCATGGACGTCGAGGCCGATTGCGACGAACGGCTGCTGCCGCAGCGCACCACCCGAAATTAGTGCATATCCGCCGAAGGTCGCCCCGCTGCGGTGCGCATGGCGAGGCATTTTTGGCGACCATGGGCTGACCCCTCCTTCGGGTGGTCCTTCGCGCAGTTCCGTCCCGATGCTGCACCGCTTTGGCGCCGCGCTCGGGATTCGCACCAATGGCGTGCGGGCACCCTTATTGCTTGAATCGTGACATTCCTTATCCAGAGTCACCGATGAACAAGCGACAACTCCTGCAGTCCTTCCTTGCCGCTTCCGCCCTCAGCTTCGGGCTGGGTACGGCCCAGGCGCAGACGCCGATCAAGTTCCAGCTCGACTGGCGCTTCGAGGGACCGTCCGCCCTCTTCCTGCACCCGGCCGCCAAAGGCTACTTCAAGAACGCCGGCCTCGACGTGACCATCGATGCGGGCAACGGCTCCGGCGGCACGGTGACGCGCGTGGCCTCGGGCGCCTACGACATGGGCTTCGCCGACCTGGCGGCGCTGATGGAGTTCCACGCCAACAACCCCGACAGCCCGAACAAGCCGGTCGCGGTGATGATGGTCTACAACAACACGCCGGCCTCGGTCATGGCGCTCAAGAAGAGCGGCATCACGAAGCCCGCCGACCTCACCGGCAAGAAGCTGGGCGCGCCGGTGTTCGACGCCGGCCGGCGCGCCTTCCCGATCTTCGCCAAGGCCAACAACATCGGCACCGTGAACTGGACCGCGATGGACCCGACGCTGCGCGAGACCATGCTCATGCGCGGCGACATCGACGCCATCACCGGCTTCACCTTCACCTCGCTGCTCAACCTCGAGGCGCGCGGCGCCAAGGCGGCCGACGTGGTGGTGCTGCCCTACCCCGACTACGGCGTGAAGCTGTACGGCAACGTCATCATCGCCTCGCCCAAGCTCATCAAGGAGAAGCCCGAAGTCGTGAAGGCCTTCCTCTCGGCCTTCGCCAAGGGTGCCAAGGAGGTCATCGCCAATCCGGCGGTGGCCATCGAATCGGTGAAGGCGCGCGACGGCATCATCGACAGCAAGCTGGAAACGCGCCGCCTGCAGTTGGCCATCGACACCGTCATCAACAGCCCCGACGCCCGGGCGGAAGGCTTTGGCGTGGTGAACCCGGGCCGCCTGTCGCTCATGGCCTCGCAGGTGTCGGACGCCTTCAATACCAAGACGCGCGTGAGCCCGGAGGCCGTCTGGACTGGCACGCTGCTGCCGCCTGCCGCCGAGCTCGCCATCCTGAAAAAGTAAGCCGCCCTCGGAATTGCTCCTTTTTTGATAGCGGCCTGCGCCCGCCCCACGGGCGTCGCAGGCCATTTTCATATGTGAAATCCATGGCAGACACCGACACCCCCTTCGTCGACTTCCAGGACGTCTGGCTCGCCTACAACGAGCAGTTGCTGCGCGAGAACCACTTCGCCGTCGAAGCCATCGACCTGAAGGTCAAGCAGGGCGAGTTCATCGCCATCGTCGGCCCCTCGGGCTGCGGCAAGTCCACCTTCATGAAGCTCACCACCGGGCTGAAGATGCCCTCGATGGGCAGGATCCGCATCGACGGCCAGCCGGTGACCGGCCCGCTCAAGATCTCGGGCATGGCCTTCCAGGCGCCCTCGCTGCTGCCGTGGCGGACCACGGTCGACAACGTGCTGCTGCCGCTGGAGATCGTCGAGCCCTACCGCTCGAGCTTCAAGAGCAAACGCAAGGAGTACGAGGACCGCGCTCGCCGCCTGCTGCAGAAGGTGGGCCTGGGCGGTTACGAGGACAAGTTTCCGTGGCAGCTCTCGGGCGGCATGCAGCAGCGCGCGTCGATCTGCCGCGCGCTCATCCACGAGCCCAAGATGCTGTTGCTCGACGAGCCCTTCGGTGCCCTGGACGCCTTCACGCGCGAGGAGCTGTGGTGCATCCTGCGCGACCTCTGGACCGAGCAGCGCTTCAACGTGATCCTCGTCACGCACGACCTGCGCGAGTCGGTCTTCCTTGCCGATACCGTGTACGTCATGAGCAAGTCGCCCGGCCGCTTCGTCGTGCGCCGCGAGATCGAACTGCCCCGCCCGCGCGACCTCGAGGTGACCTACACCAAGGAGTTCAGCGACATCGTGCACGAGCTGCGCAGCCACATCGGGGCGATGCGGCAGGCGGCGCCCACCGGGGAAGTCGCATGAAGACAGACTTCCGGACGCAGAGGTCGCAAAGGTTTCGCAGAGAACGCAAAAGAAACCCATCCGAATTCCTTCTGCGTCCTCTGCGTGACTTCTGCGCCCTCTGCGTCCGGTAGTCCGATTTCAAGAACCTCCGCATCCCTTCCATGAACAACAAGCAACTCGAACGCTGGTCGCCCTGGCTGCTGCTGGTGGCCGTGCTGGTGCTGTGGCAGATCATCTGCTCGGCCTTCAACGTCTCGGACTTCATCTTCCCCAGCCCCTGGCGCATCTGGACGCAGTTCTGGGAGTTCAAGACCATCATCGCGGGCCACGCCTGGCGCACCTTCTGGGTGACGATGGCGGGCTTCGGCCTGGCGATCGTGGTGGGCGTGCTGCTGGGCTTCGTGATCGGCAGCTCGCGCCTGGCCTACGCGGCGATGTACCCGCTCATGACCGCCTTCAACGCGCTGCCCAAGGCGGCCTTCGTGCCCATCCTCGTGGTGTGGTTCGGCATCGGCATCGGCCCGGCCATCCTCACGGCCTTCCTCAT
>JAFEEH010000005.1 GCA_018241185.1 Pseudomonadota bacterium | reverse complement strand
AGGGGATGAGGCGCAGCGGTTCAGGGCGGTGGTCGTGGGCCTGCGGGCGCAGGCGCCATTCGCGGCGCCGTGCAGTCTCTCAAGCACGTCGATGGACAGCGAGCACACAGACAGCACAGCAAGCCGGTCAGCGCGAGCCTGAGCCGGAGAACGCAGGCCCGCGGCCGCCGCCAGCGCCCCAGCCTGTCGTGCCGGCCGATCCACCGGCAGCGCGGCAATCGGCCCCCATCAAGCGCGCAAAGCAGGCCCAGCAAAGAAAGTAACGAACGTGACGATTTCGGCCCCAGCGCCCGCCCAGCAAGCGCTGCAGCCCGACTGCACTTTGAAAAAGAAGCTGCGCCCTCAGCGCGGCGCCATCCGTATGGCCCCATCCAGCCGCACGCTCTCGCCGTTGAAGTAGCCCAGGCGGATCATCGTCTCCGCCAATTCGGCGTACTCGTCCGGCTGCCCCAGCCGCTTCGGGAACGGCACCGACGCCGCCAGCGCCGCCTTCACGTTGTCAGGCGCGCCCTGCAGCAGCGGCGTGTCGAAGATACCGGGCAGGATGGTGTTGATGCGGATGCCCTCGGCCATCAGATCGCGGGCGATCGGCAGCGTCATGCCCACCACCCCCGCCTTGGACGCCGAATACGCGGCCTGCCCCATCTGCCCGTCCTGCGCCGCCACCGAGGCCGTGCACACGATCGCGCCGCGCTCATTGGAATGGAAGGGATCGTCCAGCGGATCGAGCGTCAGCATCCCGGCCGCCGAACGGGCGATGCAGCGAAACGTACCCACCAGATTGATCTGGACGATGCGGTCGAAATTCGCCAGCGGAAAGTGCCGGATCTCGCCCGTGGCCTTGTCGCGGCTGGCCGTCTTCACCGCGTTGCCCGTGCCCGCACAGTTGACCAGCACCCGCTCCTGGCCGTGCGCCGCACGGGCCTTGGCGAAGCCCGCCTCCACCTGCGCGTCGGAAGTCACGTCGACCGGGCAGAACACGCCGCCGATCTCGCGCGCCAGCGCCTCGCCGGCCGCTTCGTTGAGGTCGAACAGCGCCACCTTCACGCCACGGCGCGCCAGCCGGCGCGCCGTGGCCGCGCCCAGGCCGGAAGCACCGCCTGTGACGACAGCGGCAATGGAAGCATCGAGTTGCATGCGAAAGATCCTGTGGTGCAGTGGGAGAGAGTGAATCCGGGCAACTCTAGGCATCGCCCCACCTTGCCACCATCGTCCAAAGCGACGAAAGTGCCGGCCTTCCTGGCCCCGCGTCCGGCGCGCGACTGCGCCACCGCGCCGGCGCCTGCACAGTGCTGCTCTCGCATGTCCTCTCCCATCGTCGACCTCCCACCGCGCCGCGCTGCCGTGCTGCCCGCCAAGCTGGCCCCGCCCGGCGCCGAGCCGGCGCAGGTGCCGCGCGACGCCATCGCCCGCCAACTCGAGGCCGTCGCCCATGCCCGCCTGGTCCTGGTGCGCGCGCCGGCCGGCTTCGGCAAGACCACGGCCATGCGGCAGATGCACGCGCGCTGCGCGCAGGTGGGCCGCGCGGCCGCGTGGCTCACGCTCGATGCCGCCGACAACGATGTGCCGCGCTTCCTGCACTGCCTTTCCGCCGCGGTGCACGCCCTCGACACCGCAGGCACGGCCGCCCCGGGAACGGGTGTCGACGCCATCGAGGCGCTCGCGCGCGAGGACCGGCCGTTCACGCTTTTCCTCGATGACTTCGAGATGCTCCAGAGCCCTGCCGTGCTGGGCCTGGTGCGGCAACTGGTCGAACAGCTGCCGGCGCGCGCGCAGCTCGTGGTCGGTTCGCGCAGCCTGCCCGAGCTGGGCCTGGGCCGCCTGCGCGCGCGTGGCCAGCTGGTCGAGATCGACGCCTCGCAGCTGCGCTTTTCCATGGCCGAAGCGGAGCGCTTCTTCCGCCTGCGCGGCATCGCCCTGCCGCGCGAGGCGCTGGCACGGCTGCTGCACAAGACCGAGGGCTGGATCGGCGCGCTCTGGCTGGTCGCACTGGCCCTCGAGCGGCACGGGGTCGAAAGCGACTTCGTGCAGCGCTTCTCGGGTTCCGACCGCGCGGTGGCCGACTACCTCGCCGAAGACGTGCTGGAGCACCAGCCGCCCGAGGTGCGCGACTTCCTCCTGCGCACCAGCATCCTGCGCACGCTCGATGCAAAGGTGTGCCAGGCCCTGGTGCCTCGCGTGGACTGCGCGCAGATGCTGCGGCGCCTTGACGCCGAGCACCTTTTCCTCACGCCGCTGGACGCCGACGGCCAGGGCTACCGCTACCACAGCCTCTTCGCCGACTTCCTGCGCGGGCAGCTGGCGCGCGAGCAGCCCGACGCGCTGGCGCGGCTGCACCTGGCCGCCTCGGGCTGGTACGAGGCGGCGGGCCGGCCCGTGCCCGCCATCGACCACGCCATCGAAGGCGGCGACCACCCGCACGCGCTGCTGCTGCTGGCACGCCACGCCGAATCCTTCCTCGAGGACGGCCGCATGCGGCTGCTCACGCGCTGGTTCGGCAGCCTGCCGGCGGACCGGCTCGCAACCCAGCCGCTGCTGCAGGTGGTGGCCGTGTGGGCCGAATGCTTCACCCATGGCCCCTGGCGTGCGCTGCAGCGCCTTGAGGCCAGCGGCTGCATCGGCAGCGCCGACCCGGTCGTGCGGGCGCACGTCAACGCGCTGCAGCCGCTGCTCGAAGCCATGATGGATCGCGCCGAGAGTGCCTGCGCCATGGGCCGCGACAGCCTGGCGCGCCTGCCCAGCTGCCGGGCCTTCGCCGACAGCGCGCTGGCCAATGCGATGGCGCACATCGTGTCGGTGATGGGCGAGCCGCACGAGGCGCACCGGCTGCTCGATGCGGCGCGCCGCACCCAGGCCGGCAGCATCTTCAACCGCATGTACACCGAGTCGCTCGAAGGCATGCTGGACCTGGCCGAAGGGCGGCTGCGCCATGCCGCGGCGCGCTTTCGCATGGCGGTGAGCGCCACGCCGCGCGCCGCCAGCTACCTGCCCACGCACGGCAACGCCTGGGCCGGCGTGCTGCACGCGGGCGTGGTCTACGAGCAGAACGACCTCGATGCCGCGGACCAGCTGCTCAACGTCTACCTGCCGCTGGCGCGCGACGTGGGGCTGCCCGACCATGTGATCGCCAGCCACCGCATGCGCAGCCGCATCGCCTGGCTGCGCGGCGACGTCGATGCCGCATCGCTGCTGCTGACCGAACTCGAGTACCTGGGGCACGACCGCCAGCTGCCACGCGTGGTGTGCAGCGCACGTCTGGAGATGGCGCGCCTGCTG
Source organism: Pseudomonadota bacterium (assembly GCA_018241185.1). GTDB lineage: Bacteria > Pseudomonadota > Gammaproteobacteria > Burkholderiales > Burkholderiaceae_C > Xenophilus. Next base: position 2,804 of record JAFEEH010000005.1, on the reverse strand, counting down.
GTGCTGCAAGGTCATGGCCAGGCCGCGCAGGAAACGCTGGCACGCGCCGACGACCACGCCGTGTGGGCCCGCGTGCAGCGCCTGCGCCTGCCGGCTCACGAAGTGGACGACCTCGCGATCGGGCGCTGGCGCTGGGCCCTGCATTTCGGCGACGCGGCCGCGGCCATCGAAGGCCTGGACGCGGCCGCACGCGCCGCCGAGGCTGCCGCCTGCCGGCATCGCGCACTGAAGCTGCGCACCCTGCTGGCCCTCGCGCAATGGCGCGCAGGCCGGCCGGCGCCGGCGGCCGACACCCTGGCTGCGGTGCTGCGCACGACGGCGCAGGAAGGCTTCATGCGCCTGCTGCTGGACGAAGGGCCGCTGCTGGCTCCGCTGCTTCGCCTGTTGCAGGGCGAGCGATGGCGCGTGGACGAGGCCGGGCCGCTCTTCGCGGACCATCTGGCGCAATTGCTGGCGCAGATCGGCGAGGCCGCCGCGGACGCCGAGACCGACGATTCGGCGCCTGCCGGCAGCGCCTCCACCGTCACCGGCCTGCCGACCGAGGCGCTCACGCGCAAGGAACTGCGCGTGCTGCAACTGCTGGCCGAGGGCTACTCCAACTCGGCAATGGCCGAAAAGCTCTTCGTGTCGGACAGTACGGTGCGCACCCACCTGCGCAACATCAACCTCAAGCTGGGCGCCCGCAGCCGCACCCAGGCGGTGGCGCTGGCGCGTCGGTTGGGGCTGATGCGGTGAGCAGGCAGGCCCGGCGGGCGCACGGCGCGAGACGACACGGGCAGCCGAATCGCCTGGACGGGAAAGAAGGGTCTTTATGGCGCTGCCCGGACCACGCAGCGGCCTATAGTGGTGCGATGAATGCTCTTCGTCCTTCGCTCCCTTGGCAGCGACTGGCTGCCGCGCTGGCCGCGGGTGCGGCCGTCCTGCTGACCACGGGTTGCGCCGGTGGCGGCTCCACGTCCGGCAGCACCTCGGCCGGCACCGGCGGCAGCAGCGTCGAGGTCTTCGGCGTGATCGACGCCGGCGTCAGCCGCAGCACCAGCAAATCCGACCGGCGCTGAGGCGCCTCGCCCTTAGCGCCGCAGCAGTGCCTGGCGCAGCATGCGCGCGGCGCGATCGCGGATTCGGCCCGGCACGCCGCGATGCGCCCGGCGGGGCTGCACGCGGGCCGTGGCGCAGGCCCACAGGAAGTCGTGCAGGATCGGCGTGTCGTTGATGGTCTCGGTGCTGCCGTACTTGTGGAATTCCGGGTGCCACTGCGTGGCGGCGATGTAGCCGCGCCCGCCGCGATCGGCCTGGCGGCGGATCGCCTCGGGCACGCGGTCGGGCAGGCTCCAGGCCTCGACCTCGAAGCCGGGCGCGAGGCCCTTGATGCCCTGGTGGTGGATGCTGTTGACCCGCGCCGTCTGCACCTCGGGATACAGCTTGGCCAGGCGCGTTCCGGGCACGATCTCGATGGGGTGGAAATTCTGGTCGTAGGTCACCGGATCGCGGTGGCGCAGCGTCTCGGGGTGGCCGTGCTGCTCCTCGATGTCCTGGTAGAGCGTGCCGCCGAACGCCACGTTGATGAGTTGCAGGCCGCGGCACACGCCGAAGATGGGCTTGCCGGCCTGCTCGAAGGCCTCGACCAGGGCCAGGTCGTACAGGTCGCGGATACGGTCGCCGATCCAGGCGTCCTTGAGCGGCTCCTCGCCGTAGCTGCCGGGCCAGACGTCGGCGCCACCGTGCATGACCACGCCGTCGAGCCATTCGGCGTAGTGGCTCAGGGTGGTGTCGCCGCGCGCCGTGTCGCCGGTCGGGCAGGGAACCATCACCACCATCGCGCCGGCCGACATCAACCAGTGGGCGATCGATTGCTCGACGTACTGCAGCGTCTTGTTGGTGAAGAGGGAGCGCGCCGGATCGGCGTGGGAGAAACAGGCGGAAAGGCCGATCTTGAGGCGTGCTGCAACGGGCTGCGACATGGAAGTGAGGTCTGGCGCGGGAGGCAAAGTTCATTCTGCGCTGCAGGACCGCGGCGGGCTGTCGGCCGAACCGCCGACGTGTGGAATGCGCCACAGTCGATCTGGCGGCCCGGGTGCGCCGGCCGCTCGTCGGCAAGGACCGTGCCATGCTGTTACAATCTTGGGTCTTTCGTTCGCACGCCGCCCGAGCCACGTCGGGTCCGGCGCACGCACCGCCGATGCATCGGTGCGTCCACCGCCCCCTTCCTCTTAGCGTGCGGCGAAGGCTGCCCCGGGCGCCGCATCGCGGTTCGCGTCGCGCCACCGGGCACCGATCCACAGTCACCGGGTGAGCCGCAGGATGCAGGCCACCCCGGCGGCCGGCCACCGTGAGGCCTGGCGCCACACGTTTTTGAAGGACACACATGGCCAAGGAAGAACTCATCGAGATGCAGGGTGCGGTCACCGAAGTGCTGCCCGATTCGCGCTACCGCGTGACGCTGGAGAACGGCCACGAGGTCATCGCCTACAGCGGCGGCAAGGTGCGCAAGAACCACATCCGCATCATCCTGGGCGACAAGGTCTCGCTCGAGATGTCGCCCTACGACCTGACCAAGGGCCGCATCACCTTCCGTCACCTCGAGCGCCGCGGCCCGCCGCCGACCGGCTCGCGCTGAGCACGCGCCACCCCGCGCACCCCGCACGAAGGGCCTCCTCGGAGGCCCTTTTTCTTTGGCTGTGACCCGTCCTGCCCCGCGTTGACACCTTTCATCATCGAAAGGAAGAAACGCCATGGATACAGGCGTCAAGAGAACGCAGCGCGACTACACGATGGCCTTCAAGCTGGCCGTGGTCGAGCAAGTT
>JAFEEH010000059.1 GCA_018241185.1 Pseudomonadota bacterium | reverse complement strand
TGGCGGCTTCGCCGGCACGGCCTCGGGCGTGGTGAGCGTCGGCGCAGCGGGCGCCGAGCGCCAGATCGTCAACGTGGCACCGGGCGCGATCAACGCCACCAGCACCGACGCCATCAACGGCAGCCAGCTGTACTCGGTGGCCAGCCAGGTCAACACGATCGGCGGGCAGATCGTGAACATCGTCAACAACGCCAACACGCACTTCTACAGCGTCAACGGCGGCACGAGCGCAGACGGCAACTACGCCAACAACGGCGCCACGGCCCAGGGTGCGATCGCCTCGGGCATCGGCGCCTCGGCCAGCGCCACCAACTCGGTGGCCATGGGCACCAACGCCTCGGCCACCACGGCCAACAGCGTGGCGCTGGGCGCCAACAGCACCACCGGTGCCACGACGTCCACCACGGGCACCAACATCCGGGGCACGGACTACACCTTCGCCGGCGGCACCTCCACCGGGGTGGTGAGCATGGGCTCGGTGGGCGGCGAGCGCCAGGTGACGAACGTGGCGGCGGGTCAGCTCAATGCGAGCAGCACGGATGCGGTGAACGGCAGCCAGCTGTATGCAACGAATCAGGCGATCAACAACATCGCGATCGCGGCCGGGGCGGGCATCAACGTGACGACGGCGCAGACCGGCACGGGCATTGCCATCGGCACCAGCGTAGCCAACGTGGGCCCAGGCGGTACGGCCACCTACACGGCGGGCAACAACGTGGTGCTGACGCAAAGCGGCACCAACATGACCTTCGCCGTCAACGACAACCCGAACTTCAACAGCGTGACGGTGGGCCACACCACCATCAACAACAACGGGGTGAGCATCGCCAACGGGCCGAGCATGACGACTTCAGGCGTCGACGCCGGGGGCAAGACCATCACCAACGTCGCGCCGGGTGTCAACGGCACCGATGCGGTCAACGTGAACCAGCTCGGCACGGGCCTGGGCGTCGTCAACAACAACGTCAATGCGCTGCGGCAGGACGTGATCGAGAACCGCAAGGAGGCGCAGGCCGGCGTGGCCGGTGCGATGGCGATGGCGGGCATGCCGCAGGCGTACCTGCCCGGCAAGAGCATGGTCGCGGCCGGCGCCGCCAGCTTCAAGGGCCAGACGGCCATCGCCATCGGCCTGTCGAAGATCTCCGACAACGGCAAGTGGGTCACCAAGATCACGGGCTCGGCCAACACGCGCGGCGACGTGGGCGTGTCGGTCGGCGCGGGATACCAGTGGTGATCGCCGGCTGACGACGACATCCAACGACAACTCCAGGGAGCACATTGCATGAAGACCGTTTCCACCCCACCGACCTGGGCACGGCCCCGGGCCGTGTTGCGCCGCATGGTGCTGGGCGCCACCGCAGGCGCCGCGCTGGCCCTGGCGGCCGGCTGCACCTCCTACGTCAGTCGCGGCATCGGCGACGACGGCCGTGCGGCCGAGGTGGTGTTTCCCGACATCGAGCGCGACGCAACGCAGCCCGAGGGCACCTTTCCCAACGTCGACAACCTGCGCGCCGTGGGCGCCGGCCTGACCAAGGACCAGCTCTACGACCTGCTGGGCCGGCCGCACTTCCGCGAGGGCCTGTTCGCGGTGCGCGAGTGGGACTACGTCTTCAACTTCCGCAGCGGCGGCGGCGTGACGACCTGCCAGTACAAGGTGATCTTCGACAGGGACTACCGGGCGCGCAGCTTCCACTGGAAGCCGGCAGCCTGCGCGGCGATGATCGCGCCGGCCGCGGCAGGCAGTCCGCCGCCGGCCGCAGCCCCTGCGCGGGCCACCCGCCAGTTCCGCCTGTCGGCCGATGCCCTCTTCGCCTTCGACGGCATCGACCTGCAGCCCGAAGGGCGCCGCGAGATCGCGCGGCTCGCTTCGCAACTGGAGGGTGCACGCTACGAACGCATCGAGGTCGTCGGCCACACCGACCGCCTGGGCAGCCCCGCCTACAACCAGCGGCTGTCGGAGAAACGCGCCGAAGCGGTGCGCGGCGCGCTGGTGGCGCAGGGCATCGTGCCGTCGCGCGTGGTGGCCAGCGGGCGCGGCGAGGCGCAGCCGGTGGTGCAGTGCGACCGCAGTGCCAAGAGCGCGCTGATCGCCTGCCTGGCGCCCAACCGCCGCGTCGACATCGTCGTGGAAGCGAGCACCGACACGCCCCGCTGAGGCCGTCGCAGTCGACTCGACTGCTATGAAATAGATAGCTGCTTGCGCCCATCCTGCGGGCGCTGCAGGCCGATTTCGTTCGAGAAAACAGGCGACAGGGAGCCCTTGTCATCTTCATGTAAGCTCGCCCCGAGTTCGCGACAGCCTGTCGCCTCGAGGAGACTTCCATGCAGACAGACAACCCTGCCGCGACGACGGCGGGTGAATCCCGTGTTGCCGTCCCCCCGCAACGCATCGGCGTGCCGCGCGAGATCTTCGCCGGCGAGAAGCGCGTGGCCACGGTGCCCGACGTGGTCGAGAAACTCATCAAGCTGGGCTTTCGCGTCGCCGTCGAGACGGGTGCCGGCGAAGCGGCGAACTTCAGCGACGAGGCGTACCGCGCCGCCGGCGCCGAGATCATGCCCGATGCCGCCACGCTCTGGGCCAACGCCGACATCGTCTTCAAGGTCCGTCCCCCCACCGCCAACGAAGTGGCGCTGATGCGCGAGGGCGGCACGCTCATCGACTTCATCTGGCCCGCGCAGAACCCCGAGCTGATGCAGCAGCTGGCGTCGCGCCACGCCACGGTGCTGGCCATCGACTGCCTGCCGCGCACGCTGAGCCGGGCGCAGAAGATGGACGCGCTGACCTCCACCGCCGGCGTGTCGGGCTACCGCGCGGTGATCGAAGCGGCCAACGCCTTCGGCCGCTTCTTCAACGGCCAGATCACGGCCGCGGGCAAGGTGCCGCCGGCCAAGGTGTTCATCGCCGGTGCCGGCGTGGCGGGCCTGGCGGCCATCGGCACGGCCGCCAACCTGGGCGCCATCGTGCGCGCCAACGACACCCGCGCGGAGGTGGCCGACCAGGTCAAGTCGCTGGGCGGCGAGTTCGTCAAGGTCGACTACGAGGAAGAAGGCTCGGGCGGCGGCGGCTATGCCAAGGTCATGAGCGAAGGCTTCCAGGCGGCGCAGCGCAAGATGTACGCGGAGCAGGCCAAGGACGCGGACATCATCATCACCACGGCCCTGATCCCCGGCAAGCCGGCGCCCAAGCTCATCACGGCCGAGATGGTGCAGTCGATGAAGCCCGGCAGCGTGATCGTCGACATGGCGGCCGAACAGGGCGGCAACTGCGAGCTCACCGTGCCCGGCGAGGCCGTGGTGCGCCACGGCGTGACCATCGTCGGCTACACCGACCTGGCCTCGCGCCTGGCCAAGCAGTCGTCCACGCTCTACGCCACCAACCTGCTGCGCCTGACCGAGGAGCTGTGCAAGGCCAAGGACGGCGTCGCGGTCGTGAACATGGAGGACGACGCGATCCGCGGCCTCACCGTGGTCAAGGACGGCGCCATCACCTGGCCCGCCCCGCCGCTGAAGCAGGCACCCGCGCCGGCACCCAAGGCGGCCGCCGCGCCGGTGGAGCAGAAGAAGGGTGGCCACGGCCATGGCAGCGCCGGACCGATGCCCGCGAAGACGCTCGCCATCCTCTTCGCGGTCGCGGCCGTGGCCTTCTGGTTCATCGGTGCCTTCGCGCCCGCGGCCTTCCTGGGCCACTTCACGGTTTTCGTGCTGGCCTGCTTCATCGGCTACATGGTGGTGTGGAACGTCACGCCCGCGCTGCACACGCCGCTGATGAGCGTGACCAACGCCATCTCCAGCATCATTGCCATCGGCGCGCTGGTGCAGATCGCGCCGCCGGCGCTGGGCGTCAACGGCCGGCCCGACGGGCTGATCCAGTGGTTGGCCTTCGCCGCGCTGGTGCTCACGGCGGTGAACATGTTCGGTGGCTTCGCGGTCACGCGCCGCATGCTGGCGATGTTCCGCAAATAACGACAAGAAGAAGAAAACGAGGAGCACACGCACATGTCCCAAAGTCTTGCCACGGTCGCCTACCTGGGCGCCGCCATCCTGTTCGTGCTGAGCCTGGGCGGGCTCTCCAACCCCGAGACCTCGCGCCGCGGCAACGTCTTCGGCATGGTCGGCATGGCGCTGGCCGTGCTGGCCACGGTGTTCGGCCCGCGCGTGGGCGCGGGCGGCATCGCCTGGATCGTCATCGCGCTGGTCATCGGCGGCGGCATCGGGCTGTACGCGGCCAAGGTCGTGAAGATGACGCAGATGCCCGAGCTGGTTGCGCTGATGCACAGCCTGGTGGGCCTCGCGGCCTGCCTGGTGGGCTTCGCGAGCTACGTCGACACCTCGATCCAGCTCGAGGGTGCCGAGAAGATCATCCACGAGGTCGAGATCTACGTCGGCATCCTGATAGGGGCCGTCACCTTCAGCGGCTCGCTGATCGCCTTCGGCAAGCTCAACGGCCGGATCGGCGGCAAGCCGCTGCTGCTGCCCGGGCGCCACTGGCTCAACCTGGTCGCGCTGCTGGTCGTGATCGGGTTCGGCCGCCAGTTCCTCGCCGCGCACGACGTGCAGGCCGGCATGCTGCCGCTGATCGTGATGACCGTGATCGCGCTGCTCTTCGGCGTGCACATGGTCATGGCCATCGGCGGCGCCGACATGCCGGTGGTGGTGTCGATGCTCAACAGCTACTCCGGTTGGGCCGCCGCGGCCACGGGCTTCATGCTGAGCAACGACCTGCTCATCGTCACCGGCGCGCTGGTGGGCTCCTCGGGCGCGATCCTGAGCTACATCATGTGCCAGGCGATGAACCGCAACTTCATCAGCGTGATCGCCGGCGGCTTCGGCTCGGGCGCTCCGGCCAAGAAGAGCGGCGACGCCGCAACCGCCGAGCCGCAGGGCGAAGTCACCGCCATCAGCGCCGCGGAAACCGCCGAGCTGCTGCGCGAGGCCAAGAGCGTGGTCATCGTGCCGGGCTACGGCATGGCGGTGGCGCAGGCCCAGCACACGGTCAACGAGATCACGCGCACGCTGCGCGACAAGGGCGTGGACGTGCGCTTCGCCATCCACCCGGTCGCGGGCCGCATGCCCGGCCACATGAACGTGCTGCTGGCCGAAGCCAAGGTGCCCTACGACATCGTGATGGAAATGGACGAGATCAACGAAGACTTCCCGGACACCGACGTGGCCATGGTCATCGGCGCCAACGACATCGTGAACCCCGCCGCGCAGGACGACCCCACCAGCCCCATCGCCGGCATGCCGGTGCTGGAGGTGTGGAAGGCCAAGACCTCGATCGTGATGAAGCGCTCCATGGCCTCGGGCTACGCCGGCGTGGACAACCCGCTGTTCTACAAGGAGAACAACCGGATGCTGTTCGGCGACGCGAAGAAGATGCTCGACGAGGTGCTCGGTGCACTGAAGGGCTGAGGCGCCGCGTGCAGGGCCTGCGGGTATTGCCCGACTGGACAGCACGCCCGTTCGCAGGGACAACACGCCCGCGCCGGTTCACGGCACGCGGACCGCGATCAGGGAGATGGGGTGAAGCCGCACCACAACAACGACAAGTCGCCGGTTTTGCTATCAATTTCGTAGCTGCTTGCGCACGCCTGGTGGGCGTCGCAGGCATTTTTCTTGTTTGGAGACTGACAACATGACGGACCGCCCCTGGCTCAGCAGCTATCCCCCGGGAGTGCCCGCAGACATCGACGCGGGCCAGTACGACTCGCTCGTCGGCCTGATGGAGGAAAGCTTCAAGAAGTACGCCGACCGCACGGCCTACGCCTTCATGGGCAAGGACATCAGCTTCGGCGAGACCGATCGCCAGAGCCGTGCCTTCGCCGCCTACCTGCAGGGCCTGGGCCTCGCGAAGGGCGACCGCGTCGCGGTCATGATGCCCAACTGCCCGCAGTACCCGGTGGCCGTGGCGGCCATCCTGCGCGCCGGGCTGATCCTGGTGAACGTGAACCCGCTGTACACCGCGCGCGAGCTGGAGCACCAGCTCAAGGACTCCGGTGCCAAGGCGATCGTCATCATGGAGAACTTCGCGACGACGCTGCAGCAGGCGATCGGCCATTCGCAGGTCAAGCACGTGGTGCTGGCCGCGATGGGCGACCGGCTCGGCCTGGTCAAGGGCGCGATCGTCAACTACGTGCTGCGCAACGTGAAGAAGATGGTGCCGGCTTTCTCGCTGCCCGGCGCCGTTCGCTTCAACGACGCGCTGTCGCAGGGCGCCAACCGCGAACTGAAGGCGCCGGCCATCGGCCCCGACGACGTAGCCGTGCTGCAGTACACCGGCGGCACCACCGGCGTGAGCAAGGGCGCCGTGCTCCTGCACCGCAACGTGATCGCCAACGTGCTGCAGTCCGAGGCCTGGAACCAGCCCGTCATGGACCGCGTGCCGCAGGGCGAGCAGCCCACCAGCGTGTGCGCGCTGCCGCTGTACCACATCTTCGCGTTCACGGTGGGCATGATGCTGTGCATGCGCACCGGCGGGAAGCTCATCCTCATCCCCAACCCGCGCGACCTGGCCGCCACGCTCAAGGAGCTGAGCAAGCACACCATCCACAGCTTCCCGGCCGTCAACACGCTGTTCAACGGGCTGGCCAACCACCCCGACTTCAACACCGTGGACTGGAGCCACCTGAAGATCTCCGTCGGTGGCGGCATGGCGGTGCAGGGCGCCGTCGCCAAGCTCTGGCTCGAGAAGACCGGCTGCCCGGTGTGCGAAGGCTACGGCCTGTCGGAAACCTCGCCCTCGGCCAGCTGCAACCCGACCACCAGCAAGGAATACACCGGCACCATCGGCGTGCCGCTGCCGAGCACCTGGTTCAAGCTGCTCGACGACGATGGCCACGAGGTGCCCACGGGCGAGCGCGGCGAGATCGCCATCAAGGGCCCGCAGGTCATGGCCGGCTACTGGCAGCGCCCCGACGAGACCGCCAAGGTCATGACCGCCGATGGCTTCTTCAAGACCGGCGACGTCGGCACCGTCGACGAGCGCGGCTTCTTCAAGATCGTCGACCGCAAGAAGGACATGGTGCTGGTGAGCGGCTTCAACGTCTACCCGAACGAGGTCGAGGACGTGGTGGCCACGCTCGACGGCGTGCTCGAGTGCGCGGTCGTCGGCGTGCCCGACGAGAAGACCGGCGAGGCCGTGAAGCTGGTGATCGTGAAGAAGAATCCCGAGCTTACCGAAGAGCAGGTGCGCGCCTTCTGCCGCGCCAACCTCACCGGCTACAAGCAGCCCAAGGTCGTCGAGTTCCGCACCGAGATGCCCAAGACGCCCGTGGGCAAGATCCTGCGGCGCGAGCTGCGCGACAAGAAGTAGCCGCACCGCTTCAAGCCGAATCGGCCCGGAGCGCCCGCGCAGCCTGCGCGAGGCGCTCCTTTTTTCATAGCAACCGCGATCCGTGGCACAGTCGTCGGGTTTCCCTTCCCACGAACGAGACACACGATGAACGCAGCAAGCTCCCCCGTGGCCGGTGCCGGCCGCTTCGGCAGTGGCCAGGCCGTGCGCCGGCTCGAAGACGACGCCCTGCTCGCAGGCACCGGCCGCTACACCGACGACGTACGCCCCGACGGCCAGGCGCAACTGGCCTTCCAGCGCTCGCCCTACCCGCATGCGCGCATCGTGTCGGTCGACGCCGAGGGCGCGCGCGGCATGCCGGGCGTGCTGGCGGTCTACACCGGGGCCGACCTGGTCGCGGCGGGTGTGAAGCCGATCCCTGGCGTGGCCGGTTTCAAGCGCGCCGACGGCAGCGACGGCGCCACGGCGCCGCGCCGCGTGCTGGCGCACGAGCGCGTGCGCTTCGTCGGCGAGCCGGTGGTGGCGGTGGTGGCCGAGACGCTGCAGCAGGCCCGCG
>JAFEEH010000058.1 GCA_018241185.1 Pseudomonadota bacterium | reverse complement strand
GCCGACCCCGCGCACCATGACCTGGGCCTGTGCGGCCCGCTGCGCACCGACCTGGCCGACCACCCCGCGTACTGCGGCCTCTTCCGCACGCCCACGCTGCGCAACGTGGCGCTGCGCGGCGCCTTCTTCCACAACGGCCGCTTCCATTCGCTGGAGGAAGTGGTGCGCTTCTACGCGCAGCGCGACACGCGCCCCGAGCGCTGGTACCCGCGCGATGCCAAGGGCCGGGTGCAGAAGTTCGACGATCTGCCGGCCGCGTACCACGCCAACGTCAACGTGGAAGCGCCTTTCGGCGGCGAACCCGGCGGCAGGCCGTCGCTGAGCGATGCCGAGGTGCATGACATCGTGGCGTTCCTGAAGACGCTGACGGACGCCGACCTGGTGCCCGTGCCGGCGGACCGGCGCCTGCACTGAGCGTGCCGAGCGCCGATGTGCGCCGTCACGACGACAGCTTCATCAATGCCAGGCCCGACACGATCAGCACCGCAGCCGCCACGCGCATGAGCGACACCGCCTCGCCCAGCACCAGCACGCCGACGACGAAGGCGCCCACGGCGCCGATGCCGGTCCAGATCGTGTAGGCGGTGCCCAGCGGCAGGCTGCGCATCGCCACGGACAGCAAACCGAAGCTGGCGACCATCGTCGCCACCGTGATGACGGTGGGCCACAGCCGGGTGAAGCCGTTCGACTGCTTCATCGTGAAGGCCCACACGACCTCCAGCAGGCCGGCCACCAGAAGAAAGATCCACGCCATGACGCGCTCCTTGAACGAAAGCGCCAGGCCGTCCTGACAGGTGAGTCCCGAGGGTGGGGGAGGTCGTCCTCCGCGGCCTCGCCGCGCAGCGCGCAGCGGCCCCGCCGGGCCGCTTTGGCGATGGCAGGCAGCCAGTCTAGGCCCGGCGCCGAACGTGGCCTCGCGGCCTGCGCCATGGCCCGCCGGCCTGTGGGTGGTTCAGGCGCAACGGACGGCCGCTACGGACAGGCGTGGCGTCAGCCCCCGCCGAAGCGCCGCGGGTCGAACGGCGCCAGCACCGGCCAGGCGCGCCGCTCGGCCAGCAGCCGTGCCACCCATTGCCCCGTGCGCGCCGAGCCGCCCAGGCCCACATGCCCGTGGCCGAAGGCCAGTACGACGTCGGCGCTGGCGCGCGACAGGCCGATGCACGGCAGGCCGTCGGGCAGGCTGGGGCGGTGGCCGAGCCAGCGGCGCACGGTGAGCGCCTCGGCCGGCTGCGCCGCGAGGGCCGGAAACATGCCGATCAGGTGGGTGCGCAGGATCTCCGCACGGCGCCAGTCCGGCGCGGCGGCGAGGCCCGCGATCTCGACCTGTCCGGCGGCACGCAGGCCATCGCGCATGGCGTGCACGATGAGCTTGCCGTCGGCTGCCATCGTGGGCGTGTGCGGGCCTGCGACGGCGCCCTGCAGCATGACGTGGTAGCCGCGCTCGGATTCGAGCGGCACGCACGTACCGGCCGCCGCCGCGAGGGGCGCCGAATGCGCGCCGGCGGCGATGACGGCGGCATCGGCGCCGATCTCGCCGGCGTCGGTCTGCACCGCCTTCAGCCGGCCGCCCTCGATGCGCAGGCCGGTCGCGCGTGCGCGGTGCCAGCCGGCGCCCAGCACGGCCGCATGCCGCGCCAGCGCCGCCACATAGGCGCCGGGTTGCCGGCAGTGCCCGGCCTCGGGCACATGGATGCCGAGCGTGTAGCGCGCATCGAGCGCGGGCTCGCGTCGGCGCAGTTCGTCGGCCTCCCACTCCTGCCACTGCACGCCCGTGCGCTGGCGCACGCGCCAGGCCAGCGCCTCGCCCTCGAACTCCGCGCGCGACCGGTACACATGCAGCAGGCCGCGCTGCTCGATCAGTTCGGGCACGCCGGCCGCGGCGGCCAGACGCGCATGCAGCGCCGGCGCATCGACCAGCAGGGTGCGCAGCGCATCGGCGGTGGCCTGCACGCGCGCCTCGGTCCAGCCCGACGCAAGGTAACGCAGCAGCCAGGGCAGCGCGCGCGGCAGGTAGGCCCAGCGCACGGCCAGCGGACCGAGCGGGTCGACCAGCCAGCCGGGCACCTTGCGCCAGGCCCCCGGCAGCGCGGGCGGAATGACCGAGTGCGACGACAGCCAGCCCGCATTGCCGTAGCTGGTCGCCTGTTCGCCGCCGGGTTCCGCGGCCTCGACGACGGTCACGCGCAGGCCCTGGCGCAGTGCCTCGATCGCGCTCGCGCAGCCCACCGCGCCGGCGCCGATCACGACCACATGGCGGCGTGTGTCCGTCTGTCCGTTCTCAGTCATGCAGGCATCGTACGGGGCGGGCGACGAGCCGGGCCGACGCGCAAGTGCAATCGGCCTGCAGCGCAGGTGCGACGGGCGTTGCAGCCAAAGTCGTCACATCTGTTACCAATCCAGGGGGCGGCGATTCGGCGCATCGGCGACGGATGCAAAGCGTCACCAGCGCGGGCGTGCCGGCCCACGGCCCGCGCCTATGATGCCGCCCGATGTCCCACGCCCCCGCCCGCCCTTCGCGCCCGCTGCACAGCGACGGCGCCATCATCGACGTCGCCGGCATCGAGGTCGGCCAGTTCACCGACGAACGCCGGCCCAGCGGCTGCACCGTCGTGATCGCGCGTGAAGGCGCGGTGGGCGGCGTCGACGTGCGCGGCGCAGCGCCCGGCACGCGCGAGACCGACCTGCTCGCGCCCGGCAACTTCGTGCAGCAGGTGCATGCGATCGTGCTCGCGGGCGGCAGCGCCTGGGGCCTGGCCGCGGCCGACGGCGCGGTGCGCTGGCTCGAGGAGCGCGGCGTGGGCCTGGACGTGCGCTACGGCACGCTGCCGATCGTGCCCGCGGCGGTGCTGTTCGACCTGCCGCTGAGCCATGCCGATGGCACGCGCGTGCGGCCCGATGCAGCGGCCGGCTACGCGGCCTGCGAAGCCGCATCGCGCGAAGCGCCGGCCGAAGGCAACGTGGGCGCCGGCGCGGGCGCGCTGGTGGGCAAGCTCTTCGGTGCGCAGCATGCGATGAAGGGCGGCATCGGCACCGCGTCGGTCACCGTGGGGGGCGTCACCGTCGGCGCGCTGATCGCCTGCAACGCGCTGGGCGACGTGGTCGACCCCGACACCGGCGCGGTGCTCGCCGGCGCGCGCACCGACGACGGCCTTGCGCTGCGCGACACGCGGCGCTCGCTGCTGCGCGGCGAGCTGCCACAACCGCTGCTGGCCGGCACGAACACCACCATCGGCGTGGTCGCCACCGATGCGGTGCTGACCAAGGTGCAGGCCAACCGCCTGGCCACCGTCGCCCACGACGGCCTGGCCCGCGCCATCAACCCGGTGCACACGATGAGCGACGGCGACACGCTGTTCGCGCTGGCCACGGGCCGCGTGCCGCTGCAGGGCGATGCGCCCGGCATGACGGTGCTGTCGACCATGGCCGCCGAGGTGGTGGCACGCGCGACGGTGCGCGCCGTGCGTGCGGCGCGCACGGTGCAGGTGGGCGACTGGCGCGTGCCGGCGATGAACGACCTCGGCGGCACGCGATGAAGCTTGGCCTGCCCCGTCCCGTGAAGCTGGCGCTGCTGGCCATCCGCGACCTGATCGCCTCGGCCGGGCCGGTGGTGTTCATCGTCATCGGCGTGCTGGTGGCGGCCTACGTCTGGCTCGATCCGCAGCCGCCCAAGAAGGTGTCGCTGGCCACCGGGCCGGCCGGCAGTGCGTACGCCGAGTTCGGCAAGCGCTACGCGACGGCCTTGAAGGCCAACGGCATCGAGGTCGAGCTCAAGCCCACCAGTGGCTCGGCCGACAACCTGCGCCTGCTGCGCGAGGGCCAGGCCGACGTGGCCTTCGTGCGTGGCGGCGCGGCCGACCCGGTGGCCGACGAGGAGGCCGGCCTCACCTCGCTGGGCGCGCTGTTCTTCGAGCCGCTGTGGATCTTCTACCGCACCGATGCGCTGCCCGTGCCCGCGTCCGATCCCAAGGCACTGAAGCGGCGCCGCGGCGAGCCGCCGCCCGAAGCGCCGCCCATCACCTCGCTGGCGCAGTTGGAAGGCCTGCGCGTGAACGTCGACAAGCCCGGCAGCGGCGTGCCGGAGATCATGGAGAAGATGTTCGCGGCCAACCGGCTCGACGCGTCGAAGATGAAGCTCTCGCAGCTCGAACAGGCGCCTGCGACCGAAGCGCTGGAGGCCGGCCTGCTCGACGCCGTGGTGCTGGCCTCGGCGCCGCAGTCGCCGCTGGTGCAACGCCTGCTGCGCACGCCGGGCATCGCGCTGGTGGACCTGAGCCAGGTCGATGCGTACACGCGCATCTTTCCCTTCTTCTCGTCGGTGAGCCTGCCGCGCGGCATTGTCGACCTGGCGGGCGACGTGCCGACGCACGACGTGGCCATGCTCGCGGCCACCACCTCGCTGCTCACGCGCGAGGCCACGCACCCCGCACTGCGCCAGCTCTTCGCGCAGGCGGCGCAGACCATCCACGGCGGTGCGCACTGGTTCAACCGGGCGCGCGAATTCCCCAACACGCGGACCAGCGAGCTGCCGGTGAGCGCCGAGGGCGACCGCGCCATCAACGGCACGCCGGCCTTCTGGCAGCGCTACCTGCCCTTCTGGGCCAGCAACCTCATCGAGCGCATGTGGCTGGTGATCGGCGGCCTGATCGTGCTGCTGCTGCCGCTGTCGCGCATCGTGCCGCCGCTCTACACCTTCCGTGTGCGGCGGCGCGTGTTCCGCTGGTATGCGCGGCTGCGCGAGATCGAGGCCAAGGTGGCCTCGGGCGAAGGCGATCGCACCGAGCTGCTCGACGAATTGGACGAACTCGACCGCGTGGCCAACCGGGTGACGGTGCCGCTGTCGTATGCCGAGGAGCTCTACGCGCTGCGCAACAACATCCATGCGGTGCGCAAGCGGCTGCTGGCCGCGCGGCCGGCCGCAGCGGCAGCGCCGGTGGAGGTCGCCG
>JAFEEH010000057.1 GCA_018241185.1 Pseudomonadota bacterium | reverse complement strand
GTTGGCGATGCGCGCCAGCGCGTACTGCGACACGAACTGCGCCACACCGCGCACCGCGAAGAGCAGGATGATGAAGGCCGGCACCATCCACAGTGCCAGCTGGCCCTGGGTGAAGCCGCGGTCGAGCAGCGGCTTCATCAGTGCGGGCATCAGCGGTTCGGTCAGCGCCGCCACCATGGCGGTGCCGACGCCGATGGCCCACCAGCGCCGCGACCCGCCGAACCAGGCCATGAGCCGCTGGAGCCGGCGCGTCAAGGGTGCTCGCGCGGTCGCGTCGGCGGGGGAAGGCTGCATAGGCGGCGGATTCTACGGTTGCGTTCGCGTGGTCCCCGGACGCCAGGGGCACGCTGTAGGACTGCGTCGAAACGTCAAACAGTTTGTGACGAGCCTTGCGATGCAGTGTGTACCATTCACGTCTTTCCGCTTGACGGAAACTTCCTTCCGGGAAATTTCTCCGAACTGCATGAACAAGCCGTTGCCGCCGACATTTCCTTTCACAGCTTCTTCCCTGGCCCGCCGCAGCCTTCTCGCGGGCATCGCCCTGTCCCCCGTACTCACCGCACTGCCCGCGCTGGCACAGTTCCGCGTCGAGGTGTCGGGCGTCGGGCTGACGCAGCTGCCGATTGCCCTCGTGCCCTTCAAGGGCGAAGACGCGTCGCCGCAGAAGATCTCCGAGATCGTGAAAGCCGACCTGGAACGCAGCGGCCAGTTCCGCGGCGTCGACGCATCCGGCCAGGCCATGGACGAGACCTCGCGCCCGGACTTGTCCCTGTGGCGCCAGCGCACGGCCGATTCCCTCGTGGGAGGCAGCGTGACGCGGCTGGCCGATGGCCGTTATGACGTGCGTTTCCGCCTGTGGGACGTGGTGCGCGGCCAAGACCTGGGTGGCCAGAGCTACACGGTTCCGCAGGCCGACCTGCGACTGGCCTCGCACCGCATCGCCGACTATGTGTACGAAAAGCTGACGGGCGACAAGGGCATCTTCTCGACCCGCATCGCCTACATCACCAAGGCCGGCGGCCGCTACACGCTGTGGGTGGCCGACGCCGATGGCGAGAACGCCCAGGCCGCGCTCGCCAGCCCCGAACCGATCATCTCCCCGGTGTGGTCGCCCAATGGCGGGCAGCTGGCTTATGTGTCCTTCGAGTCGCGCAAGCCGGTGGTGTACGTGCATTCGGTCGCCAACGGCCAGCGCCGGCTGGTGGCCAACTTCAAGGGATCCAACAGCGCGCCCGCCTGGTCGCCCGATGGCAATACGCTGGCGGTGACGCTGAGCCGCGATGGCGGCTCGCAGCTCTATTCCATCCCGGCCACCGGCGGCGAGCCGCGCCGCCTGACCCAGAGCAGCGCCATCGACACCGAGCCGATCTATACGGCCGACGGCAGCACGATCTACTTCACCAGCGATCGCGGTGGCTCGCCGCAGATCTACAAGATGAGCGCGAGCGGCGGTGCACCCGCTCGCGTGACCTTCTCCGGCTCCTACAACATTTCGCCCGCGCTGAGTCCCGACGGACGGTGGTTGGCCTACATCTCCCGCGTTGGCGGGGCGTTCAAACTCCATGTGATGGAGTTGGCCAGCGGCACCGTGACGGCACTGACGGACACCTCCGCCGACGAGAGCCCCAGTTTCGCGCCCAATAGCAAGCTGATCGTCTATGCAACGCAGCTGCAGGGCCGCGAGGCCCTGATGACCACCACGCTCGATGGAAAGATCAAGGCGCGGCTGGCGGGGAAGGCGGGAGACATTCGTGAGCCGGACTGGGGTCCATTTCAGAAGCAATGATCATCGGATCAATTTGAGGAGTTCCATATGCTGAGTAGAAGTTCGATTTCGATTGCATCGCTGGCCATCGCCGCGCTGATCGCGGGTTGCTCGTCGGGCACCAAGCTCAACGAGGCGCCTGTCTCCAACGCCGGCGCAGGCGCGGGCGGCACCGGTGGGTCGGCCAGCGGCGTCGCACCGGTCACCATCGATCCCAACGCGCAGACGCGTCAAGGTCCGGTCGGCGTGGCGCGTATCGTGTATTTCGATTTCGACAGCTACACGATCAAGCCCGAGTTCCAGTCGCTGATCGACGGCCACGCCCGCTTCCTCAAGGCCAATCCGTCGCGCCGCATCTCGATCGAAGGCCATACCGACGATCGCGGCGGCCGCGAATACAACCTGGCCCTCGGCCAGAAGCGTTCCGAAGCTGTGCGCCGTGCGCTGACCCTGTTGGGCGTGAACGATGCGCAGATCGAGGCGGTGAGCTTCGGCAAGGAAAAGCCGGCGGTGCAAGGCACGGGTGAAGACGCATGGGCGCAGAACCGTCGCGCCGAGATCGTCTACCGCTGATGAGACTCCAGGCAACCTGGCGACAGGCGGCCTTGGCCGCCTTCGTGCTGTGTGGCGCGGCCAGTTCGCATGCGGCGCTGTTCGAGGATGACGAGGCCCGCAGAGCCATCCTCGACCTGCGCCAGCGCGTCGAGGCCATCCGCACGCAATCGGAGAACACGACGCAACGCCTGTCCGACGAGAACGGACAGCTGCGTCGCAGCCTGGTCGATCTGCAGCAGCAGATCGACAGCCTGCGCGGCGATCTGGCGCGCATGACGGGCCAGAACGAACAGCTGGCCAAGACGCTGAGCGACATGCAGCAGCGCCAGACCGACCTCGACGCCAAGCTCAAGCAGAGCGAGCCGTCGCAGGTGCAGGTCGATGGCCGCGAATTCACGGCCGACCCCAAGGAAAAAGCCGACTTCGAGGCGGCACTGGGGGTCTTCCGCGCCGGCCAGTTCGCGCAGTCTCAGACGGCTTTTGCCGACTTCGTGAAGCGCTATCCGCGCAGCGGCTACAACCCGTCGGCGCTGTTCTGGCTGGGCAACGCGCAATACGCCACGCGCAACTACACCGAGGCCATTGCGAACTTCCGTTCGATGCTCTCCATGGCGCCCGACCACGTGAAGGCGCCGGAAGCGGTGCTGTCGATTGCCAACTGCCAGATCGAGCTCAAGGACACGCGTGCCGCGCGGCGCACCCTCGAGGACCTCGTGAAGGCCTACCCGCAATCGGAGGCGGCCCAGGCGGGTCGCGAACGCCTCACGCGCCTGCGTTGAGCGCGTTGGGCTCCACGGCCGAAGGGCGCGCGTCATGACGCAGGCAGCAGTGGTGCCGGAGGCCGACGCGGCGCGTCGCTTCGGCGGCCTCGAGCGCCTCTACGGCGTGTCGGGCGCGGCGCGTATTCGTGCCGCGCACGTGCTTGTCGCCGGCATCGGGGGCGTGGGGTCGTGGGCGGTCGAGGCGCTGGCCCGCAGCGGCGTCGGCGCGCTCACGCTGATCGACCTCGACCACATCGCCGAATCGAACATCAACCGCCAGATCCACGCGCTCGACAGCACCGTGGGGCAGGCCAAGGTCGAGGCCATGCGCGAGCGTGTGCTGCACATCAACCCGCACTGTCGCGTGCTGGCCCTGGACGAGTTCGTCGAGCCGGGCAACTGGGACGTCTTGCGTGCGTCGGCCGAGCGTTCAGCGGGATCCGTGAGCGCCGTGATCGATGCCTGCGACCAGATGGCAGCCAAGGTCGCCATGGCAGCGTGGGCACGGGCGCAACGCGGTGCCGAATTCATCACCGTGGGGGCAGCGGGCGGCAAGCGCCTCGCCCACCGTGTCGAGATCGACGACATTGCTCTGGCCACGCACGACCCGCTGCTGGCCCAGTTGCGCCAGCGGCTGCGCAAGCACCATGGTGCGCCGAAAGACGGCCGCAAAGTCGGCGTCGTGGGCGTGTTCAGCCGCGAGAGCGTGGCCCCGCCCGATGCCTCCTGCGTCATCGACGGCGACGGCGACGGCTCGCTCAACTGTCACGGCTATGGCTCCGTCGTCAGCGTCACGGCCACCTTCGGCCAGTGCGCTGCCGGGTGGGTGCTGGACCGTCTGGCCCGGGGAAGCTGACGCTATAATCGCGGGCTTTGCCGCACAGGCAAGAACTCAAGAAATCCAAGAAATGGCGCGATGGCCCGCCCGGGGCGATCGCCAGACATCCGGGGGACGTTAGCTCAGTTGGTAGAGCAGCGGACTTTTAATCCGTTGGTCGCGTGTTCGAGTCACGCACGTCCTACCATCGCGCAAGGCGCGTGGATACTAAGAAGCCTGCTATCAATTCGGTAGCAGGCTTTTTTCTTGCGCGCGCGAAACGTCGACTTTGTACCGATGCTTGTACCGATACGGCACTGGCTGCTCGCGGCGGTACATTCGCGGTCATGTGCACCCGTGCTCACCACGTCTGCTGCTGGCCCGCCAGCGTCTCCAGAAGTCGCCGCGATGCTGCAGCCGTGGGGCTTCGGGATGAGGTGCATGCACCATGCCGCTGAAGCGCTGGACCCAGCCATGGCCGGCCGTCGGCGCGTACGCCGTGGCGCGCTTCGACGTGCGGCCGCAGGGTAGGGTGCAGCCGAGCGCATCCGAGGCCGTGGCGGCCCCTCGCGCGGCCGAGGCGGGCTCGCTGGCGCAGGTTGGTCCGATGCCTGCCCTGGACCCCGCTGACATAGGTGCGCAGCGCCTGATGCTCGGCGTCGCCGACACCATTGCGACGCAGTTCGAGAAGTTCGCGGGCTGGCTCATCACCGGCTTCGCTGCAGTCGTCGCGCTGCTGGTCGCCAACTACGACAAGGTGGCGAAGTCGATCAGTCTCGGATCGGTAAAGCTGGTCATCTGGCTCTTCTTCGCCGCGGCCACCGCACACGGCCTGCAGCGCCTGCTGGTGGTGTTCGTGCAGAACGGCGGTGCTGGTGCTAAGGAAGGTGAGAAGGTCGGCGGCAGCGGCCTGGACTGGGCTGGCGTCGGCCGGATGTTCGAGGCCGTCGCGAAGAGCTACATCTGGCCGATGAGCGCGCTGATCCGGGTGTCGATGCGCAAGGCCATGCAGGGCGAGATCCTGTTCATGGCGCGCATCGTGGTGAACATCGCAGTGCTCACGGCCGGTCTGGCGGGGTTGCAGTTGCTGCTGGCCCTCTGGGCGGTAGCAGCAATCGCGCTCGCGATCAACGTGCCGGCGACGCCGTAGCTGCAGTTTGTTGCTCGGACGCTGCAGTGTGTCTCAGAGCTATCATGGCGACTCGCGTCGCGAACAGCGAAGCCCTCGCAGGTAGTGAGATACCCGAAAGGTCTTCGTGCGGCCGGCTCTCCGTTAGGAAAGATGCCTCAACAATTTCAATGCATGTTGTGGAGGCGATTCTATAGGTTGGTCGGGCGCCGCGGCAACTCCCCAGCCAATCGGAGCACAACATGCACGCTTCCATTCCCGCCGCGAACACCGCGGCAGCCCAGGCCGCCGCCCCAGGCGCCGCGCCGATCCTGATGACCTACAAGTCTGCCGGCAAGGCGCTGCAGTGCAGCCGCGCCACCGTGCGCCGCCTCATTAAGGGCGGCAAGCTGCGCGTCATCCACCTGAGCGCGCGCGCAGTGCGCATCCCGGCTGCCGACGTGCACGCCCTGGTGCAGCAGGCCGCCTAAGCCCCTCGGCGATCCTTCTTCGCGACGCCGCCCTGCGCACCAGCGGGGCGGGCGGGTGCATGGGCGTCGTCCTGGCCTCCGGGCTTGGCGCGTTCTCGCAACACGCGCATGCATGCGCTTGACCTCGCTTCAGTGTCGTGACGCGAAAGATCGCCCATCGCAACTCGATGGAGGGGTCATGGCCCACAACACCGATCAATTGGCAGTCGAACTCGCCGCGGCACAGGCCTGCGACGACGCACTGGTGCGCAAGGCCGTGGTCATCGCGCTGGCGGGGATTGGCGACACGCACCTTCGCGCGCTGGTGAAGGCCGGCACGTTCCCGGCACCGCTGAAGCTCGCGCCGCGGTGCGTTCGCTGGCGCTGGGGCGACGTGAAGTCGTGGCTGCGCGCGCAGGCCGCATCTAAGGAGGCCGCGGCCTGAAAAAAAGGCCTGTCGGGCTACCAACCGACAGGCCTTCCACGATCTGCTTGCGGTCGACAAGCGCTGCGAAGAGGCGCGATTGTCCCGTCACCCGTGGCTGGCCGCAAGCATCTCACTCAAATTTCCCGAATGAGGATGCTTAAAAAATGAGCAACAACATTGGCCGCCACGATGGCGGCAGCCCTGGCGCAATGCGCCTGGCCGATGAGCTGGTCGAGCGCGCGAGGAAAGTCGACATCTACGAACTCGTTAGCCAGCGCTACGGCGTCACGCTCAAGAAGCAGGGTGCGGAGTACGTGGGCCTTTGCCCCCTTCATGAAGAGAAGACCCCATCCTTCTCGGTTAATCGTGAGAAGAACGTCTTCCGCTGCCACGGGTGCGGCAGGGGCGGCGACGCGATCAAGTTCATTCGCGAACGTGCGGGCTGCGATTTCAAGAGTGCCGTCGAGCTCCTGGTCGGCGCGGGGAACAGTATTGAATCTCTGCCCGCCCGCGCCGACCGCCCCATGGCGCCCGATGGCGACTGGGAGCAGGTCAACCCCGTCCCAGCTGATGCGCCTGCCCCACCTGCCCAGATGCGCCACGATGGCAGGTCGATTGACATTCAGCTGCGATATGCATACAGGAACGCTGCCGGCGCGCTGGTCCACTACGTCTGCCGCGCCGACCTGCTTGATGGCGGCAAGGTGGTGCGTCCGTTGATCTTCATGCGCAATCGGCGGAGTGGGGCGTTGGCTTGGAAGTTTCAGGCAATGCGAGCAGTTAGGCCTTTGTACGGCCTGGATTTACTCGCGGTGCAACCCGACTCACAGGTGCTGATCGTGGAGGGTGAGAAGGCTACCGAAGCCGCTCGACGCTTGATCGCTCGCGTGTACGGAGCTCGTCCTGAACTCCCAGTTGTCGTGACCTTCTCAGGCGGCGCAAACGCCATCAGGAAAGCCAACTTGGAAAGCTTGCGCGGCCGCGTCGTCATCGTTTGGGGCGACGCTGATGAGCCCGGTCAGAAGGCGGCTGACCTCCTGTGCTCGCTTCTTCATGGTGTTGCCGCGCAGGTCAAACGCCTGGATCCGCCAGAGGGTAAAAATAGCGGGTGGGACGCTGCCGATGCAGAGGCGGATTCCACCTTCGACCTGAAGCAGTTCGCGAAAACCGCACGCATCGTTACCTTCACTGCGCCGACGCCATTGCAGGGTGCGGGATGCGTCGGCGCCACGTCAGCGCAAGTTGGTGCGCTATCGGGCGACGAAACTGGGGTGGCAACGCGGAATCGCAGCGATGTCGCGGTCGCCGTCGGGCGAGTCATTGAGGCGATTGAAAACAGTGATGATGCGCTCGCACTGCATTTTGTGGATCGAGCAGCTAATTTTCGTTGGTCGCCGGGGCTGGGCTGGATGGTTGACGATGGCGTGGTTTGGGCCCGCGATGACGCCCTGCATCGCTTCGATCTGGCGCGCCGCGTGTGCCGTGCAGTGGCTGCGACGTGTGGCCCGAAGTCGGACTCCGACGCCAAGCGGATTTCGTCGGCGAAAACGGTGCATGCCACGCTCGTGCTCGCGCAGGCCGACCGGAATATGGTTGTGCCTACCAACCTCTGGGACGCGGATCCTCTCCTGCTGAACACGCCCAACGGTGTTGTGGACCTTCGCACCGGCAACCTCCGCGCGCGCGGCATCGAGTTCGTCACTCAGGCCACTGCGGTAGGACCGGACTTCACCGCTTCCTGCCCGATTTGGTTGCGATTTTTGGAGCAAGTTTTCCTCGGCGACGCTCAGATGATCGAATTCATGCAGAGGTCGATGGGGTATTGGATCACCGGAAGCGTGAGCGAGCAGGTGTTGCATTTCCTTCATGGCCAGGGTAGCAACGGCAAGTCGGTACTCTCGGATTTGGTCAAGTGGATCACTGGCAGTTATGGCATCAAGCTCGCGGCCACCGCCTTGATGCAAGCTAAGGGCGAGCGCCACCCCACCGAACTGGCCCAGCTTCGCGGCAAGCGCCTGGCGTTGTCATCGGAACTCGCTGAAAACGATTTTTTCAACGACGCCTTGCTCAAGGAGTTGACAGGTGACGCCACTTTGTCCGCGCGGTTCATGCGCGGCGACTTTTTTGAGTTTCCCATGACGCAAAAGCACGTGATCGTCGGCAACTTCAAGCCGCGGCTTCGGGGCGGTGATCCAGCGATTGCGCGGCGCATGCTCTTGGTGCCGTTCAATGCCACTTTCACGGGGTCAGCGAAGGACAAGTTCCTGCTGGACAAGCTCAAGGCCGAAGGCCCGGCAATACTGGCTTGGATGGTGCGCGGTGCCGAAAAATGGAGTAAGGAAGGTCTTGCCGTCCCTGCATCGGTCCAAGCAGCTTCGGCAAGCTATATGGCGGCGATGGATGACCTCAGGCTGTGGATGTCGGAGGCCTGTGAAATGAAGGGTGAGAGTCGCGCCAAGGACTTGTATGCGAGTTTTTCTTCGTGGAAGAAAGCTCGGGGCGAGCACCCGCCGAGCCAGACGGTCTGGGGTGAGCGGATGAAGGTGCAACCTGGGATCGGATCGCGCGTGTCCAACGGCGTGAAATACACCGGGATTCGTCTGAACGTGGCTGAAGCGAACCTGCTGAACATCCCTCTGGCGAACTCGCAATTCACGGCCTATGAGGGCGTGCGCGGCTGATCTCGCAATGTTGGCTGGCGGTTCTGTGTGAAGTTGGAAGGGTTGGAAGGGTTCTCACATTTAGAGGGTATCGCGCACGAGTGGCGTGGAGCTATACCCTCGATATGTGCAAACCCTTCCAACCCTTCCAACCTTCCATCTGGACTCGGCGCAGCGCCGAATCGTAGTCCACTCGTCGATGTCATAGCCAACCGCGGCGCGACTCGACAAAAGGCTTGGCGATACACGCTCCCGCGCGCCCCCGGACCCCCTGCTTAAAAAAAACGCGCGCGGGCGCGAAGGCCCGACTGCTGGGGCCGAGACGACGCTACAGTGCCGACCCCGCCGCGGTGGCGGGTCGGAGGGGGAGCAATGTGGTTGGTCACTGACTTCGGATTTTTCAGCGTGGTCCAGAAGCCCGGCGATGCCGAGGCCGGCACGCTCACCGTCCGCGCCCGCGTGCGCGGCGATCTGGAAGCCCTGCGCTCGCGCTACCTGCCCACCATGGGGCCGGTGCGCGAGTCGAAGGCCACGGACTACCGGTTCCGGGCGCGGGCCCCGCGCGCGGCGGTGGCTGCGGCGATGGCCCTGGCGATCGAGCGCATCGAGTACGCCAACGTGAAGGCGCGGATCCGCAAGACCCAGGGCCCGGCCCGCGAGCGCGTCCTGCACGACGTCTGGGCGGCGTTGCTGCCCCTGCAGCGGCCCTGATGCACTGGCACCCTCGGCGCGATGACGCCGGCCAGCGCGTGCCGATCCGGCACCCCAGCAAGCCCAGCGCGCCGGCCACGTGGAGCGATCCCCAGGCGACTGCCGTGTTCGTGCCCGGCGGGCCGGTGCCGGCGGCCTTGCGCAACGTGCCGGTCGCACCCTGGCACCCACCCTACGACGACGCAGCCTGGAGAGCCCTGGCGGCCAGCATGCCCGTCGCCGAGCCCCCATTCGCGTGCCCGGCGGGGCTGCAGCCGGCCGCGGGCGCGCTGGTGGTGGAGCCCGATGGCCGCGCGTGGTGCGTCGGACCGTCCAACGGCTACGGAGGCCACGCGCTGGTGTTGCCGAAGGGCCGAGCCGATGGGCGCAGCCTCGCGGTCACGGCGCTGATCGAAGTGTTCGAGGAAGCCGGCCTGCGCGTGCGGCTGCTCGCATTCCTGTGCGACGTGCAGCGCGCGGTGACGTGCACGCGGTTCTTCCTGGCCGCGCGCATCGGCGGCTCGCCGGCCGACATGAGGTGGGAGTCGCAGGCGACGATCTTGGCGCCCGTGGCCGCCCTGCGCGCCATGCTGACCCATCCGGGCGATCAGGCGGTGCTCGATGCCTTCGAAGCGATGCGCGGCTCGCTGGGCCACCCCTGATCCCGCACGCGGCTGCGGCCCGCCCGACACCTGCGATGGGTGCTAGCGCCCCCTGGCGGGCGAGCCCGGCTCCGGTGATGTGACCGTGCCCCACGCCGATGGCGCTGGGCCGCAGCCTGCACGCGGCGAGAAAGTGGTTCACCTGTCGTGGCCCAGGCGCTCGGCCACATACACGAGTTCGTCGCCGCAGTTGCACAGCAAGTTTTCCAGCGCATCGGCGCGCATCGAGGCCAACTCCGCGGGGAACTTCGACCTCAGCACATACGGCTGGCCATCACCCCTGACGATAGGAAGGTGCAGTGCGCGAGCCACCTTGAGAGGCTTGCGGTGGACATAAACGCGCTCGCTGGGCTCACAGTCAAGCGTTGCTCCGATCTTCAGGGCGAAGTCGTACCGCCCAAGTTCCCGAACCCCATGAAGGCCGGCTTGGTCTAGGATATCTCCTACAGATCTCAGGAGGCTGTCGAAGCCCCCCACTGCCGCCGATTCGAGGCGGGACTGGTTGGCGAGCAGTGCTGCACGGCACTTGTTCAGCACGGGCCACGAATAGCGCTTGTGCTGATCCTTCTTCGGGCCATCCCGAGTCAACTCCTTCGTATGACAAGCTTGCGCGATCGCTTCAGGAAGCGACATTTCCTGGTAGAGCGAGAGTGTGAAGGAGCGGGCATCCTCGAAGCCGCTGCTACCTTCAAAATACCTCCGGACTGCGGCAAAGCTGGTGAAGTTCAAGTCGTTCCTCCTTTCCAGGGTTTACGTGTGACACAGCATTTCACTCCAGCACGGTGCCGTGGCGCTCATGACCGCCCTTTGCGCGCGGCGCTGAAACGTCAGGCTGGATTCCATAGAGAACGGCTGCTCACTGGCCTTCATTAGCAACTGAGGCTGCAGGCATGCACGCCGCGTGCTTCTCCATCATCAGGCGCATGCGCGGCACAAGGTGCGGATCCTGTGCGGCCACGACGGCGCAGTTGGCCGTGAACCAGTGCAGCAGGTTCCGATTGAGCAGCACGCCGGCCATCTTGTCGGGCGGGTAGCCGCCCTGCAGGGCATAGCCCACCATCTGCAAGCCGCTATGCAGGAGACTGTTCAT
>JAFEEH010000056.1 GCA_018241185.1 Pseudomonadota bacterium | reverse complement strand
GTCAGCGCGAGCCTGAGCCGGAGAACGCAGGCCCGCGGCCGCCGCCAGCGCCCCAGCCGGTCGTGCCGGCCGATCGACAGCGACGACGGAAAAAGCCCATTTTCAGAACCCAAAGCAGGCCAGAAGAAAGAAAGTAACGATCGTGACGATTTCGGCTGCAACGCAGACACAGCGGGCGCCACAGCCCGATTGCACTTTCTTCAATACCTCGCTTCAGTCGGCGGCCATCAGCGCGTCCACATCGCGTGCATAGCGCCCCAGTCGGTCCACCGCCCGGCTGCGCTGCGCCGGCGTCGTCGTGTTGTGCAGCGCCGCCAGGTGCCGGCAGCCCTCGTCCTGCAGGGCAGTCTGGTGCTCGCGCCAGGGCCCGGCCGGCGGATCGGCGATGCGGCGCACCAGCGCATGGATCGTCGCCTGCGCCTCGGCCGATGGCGTGCGCTCGGACTGGAAGCGCCGCAGCATCGCCACGATCTCGGCCTGGCGCGAACGGCGCTCGGCGTCGGCGCGCTTCGCGTCGAAGACCGACTCGGCCGCCATCCGCCGCAGCATCGCGCGTTGCTCGGCGTGCAGCGCGCCATAGAAATCCTCATGGCGGTCGAGCCATTGGCGATAGCGCTTGTCGTTCAACGCCGGCGCGTCCAGCGACACCCACTCGTCGCGATACTCGGCATTCACCTTCGCGTACTTCGCCTGCAGATGCTGCAGCTGCGCGGGCGAGAGCGTGACCGCCACCTCGGCCACCGGTCCTTCGGCGCGCACCGCCGTGGCCAGCAGGCGCTCGCGGATTGCGTCGGCGAATTCGCAGGCCTGTGCCGCCGTGATGTCATTCGGCGCAATCGTCTGTGCCCGACGCAGCAGCGCGAGCACCTGCGGCAGTTCCTCGCGGCGATGCCAGGCGAGCAGCGCGTCCAGGTCGTCGCGCACGCGCAGCGACTGCGCGCCGTCGAAATCCACATAGCCGTCGAGCCACCAGTAGCTCACCGTCGGCAGGTTGTTGTACGCCAGGCGCACGGCACTGCAGGCGCCCAGCAGGGCCGCCAGGAGCAGCACGCCGATAATTTGCAGCCGCCCCCGCAGGCGCGGCTTCGCTGGCGCGTGCGTCGCGGCGCCTGGCCCGTTCATCACCGTCTCCGATCCCGACATGACCGCTTCATCCCGCAGCACCTCGCCATCGAAACCCACCGGCCATCAGGCCGGCCCGCTCGCCGTCGTCGTCATGGCCGCGGGCAAGGGCACGCGCATGAAGAGCCGGCTGCCCAAAGTGTTGCATCGATTGGCGGGGCAGCCCCTCATTGGCCGTGTGATCGATACGGCCACGGGGCTGGGCGCGGCGCAGGTCGTGGTCGTCACCGGCCACGGCGCCGAAGAGGTCGAAGGCGCCGTGCGCGGGCTGGCCGGGGCCTCGGTCGCGCTGGACTTCGCGCGCCAGGAACCGCAGCTGGGCACCGGCCACGCCGTGCAGCAGGCGGTGCCGAAGCTGCCCGACGCGGGGACGGTGCTCGTGCTCTCGGGCGACGTGCCGCTGATCGCCGAGGACACGCTGCGCGCGCTGGTGGCGGCGAGTGGCGGCGAGCGGCTGGCGCTGCTCACCGTCGAACTCGACGACCCCACCGGCTACGGCCGTGTCGTGCGCGGCGGCTCGGGTGCGCATGTGCAGGCCATCGTCGAGCACAAGGACGCCACCGAGGCCCAGCGCGCGATCCGCGAGATCTACAGCGGCGTGATGGCCGCGCCGGCTGCCGCGCTCAAGCGCTGGCTCGGCCGGCTGGGCAACGACAACGCCCAGGGCGAGTACTACCTGACCGACGTGGCGCGCATGGCCGTGGACGAAGGCACGCCCGTCGTGGCGGAGGTGATCGACGACGAGATGCAGGTCGCGGGCGTCAACAGCCCCTCGCAGCTCGCCGCGCTCGAGCGCGTCTGGCAGCGTCGCCAGGCCGAGCGCCTGATGGACGCGGGCGTGCGCCTGGCCGACCCGGCGCGCTTCGACCTGCGCGGCGAGCTCACCTGTGGTCAGGACGTCGAGATCGATGTCGGCTGCATCTTCGAAGGCCGCGTCGAGCTGGGCGAGGGCGTGCGCATCGGGGCGCACTGCGTGGTCGCCAACGTGCGCATCGCCGCGGGTGCCGTCATCCATCCCTTCACCCACATCGACGGCGGCAAGGAAGGCGCGGTCGTCGGCGTCGGCGCGCTCATCGGCCCCTATGCACGGCTGCGGCCCGGGGCGCAGCTCGGTGCCGAGGTGCACGTGGGCAATTTCGTCGAGATCAAGAACTCCACCCTGGCCGACGGCGCCAAGGCCAACCACCTGGCCTACCTGGGCGACGCGACCGTGGGCGCGCGCGTCAACTACGGCGCCGGCAGCATCACCGCCAACTACGACGGCGCCAACAAGCACCGCACCGTCATCGGCGACGACGTGCACGTCGGCAGCAACTGCGTGCTGGTGGCGCCCATCACCATCGGTGCGGGCGGCACCGTGGGTGGCGGCTCCACCGTGACCAAGAGCACCGAGCCCGGCGCGCTCACCGTGGCCCGCGGGCGGCAGGTGAGCTTTCCGAACTGGCAGCGGCCGAAGAAGGCGCCGAAGTAATCGGCGCGGCGGCGCGCGCTTGACCCTGCGCGCCGCGGGTTCTTGCTTTGACCTCAACGATGGTTGAGGTTGCACCGTGTCGGCTCCTGTTGATTCCGGACCGCACCGATGCCATCGCCCGCCCTGCAGCATGCCGACCTCTAC
Organism: Pseudomonadota bacterium; assembly: GCA_018241185.1. GTDB lineage: Bacteria > Pseudomonadota > Gammaproteobacteria > Burkholderiales > Burkholderiaceae_C > Xenophilus. The sequence continues at coordinate 13,337 of JAFEEH010000056.1, read as the reverse complement.
CTGCGCCGCCTCGGCTTCGCCCGGGCACCCGTGCCCACCCTCGACACGCTGCATCTGCTGCAGCTGCGGCACACGGCGGCGTTCCCCTTTGAGACGCTGAACACCTTCCTGCACCGGCCAGTGCCGATCGACCTGCCGGCGGTCGAGCGCAAGCTGCTGCTCGAGGGGCGCGGCGGCTATTGCTACGAACTCAACGGGCTCTACCTGGCGCTGCTGCGGCGCCTGGGCTTCGACGCCGTGCCCCTCACGGGCCGCGTGGTCATGGGCGGCCCGGAAGACGCGCTGCCGCCCCGGACCCACCAGATGGTGCGTGTGCGGGTGGGCGGGCGCGACTGGCTGACGGACGTCGGCTTCGGCGGCATGGTGCCCACGGCGCCGCTGGCCCTCGACGATGCGGGCGCGCAGCCCACGCCGCACGAGCCTTTCCGGCTCGACCGCCGCCGCGGGCGCTACACCTTGCGCGCCTGGGTCGGCGAGGCGTGGAAGGCGCTGTACGTCTTCGACCTGGAGGCGCCGGCGCCGGCCGACCTGGAGGTGGGCAACTGGTACGTGTCGACGCATCCCGATTCGCCCTTCCTCGGGCGGCTGGTGGCGGCGCGCACCGGTCCCTTCTGCCGCCACGCGCTGCGCGGCGGCAGCTATGCGCTGCACCGTGTGGGGCAGCCCAGCCTGCGGCGCGAACTGCGCACGCCGCAGGCGGTGATCGGTGTGTTGCAGGAGGTCTTCGGCCTGCAGCTGCCGACGCAGCCAGGCCTGCATGCGGCCATCGCGCAGCAGCTCGACGCCCTGCACGCGGATGCCTCGGATTCAGAAGAAAAAGTGCTCGCAACGCCCGTCTGACGGGCGCGAGCAGCTATCGAAAAGAGAGCAAAAAAAGGCGCTTCAACGGATCGCGGTGAGCGTGGTGCCGGCGACGGGCAGCGGCAGCCGCGGCTCGAACTTCGCGCGCTTGACGCTGAAGAAGGCCTTCACGTTGCGCACGTTGGCGTCGCTGGTGAACAGGCGCTGCGCCAGCGCTTGGTAGGCCGGCATGTCCCGCACCGTGACCACGAGGATGAAGTCCGGTCCTGGCGACACGCGCCAGCACTGCTGCACGGCCTCGTCGGGCGCGACACGGGCCTCGAAGGCGTCGAGCGCGCCGGCGTCCTGGCGGTCGAGCGAGATCTCGACCAGCGCCGTGAGCGTGACGGCCAGGCGATCGGCTGCCAGCAGTGCCACCTCGCGTTCGATCAGGCCTGCCTGACGAAGACGCTGCACGCGGCGCAGGCAGGTGGCGGGCGACAGGTGGGTGTCGAGCGCCAACTGCTGGTTGGTGCGCGACGCGTCGCGCTGCAGGGCGTCGAGCAGGCGCCAGTCGATGGCGTCGAGGTTGATTTCTTCCGACATGTGCGAAATTATGAAATATTCCTTCAATTTCACGTATCGACGGATGAATCATCCATATTCGACTAGATAACGGAAGAACACTTCATATCGCTCGGCCTACGATTGCGTCCACGTCAGCTTTCCAGGAATCCACCATGTGCGGCATCGTCGGCGCAGCCTCCCACCGTGACATCGTCCCCGTGCTCGTCCAGGGCTTGCAGCGCCTGGAATACCGCGGCTACGACTCCTGCGGCGTGGCCGTTCACGCCGGCGGCCTGACCCGCGCACGAACCACCTCGCGCGTGGCAGACCTGCTCACGCAGGTGCGCGACGACCACGTCCAGGGGCAGACCGGCATCGCCCACACGCGCTGGGCCACGCACGGCGCACCGGCCGTACACAACGCCCACCCGCACTTCAGCCACGGCCCCGGCGAAGGGCCCGACAGCGCCCGTCCCGCGCGGGTGGCGCTGGTGCACAACGGCATCATCGAGAACCACGAGGCGCTGCGCGCCGCGCTGCAGGCCAAAGGCTACGTCTTTGCGAGCCAGACCGACACCGAGGTCATCGCCCACCTGATCGACAGCCATTACGACGGCGACCTGTTCGAGGCCGTCAAGGCGTCGGTGGCGCAGCTGCACGGTGCCTACGCCATCGCCGTGATCTGCCGCGACGAGCCGCACCGCGTGGTGGGCGCGCGTGCGGGCTCGCCGCTGGTGCTGGGCGTGGGCGAAGGCGAGAACTTCCTGGCCAGCGACGCGATGGCGCTGGCCGGCGTGACCGACCAGATCGTGTACCTGGAAGAGGGCGACCTGGTCGACCTGCAACCGGGCAAGCACTGGATCGTCGGCCCGGATGGCCGGCCGGTGCAGCGCAAGGTGCGCACGGTGCAGGCGCACTCGGGCGCGGCCGAGCTGGGCCCCTACCGCCACTACATGCAGAAGGAGATCTTCGAGCAGCCGCGCGCCATCGCCGACACGCTCGAGGGCGTGGAAGGCATCGTGCCCGAGCTCTTCGACGGCATCGGCCAGGACGGCCAGCCGGGCGCCAGCGCGCACCGCGTGTTCCAGGCCATCGACAAAGTGCTCATCCTGGCCTGCGGCACCAGCTACTACAGCGGCTGCGCGGCCAAGTACTGGCTGGAAGCCATCGCGAAGATCCCGACCCAGGTCGAGATCGCGAGCGAGTACCGCTACCGCGAGTCGGTGCCCGACCCCAAGACGCTGGTGGTCACCATCACGCAGTCGGGCGAGACCGCCGACACGCTGGCCGCGCTCAAACACGCGCGCAGCCTCGGCATGGAGCACACGCTGACCATCTGCAACGTGGCCACCAGCGCCATGGTGCGTGAGTGCAAGCTGGCTTACATCACGCGCGCGGGTGTCGAGATCGGCGTGGCCTCGACCAAGGCCTTCACCACGCAGCTCGCGGGCCTGTTCCTGCTCACGCTGGCGCTGGCGCAGGCCAAGGGCCGGCTGAGCGAGGTCGATGAGGCGCGCTATCTCAAGGAGATGCGCCACCTGCCTGTGGCGCTGCAGTCGGTGCTGGCGCTGGAGCCGCAGATCATCGGCTGGGCCGAGGACTTCGCGCGGAAGGAGAACGCCCTGTTCCTTGGCCGCGGGCTGCACTACCCGATCGCGCTGGAAGGTGCGCTCAAGCTCAAGGAGATCAGCTACATCCACGCCGAGGCCTACCCGGCGGGCGAGCTCAAGCACGGCCCGCTGGCGCTGGTCACGAGCGAGATGCCGGTCGTCACCGTGGCGCCCAACGACGCGTTGCTCGAAAAGCTCAAGAGCAACCTGCAGGAAGTGCGCGCCCGTGGCGGCGTGCTCTACGTGCTGGCCGACGGCGACACCCGCATCGAGCGCGGCGAGGGCCTGCATGTCATCCGCATGCCCGAGCACTACGGCCAGCTCTCGCCGCTCCTGCACGTGGTGCCGCTGCAGCTGTTGGCGTACCACACGGCGGTGGCGCGCGGCACGGACGTCGACAAGCCCAGAAACCTCGCCAAGAGCGTGACGGTCGAGTGACCGGTATGCGCTTGGGGCGGCGTGACGGTCGAATGACCTGACACGCGCGCGGCCATCGGCCGCGCTGCCTCACTCCCTGTTGCACGGGCTCCCATATCTCTCCGACTTCGGCCCGCACCATCCGGCAGCCGGTGGAGGACACGTCGTGGACGCCGCCGGTGCCACGGCAACGCCCCGGCGCTGCCTCCGATCCGTGCTTCGCTTTCTGCCTCTTCCTCATGACGCTGGCCTGTCGGCATTCCAAGGCATCTGCGCTGCCCCCGGGCGCAGGTGGTGCCGGCCGCCACGCAAGGAGGATCGGGCGGGTCCGATCCACGGCCGGGGGCCGTGTCGACGGCGGTGGCCGGCGGCTTGTGCACAACTCCTGGAGTGACCTGAATGAAGAGAATCCTCACGGCCACCGCTGCGCTTGTCGCAGCGGGTCTGGCCTCGGCGCAGTCGTCCGTCACGCTGTTCGGCGTGGTCGACGCGGGCGTCAGCTACCAGAGCGCCACGTCACGCGATCCCGTGACCGGCGCCACGGTGAAGTCCAGCCAGACTTCGCTCGCCAACTCGGGCTACAGCTCGAGCCGCATCGGCTTTCGCGGCACGGAAGACCTGGGCGGCGGCCTGGCGGCGAGCTTCTGGCTCGAAGCACCGGTCAGCAACGACAACGGCGCCACCGGCATCGCCTCGTTCAGCCGCCGCTCGACGGTCAGCCTGTCGGGCGGCTTCGGCGAACTGCGGCTGGGCCGCGACTACACGCCCACCTACTGGAACGACACGGTGTTCGACCCCTTCGGCACCAACGGCTCGGGCGCGAGCGTGATTTCGACGGTGAGCGGCAACACCACCATCGAGAACAACAACTATGTGCGCGCCAGCAATTCGATCGGCTACTTCCTGCCGCCGAACCTCGGCGGCTTCTACGGGCAACTGCAGTACGCGCTGCACGAGAACGTTGATACGTCGACCGACTCCCTGCTCACGGGCACGACCAACAGCAACGCCGGTCGCTACGTCGGAGGCCGCTTCGGCTACGCGCGCGGCCCGCTCGACGTGGCGTTCTCGTACGGCGAGAGCGTGGCCGAGGACACGGCGGACCTGCGCCGCAAGGTCAGCACGGCCAACCTCGGCGCGTCCTACGACTTCGGCCCGGTCAAGCTCTTCGGCGAACTCTCGCAGGTGCGCAACAAGTTCGATTACACGGCCACGGGTTCGACGCGCGACAGCTACAACGGCTACCTGTTCGGCGCCACGGTGCCGGTCGGGGCAGGCCTGATCCGCGCGGCCTACTCGACCGTGCGCTACAACGAAGGCGGCGACGACATCTACGGGCAGGCCCCGAAGGTGCAGAAGCTGTCGCTGGGCTACGTGCACAACCTGTCCAAGCGGACCGCGCTCTACGCGACGGTGGCGCGCGTGAACAACCGCAACGACGCCAACTACACGGGCTCGCTGCTGTCCGACAGCACCACGGGTTATGGCTCGGCGACCTACGCCAGCGGGTACCTGCCGAAGAGCGCCACCGGGTACGACTTCGGCATCCGGCACTCCTTCTGACGGGCGTGGGGCGGGGCGGACGCGAACGCCCCGCTTGCGAGCAAAAAAGGCCTGCGCGGCAGGCCGGGTGGGCGCGAGGCGCTATTGTTTTCATAGCGCCGGACGGCCGCCTCCCCGATTTCTCCTCTTTTCTCCGGCATCGTGTGCCTCGACGACGCACCCGCAACGCAGATGGCCAAGGCGATCCCCTACCTCGACGACCTGCAGCGCCCACCCGGGCGCCTGAATCTCCTGGCCTGCTGGCGTGCCCGGCGTCCGCCGCGCACGACCGTGCGGGGGGACGCGGCCGCGCCGCCGGCCGCGCCCGCTGCATGGGCCGGTGCGTCGCGCATCGACAGCGAGCTGTGGCCCGTGCTGGAGCAGGCGGCCCGCAGTCCGGCTTCGCCGCAGGGCGCGGTCTGCGACCTGCGGGGCGATCCGCCCACCCAACCGTTGCGCGTGGCCCTGTCCGAAGCCGAACTGCACGCGCTGCTCGCCCACCTCGGCGCCATCACGGCCCATGCGCTGGGCGCCCATGTGCGCCCGCGTGCCGCTGCCCGTGCGGAGGGTGCGCATGCGGTGCTGCACTGGGTCGGCCCCGACGATGCAGCGGGCGGCCTTCGGCTCGCCCGCCTGTTCACGCGGCTGGCGAGCTGCGCCGTCGCTCCCGTGGCCGCCGAGCGCACCCTGCACGCCAGCATCCGCGAGGTGCAGCGCATGGCGCACGCCTGCGGTGGCCGCGCCTATGCGGCGCCGTCGCCGTTTGCGGTGATGGGGCTCACGGTGCGCCTTCCGCTGGGGCCGATCGCGGCCGCGTCCTCCATGGGCGCCGCGCGGCCATGACACCGGCGTCTCGCGCGGCCGCCCGGGCGGTCCTGGGCGCGGCCGGCTCGCTCGGCTTGCTGGCCGTGGGCGGCTGGACCGCCGCCGTCGACCCGCGGCCCGATGAACCCCGCCACGCGTTCACCCTGGCGCCGATCATGGCCACGGGCAGCATCGTCGGCGGCCAGGCCCTGTATGCCGGGCGACGCGGACCGGCCGTCCATGTGGCTCCACGGGCCCCGGCCCCGCTTGCACGCTGATCCGTCCACCCCATGGCCGTGCACGTGCCCCGGGCCGCGGCGGCTGTCCTTCATGCCGCAGAATCCGGGCGATCGCGCCTTGCCATGCCCCGCCTGACCCTGTCGAAGAAGATCTTTCTGGCCCTGGCCACGCTGCTGGTCGTGCTGCTGCTGACTTTCGCGGCCTTTTCGGTCTTCGGCCTGCAGCGCGGACTGGGTGCCTACGTGGCCGAGATCGAAATCCGGCGCATGGACTGGCTGACGCCGCGCCTGCTGAAGAACTACGCGGCCGACAACGGCTGGTCCAGGCTGCGCAGCGAGCCCCAGCTCTGGGCACGCCTCCTGCGCGGCGAGGCCGAGGGTGCCGATGCCGAGTCGGCGCTCAAGTCCGACCCACGCCTGCCTCCGTGGTACGCGCCGCGGCCCTTCGGCGAGCCGGGCTTCGGCGGGCCAGCGGGCGGTGGGCGCGGCCCCGACTTCCTGCTGCACCTGTATCCGCCGCCGCCCCTGACCGCGACCGCTGGCGGCGACCCGCCGCGCGTGCCCGAATTCATGATGTTCCGCCGCCTGGCGGTGCTCGATGCGTCGGGCGGCCATGTGGCCGGTGCCGAGGTCGATCCGGCCAAGGCTGCGCGCCTGCCGCTGCGCGACCATGGCCGGCTCGTCGGCTATCTGGCGCTGGCCCCCATCGAAGCGATGGAGAGCGAGGCCGACCGCGCCTTCCTGGCCCAGCAGCGGGGGCTGGTGGCCGTCACCGGGCTGGTGGGCCTGGTGCTGGCCCTGGCGCTGTCGTGGTGGCTGTCCCGCCGCTGGTTCGCGCCCATCGACGACCTGGCCGATGCCGCGCAGAGCATCGCGCGCGGACGATTGCAGACGCGGGTGAAGACCCAGGGCTCCGACGAGATCGCGTTTCTCGGCCGCACCTTCAACTACATGGCCGAGCGGCTCGACACCATCGAGGCCTCGCGCCGCGTCTGGCTCACCGACGTGTCGCACGAACTGCGCACGCCGCTGGCCGCCATGCGCGCGGAGATCGAGGCCCTGCAGGACGGCGTGCGCAGCTTCGACGACAGGACCGCGTTGCGCCTGCACCGCCAGGTGATGCGCCTGGGGCAGCTGGTGGACGACCTGCGCAGCAGCATGCAGGGCACCGAGGCGCCGCAGGAGCGTGCACCCGTGTTCCCGCTGGCGCAGCTGAAGGATGCCCTGGCCACCACGCGCGACCGCTTCGCGCAGCGCCGGATCGAGGTCGACACGCGCCCCCTCGAGGCGCTGGCGGCGCGCAGCAAGCCGATGCTGGAAGGCGACGGCCGCAGGCTGCACCAGGCCTTCATGAACCTGCTGGAGAACACGCTGCGCTACACCGACCCCGGTGGCCGCCTGCAGATCGGCGCGCAGGTCGAGGGTGCGGGTGCGGCCCAGCGCCTGCTGCTGAGCTTCGACGACAGTGCGCCCGGCGTCACGGCCGAGGAACTGCCCCACCTCTTCGACCGCCTGTTCCGCGGCGAGTCCTCGCGAAGCCGCGAATCGGGGGGCTCGGGGCTCGGGCTCTCGATCTGCCGTGCCATCGTGGAGGCGCACGGCGGCTTCATCGACGCGGCCGATTCCGCGCTGGGCGGCCTGCGCATCACCCTCACGCTGCCGCTGGGCAACGCCTGATGAGCTTGCGCATCCTCATCGTCGAAGACGAGCCCGACATCGCCTCCGTGCTGCAGGACTACCTGCGCGTTGCCGGTTACGAGACCGAGCATGTGTCCGACGGACCGACGGGCCTGGACCGTCTGTTGAAGGACCCGCCGGACCTCACCCTGCTGGACATCATGCTGCCCGGCATGGACGGCCTGGCCGTGCTGCGCGAGGCGCGTGCGCACACGCACCGGCCGGTCATCCTGATCACGGCGCGCATCGAGGAGGTGGACCGCCTCCTTGGTCTCGACGCCGGCGCGGACGACTACATCTGCAAGCCCTTCTCGCCGCGCGAGGTGGTCGCCCGGGTGCGGGCCGTGCTGCGGCGGACGCAGGCGGGGCCTGACGAGGCGGCGGCCGCGGGCCGCGCGCTGGTGCTCGATGAAGCCCGCTGGCAGGCCACGCTCGACGGCGCGGCGCTGAGCCTCACGCGGCGCGAGTTCCACCTGCTGCAGGTCCTGGCGCGTTCGCCGGGCCGCATCTTCTCGCGTGCCCAACTGCTGGATCTGGCCTACGACGACGATGCCGACGTCACGGAACGCGCGGTCGACAGCCATGTAAAGAACCTGCGACGCAAGCTGGCAGTTGCCGCGCCGGCGCATGAATGGATCCGCTCGGTCTACGGCGTGGGCTTCGCTTTCGAGCCGCCGTCGGCAGGGGCCTGAGCCAGGCTGCGACCGCAGCACGCGGGCCCGCGCTGTTGGCCCGTCCGTCCCGGGGTCGCGCAAAAATTCACACACGGGTTCGGCCGGGTCGAATGATTACATGTCGACAAGAGCGTACGTACTAACATCGGGGCATGGATTTCCCGCCCCCAGACACGTCCGAGTACGCGGCCCTGATGGACTTCATGGCCACGGGCGGGCGTGACCGGAGCTCGCTCAAGCCAGGCCAGGATCCTCGGCCGGTGGTGCGGCATGCCTTGCAGCGCCGCGCCCGGGCCGTGACGCAGGCCTTGCTGGTGATGGCCCGGCTGCGCGCGCGCCGGCCGCGCTGAACACGCGACGCGTCAGGCGTCGAAGGAGCGAAGCCGCACCTCTTCTTCAGTGAAGCGGCTGCGGACATAGACACGCATGGCCGCCACCAGCGGCAACTCCCCGCGCGCGAACCAGGTGACGTCATGGCGCCGCAGCATGGCCTCGAAGGCCGGAGGGCGCCCGCTGATCCACAGGTCGCGCAATGCGATGTGCTCGTGATCGATGATGAAGCGGGCCAGGGTCCAATCGGTGCTGGGGCTGTACGGCCGGGGTTCGGCGGCGTCGACCCAGCGCGCAACGCAGACAGCCGCGCTGCCGTCGGCCGCCAGGCGGATGTCGCACAGTCCCTGGGCCCGTGCGACCCATGCATCCAGCAAGGCGCCCTCGAGATCATGAATCTCCATGCGGGGCATGGTGCGGCTGCTTGTGCTCCTTGGCAAGCCGGCGGCCTCCAAGTTCAGCGCGGCATGGGCCGCGGCGCCACGGGGACGGTGGTGACCGTTTCACGGATCAGCCCGCCGCCGAGAACGCTGCCGTCGATGGTGGTCTGGCCGGTGCCCAGGATGCGGGCTTCGCACTCGGCGCGTTCGGCCGGCGGATGCAGGCCGCAGCGGGCCAGTGCATTGGCGCGGTAGTCGGGCGCGGTGGTCAGCGTGCCCTGGCGCGCCGCCTGACGGGCCGCGCCAGCCTCCCGCAGGCACGCCGCGCGGTCCTGCTGGATATGGTCGCAGACGGCACGTTCCTGCTGGTAGGTGCTGTCGAGGCCGCGAGGCGGAGCTGCCAGGGCGGTAACGCTCATGCCGGCGCCCAGGCAAAGCGCGATGGCTGTACGGGAAAGCAGATGCTTCATGGGAACTCCTTGTTGGCGAAGAACGGGATGGCTTGGAGCCGGCAGTGCGGCGCCGGTTCAGCGCCGGTCGCCGGACTCACTTGGCCGGAATGGGGGTGACCGTCTCGCGGATCACGCCGCCGCCCATGACGCTGCCCTCGGTGGACGTGGCGCCGCTGCCTCGCACGCGGGCCTCGCAATCGGCGCGGTCCGCGGCGGGCTGCGACCGGCAACGGGCCAGGGCGTTCTGGTCGTACGTCGCGCCGCTGGCGCTGGTCAGGCCTCCGCGCTGTGCCTCCTGCCGGGCGGCACCAGCTTCGCGTTGGCAGGCGGCCTTGTCCTGCTGGACGCCGTCGCATCGCGCCTTGTCGGCAGCCACGCTGCCCTGTGCGGCGGCAAGCGTTGCGGCCGCGCCAAGGACCATCACGGCCAGAAGCCGGGGCGCGGTGCGGCGTGGAGTGGGGACGGGGCTGGCAGTCATCGGCGGTCTCTCCTTGATGCCTGGGCGCATGCGGCGGAAGTCGAACGCATGGCGCCTGGAGGCGGTGCTGCAGTGTGCGCTGCGCGCCGCGCCGGGGGCTGTGGGACAAGGCGGCGCCGGCCGCACAGGCCGTGGGCGTCGATCCGTGTCGGACATCTCCGGCAAGCAGGCGGGATGCTATGGAAACGATAGCTGCTCGCGCCCACCCCATGCGCGCCAGAGGCCGATTTGGGCATCAAAAAAGATGCGGCGCTCACGGCGCGCCGCCGGGCTCAGCCCGCCGCGATGCGCCGCGCCAGGTGCGCCAGCGCCTCGTCGACCTGGTCGACCAGGATCAGCGACAGGTCGCCCGGTTGCAAGCGGTCGAGCGCCTCGTCGATGGCGACGAATTCGCCGCGGATCTCGTCCACGCGCCGTGTGCGGCTGGCGCCTTCCAGGCCCTGGCGCAGCAGCGCGATCACCTCGCCGTCGGCGCGGCCGCGCTGGGCCGCGTCCTGGTAGAGGATCACTTCGTCGAAGGCCGCACCGAGGATGCCGGTCTGGTCGCGGATGTCGCTGTCGCGCCGGTCGCCGGCGCCGCTGATCACCACCGAGCGGCGCTGGGCCGGCAGCGTGTCGACGGCGGCCACCAGCGCCTTCATCGCGTCGGTGTTGTGGCCGTAGTCGGCGATGACGGTGGCGCCGCGGAACTCCATCATGTTGAAGCGGCCCGGCACGCCGGCGGCGTCGTTCTTGAAGCTGCCCATGCCGCTACGGATGGTGTCCCAGTCCAGGCCCACCGCCCAGGCCGCGGCGACGGCGGCCATGGCGTTCTCGACCTGGAAGGGCAGCGTACCGCCCCGGGTGAAGGGCACGTCGCGCAGCGGCACGCGCTCGCGCCAGCTGCCTTCGGCGGCGACGATGGTGTCGCGGTCGACGTACACGGTGCGGCGGCCCTGGGCGCGGTGGGTGGCCATCACCGGGTGCTGCCGGTCGGCCGCGAAGTAGATGACGCTGCCGGGGCAGGCGGCCGACATGGCCGCCACGTTGGGATCGGCGGCGTTGAGCACCGCATAGCCGCTGGGCGCCACGTTGCGCACGATGACGCGCTTGAGCACGGCGAGCTCTTCGACCGAATTGATGTAGTTCAGCCCCAGGTGGTCGCCGCTGCCGATGTTGGTCACCACCGCGACCGTGCAGCGGTCGAAGCCCAGGCCCTCGCGCAGGATGCCGCCGCGCGCCACCTCGAACACCGCCGCTTCCACGTCGGGGTGCAGCAGCACGTTGCGCGCGCTCTTGGGGCCGGAGCAGTCGCCGCTGTCGGTCTGGCGGCCGTCGACGTACACCCCGTCGGTGTTGGTCATGCCCGTCACCATGCCGCTGGACATGAAGAGGTGGTTGATGAGCCGCGCGGTCGTCGTCTTCCCGTTGGTGCCCGTCACCGCGACCACCGGGATGCGGCCGTCGTCGCCGTCGGCGAAAAGCTGGTCCATCACCGCCTCGCCCACCGCACGGCCGCGGCCGAAGGACGGGCTGATGTGCATCCGCAGGCCCGGCGCGGCGTTGACCTCGACGATGCCGCCGTGCTGTTCCTCCAGCGGGCGGATGACGTTCTCGCAGACCATGTCGACACCGCAGATGTGCAGGCCGACCATCTGCGCCGCATCGACGGCGCGTGCCGCGATTTCCGGGTGCACCGTGTCGGTCACATCGGTGGCGGTGCCGCCGGTCGAGAGGTTCGCGTTGTTGCGCAGCACCACGCGCTGGCCGCGTTCGGGCACGCTGTCGGGCGTCAGGCCCTGCGCCTCGAGCCGGCCGATGGCGATGTCGTCCAGCCGGATCTTGGTCAGCGAGGTCGCGTGGCCTTCGCCGCGGCGCGGGTCCTGGTTCACCACCTCGACCAGCTGGCGCACGGTGCTCGTGCCGTCGCCGATCACCTGTGGCGGGTCGCGCCGCGCGGCAGCGACCAGCTTGTCGCCGACCACCAGCAGGCGGAAGTCGAAGCCGGGCAGGAATTTCTCAACCATCACCTCGCCGTAGTGCGCGGCCGAGGCGTAGGCGGCGTCGAACTGCTCGCGCGAGGTGATGTTCACCGTCACGCCCTTGCCCTGGTTGCCGTCCTGCGGCTTGGTCACCACCGGCAGGCCGATCTCCAGCGCGGCGGCCCAGCCGTCCTCCAGGTCGCTCACCGGCCGGCCCAGCGGCACCGGCACGCCGGCGGCATTGAGCAGCTGCTTGGTGAGTTCCTTGTCCTGCGCGATCGATTCGGCCACGCCGCTGGTGCTGTCGACCTCGGCGGCCTGGATGCGGCGCTGCTTGGCGCCCCAGCCGAACTGGACCAGGCTGCCGCTCGTGAGCCGGCGGTAGGGAATGCCGCGCGCCACCGCGGCTTCGACGATCGAGCCGGTGCTCGGGCCCAGGCGTTCGTCCTCGTCGAGCTCGCGCAGCTCGGTGATGGCAGCCTGTGCATCGAAGCTGCCCTGCTCGCCCAGTGCGGCGGCGATGAGCTGTTCGGCCAGCTTCATCGCACGGCGGCCCACGGCTTCTTCGGTGTACTGCACCGCCACCTGGTACACGCCCTCGTCGGTCGTACGGGTCGTGTGGCCGAAGGCGACCTGGCAACCGGCCTGCGCCTGCAGCGCCAGTGCGGCGTTTTCCAGCACATGGGCCAGCGCCAGCGGCTGCCCGAGCACGACGGGGTGCAACTCGCCGATGGTCGGGAAGAGGGCGCGCAGGCGCGACTCGAAGCCCGGCAGTTGCTCGATGGCGTTTTCGGGACCCTGGCAGGCGACGATCGCCTCGATCGCCGTGTGGCGGCTCCAGAGGTTGGGGCCGCGCAGGGCCCGGATGCGGGTGATTTCCATGGTGGGCGGGGTGTCTGTCGGAGGCGGCCTGGGCGGCGTCTCAGGCGAGCTGGGCTTCGGCGACGGGGAGGGTCTGCTGCGACAGCTGCAGCGAGGCGAGCGCGGCCTGCAGGTCGGCCTCGAACACTTCGGCACCGGCCCCGATGAGGTTGAGCGGGATGCCCATGGCCCAGCCGGCCGCGACGGCGGCGAGCAGGCTGTCGAGGCTGACGCCCGCATGCGTGGCACGCCACACCGTGAGGCGGCCCAGCCCGGGCAGGAAGGACTCGCTGGTGCCGTTGGCCAGCACCACGCGGTCCTGGCGCACGAGCACCGCCTTGCCGCCGGCGTTCTGGTGCGCAGCCAGCGGCGCGGCCTGCGGATCGGCGGCGTAGAGGATCACCTCGCCGTCGCACAGCGGCGCCATGCCGGCCACGCGCGGGTCGGCGGCGTTGAGCACCGCCGTGCCGTGTGGCAGCACGACGTCGACCTGCGTGCGCAGCACCTTCACCATCTGGTCGCTTTCGGCGATGTCGTAGTCGCCCAGTTGCTCGGCGCCGCCGAG
>JAFEEH010000055.1 GCA_018241185.1 Pseudomonadota bacterium | reverse complement strand
TGGTCAAGTTGCTGCGCAAACGCGCGCAGCTGATGGGCTCAACGTTGCGTCCCCGCAGTGCTGCGTACAAGAGCATGCTGGCGCAGGGGTTGGAGAAGACATGGTGGCCGCGCCTGGCCACGCCGCGGCTGCAGCCGGTGGTTGATCGAGTGCTCGACCTGGAGCATGCGGGCGAGGCCCACGCTTTGATGGAAAGTGGGACGCACGCCGGCAAGATCGTGCTGGCCGTGCGCACCTGAACCGGAGCACGCGATGGACCGCGATACCAAACGGGCGATCGAATGGGACTGCGCACAGGTGCTTCTGCGCTTCTACGATGCGTTCGATGCCTGGGACTATCCGTGCATGGTGGCACTGTGCACCGATGACGTCGTCTGGCATCGCGCGGGCAAAGTGCTGGCGGGGCGCCCTGCCATCGTCGCAGAGTTGGAGCTCAGGCCGGCCAACCAAACGATCCGGCATGTGGTGACCAACCTGTTGGTGGACGTGCGGGGCGTCAGCAAGGCGGATGCCCGCTTTTACCTCACCGCGTACCGCTATCAAGGCGCAGGCCAGCCTTCGGTACCCGCGCCAATGCAACTCCCCGCGTTGCTGTTGATTGTGACCGCGCGGCTGGTGAGCAAGCACGGGATTTGGCGTATCGCCGAGCAAGTCATGCGGCGGGAGTTCGTACGGGCCAATGACGAAACGCCTCCCGCCTCTTCAGGCTCGCACTCTTCCTGACCGGGCGTGGGGTTGCGAGCACTCCGAAAGACTGACCTCTATGGAAGCGGCACCAGTCAGTGCCTGGCGGGCGAGAACGCAGGCCTCAGGCAGCACCGACCACATCCAGGGCGACACAACGACCCGGTGTGAGCAAATCACACACCGAATTGAGCGTTCCGCACCGTGCTGCCCCGGCACGATGAAGCACCGCGGCACGGTGCCGCGACTTCCTCGTTTCCGGAGCCCGCCTTGCCATTCGCCTCCTTTCCCAGCCGCCTTCGACATGCTTGGCGCCGCGCTGCCATGGGCGCCACCGCGCTTGCCCTCGGCGCCAGCGCATTCGCGCAATCCACATCGCCGGCGCCTGCGCCAGAAGCCACTTCAGCTTCGGCCCTCCAGCAGGTGCCCGGCTACTACCAGCAGGCCATCGGCACCCTGCGCGTCACCGCACTCTTCGATGGCGTGGTGCAGTTGCCGCGCTCGCAGATCCAGGGCCTCACGCCCGCCGCCATCGACGCGCTGCTGCAGCGGCGCTACGTGCCCGAGTCACCGCGGGGGCTGCAGACGGCGGTCAATGCCTACCTGGTCCACATCGGTGGGCGGCGTGTGCTGGTCGATGCCGGCACGGCGGACTGCTTCGGGCCGGGGTTGGGGCAGGTGATTGCCAACCTGCAGGCGGCGGGCGTGTCGCCCGCGCAGGTGGACGACGTGTTGCTCACGCATGCGCACCCCGACCACCTGTGCGGTGTGGTGGGGGCCGACGGCGCACGCGCCTTTCCCAACGCCACGCTGTGGCTGGACGACACCGAGCTGCGCTACTGGGAAGGGCCCGAGGCCGAGGCGCGCACGCCGCAGGCGCTGCGCTTCGTGGTCGGGCAGGCGCGGCGTGCCCTCGCGCCTTACCAGGCGGCAGGGCGGCTGCGCAGTTTCAAGCCGGGCGATGCGGGGCTGCCGGCCGGCATTCAGGCCCTGGCGTCACCGGGTCATACGCCGGGCCACACCTCGTACCTGATCGATGGTGGCGATGCGCAGAAGCTGCTGGTGTGGGGCGACGTGGTGCACTATCACGTGGTGCAGTTCGCGCGGCCGTCGGCCAGTTTCGAGGCCGACGTGGACCGCGTGCGGGCCATCGCCTCGCGCCGGCAATTGCTGGCGCAAGCGGCGCGTGCGGGCTGGTGGGTGGCTGGGGCACACCTGCCGTTTCCCGGGTTGGGCCATGTGCGCGCAGAAGGCGCCGCCTATGCCTGGGTGCCGGCGGAATTCTCGCCACTGCCTGCAGCCAGGCGTTGAGGCGGTGGGGGTCTCTGTCGCAGCACGCGTGCAGGGCCGCCCAGGCATCACCAGAATCGCCACCACGCGCTGCGTCGGCGTCTCGATTCAAGAGGTCGGGTGTCGAGCCGATCCAGCAAATGCGCGGCCGCACCGAATCGGCCGGGGCCGACGCCGTGCAGTTCCCGCACGGCGGGCCTCGGAGTGCTCACCGATGTCGGCAGAAGCGACTCCGATCGACCCAGGGGAGAGCCCTTGGGGATCGCCCCTGACCGAGCTTCGCTCAAAGGCACTGGCGCGCAATGGGCGCCGCGCCGGTGCGCGCCCTCACCACGCGTAACCCAACTGCACACGCGTGGCCAGCTGGTTGGCGCCGCCGCCCATGGCGCCTGACACGCCGATGCCGAGGTTCAATGCGTCCGTCACCTGGTAGCCCCACGTCGCGCCCAGCGCGTTCTCGCCCGAGTAGTTGCCGACGGCCACGCCCACCCATTGCTTGCCGGGTGCCAGCGCCGGCATCTGCGGCATGGCCAGCGCGGCGGCCACGCCCCGCGCGGCGAACTTGCGCATCTCGTCCGAGGCGGCGCTCACCGCCTGGCGCAGCTGGCCGACGTTGGCCGACGTTGGCCGCATCGGTCGGCATCACGCCCGACGCCACGTTGGTGATCTGCCGAGCCAAGCCGGCCGAGGCGTCGCCCACCGAAACCGAGTTGTCACGCGTCGCCACGGAGCCCTGGCCCAGGGCCACCGAGTTGGCGCCCGTGGCCAGCGTATTCGCGCCGAGGGCGACCGAGTTGTTGCCTGCCGCGACGGCGTTGTTGCCGACTGCGGTGGTGGGGTCGGCCAGCGCACGCGCACCGGCGCCGATGGCAACCGAGCCTGCGAAGCGCGCTTCGGCACCGCTGCCAATCGCCGTGGTGTCGTTGCCCACGGCTTGAGCGCCGATGCCGATGGCCGTGGCACCCTGGCCTTCGACGATGCTTCCGGTGCCGCAACTGACGGTGCCGCCGTTGAAGTTGCACAGGCCGTTCTGGAAGGCCTGGTTCATCAGGGCCTGCAGCGCCAGTACCTGCTCGTTGGCAAAGCTGTTGGCGCTGGTCAACGTCGCCTGGCTGGTCTGCTGGAGTTGCTCCACGTTCACGGCGTCGTTGGCCGCCTGACCGGCGCTGACGTTGCTGATGACGGTACCCGCACCGCCGTTGCTGTTGAGCGCGAGCGTGCTGCCGTCCGGCGAGTACTGGGCCGAGTTCTGCGCCAGGCCGAGCGCCGTGTTGGCCGTCGTCTGCGCGGCGCCCGCTGCAGCGTTCGCGTTGTTCGCACTGGTCTGGGCCAGGCCCGCGTTGGTCAGGGCCTGGTTCGCGGTGGACTGGGCTGCGCCAGCGGCGTTGTTGGCTGTGTTGCCCACGCCGAGCGCGATGCTGGCGAGGTCGCGGGCCCCATCGGCGCTGCGCTGCGCCTTGCCGGCATCGGTGTACGCGGCCGACGCCAGACCCATCGCCCCGTCGGCGGTGCTTTGCGCGGCGCCTGCCGCGTTCATCGCGCCGTTGGCCGTGGTCTGCGCGGCACTGGCCGCCTGCTGCGCGCCGGCTGCCGTGGCCTGTGCCTGGTTGGCCGAGTTCTGGGCCGCATTGGCGGCGTTGTTGGCCGTGTTGCCGACGCCGAGCGCCGTGCCCGCGATGTCGCGTGCACTCTCGGCCGTGCGCTGTGCCTTGCCGGCATCGGTGTACGCGGCCGACGCGAGGCCCATCGCGCCGTCGGCGGCGCTCTGGGCGCGCTGTGCGTCGGTCTGGATCTGATAGGCCTGCCCACCGTTGATCGCTTCGGTGCTGCCGGGCGCGATGTTGCCGTCGGCGACGTTCAACACCGTCGGCGCGGGATCGGCAAAGGCTGCAGTGAATGCCGTGGCAACAAGCACGGCAACGGCCGCGCGCGCGAAGCGCCGCTGCGTGTGGGGGACGGGGAGGGATCGAGGTGTCATGGAACTTGAACGTGCACTTGTTACTGAATGCATCCAATGTAGAAGTCCCATCCCGCAACCGCACCATCGAAGTGCGGCGATATGTCAGCGTGCTGACACTGTGGGTATTTCAGACCCAGAGGTCGCAACCGGAGCGCGCTGGCCGGCTGTCGAAAGTACGCGGTCGGCCTTGCCGATGACATCGGGTTGTTGACGGCGTTGTCGGTGCCGTGAGATGCCAGGCCTTCCGGCCACGCTGCCGCCGGCCTTCGCATTCCGGCGTAGTGTCAGCGCGATGACAGATCACGAGAGAAAGCGCTGCGCGCAGGGTCGGTGCGCCCCTCTAATCGCCCGGTTCACCAACACCCTGGAGAGGAGTGCCCCGCATGCATCTCGCATTTCGTTTGAGCTGGCCTGCTGTGGCCGTGTCCGTCCTGGTGGCCGCGTGCGGCGGCGGGGGCGGTGGTAGCGGCTTCGCTCTTCCCATTGCGACTGCTCCGGCACCCTCGCCGGCACCCGCACCGGCACCGGCGCCGGCCCCGGCGCCCGCGCCTGCTCACGCGTTGAAGGGCACCACCACCCTGCGCGGTGCCGAGGTGACGGCCTTCTGCAGCAGCGGTCCGGTCGCCTCCGGAAGGGCCGGCGACGATGGGCGATGGAGCCTTTCCGTCGAGGCGTCCGCGTTTCCTTGCGTGCTGCGTGCGGTCGCGGATGATGGCTCCGTTGCCAAGGCCATGCCGTTGGCCAAGCAGTCCGCCGTGCCGCAGACGACGGCGATGTATTCGATCGCCTTCCAGCCCGGTCATGATGCGGGCATCAACCCGCTGACGGACCTCGTCATGTCGCTGGCCGCGGGCCAGCCCCTGGCCGCGTGGCTCGACGCGCATGCAGGCGGCCTGTCGCAGGCGGTCGCGGATCTCGAAGCACCCATCACCGAAGCTGCCGAGCGCCTGAAGTCCTTGCTCCACGGTGCGGGCTATGCATTGGACGCGGACCCGTCCGTCGCATTCGATGCGGATGCCGCCTCGCAGCTCGAGGGCTTCTTCGCTTCGCTCAACGAGTCGTTGCAGAACGCCGGCATGACGCAGGAGCAGTTCGCCGAACTCCTCTCGGGCGATGTGGCCCCCTCGGCACTGCCCTACACCCGCCGGTGGACGAACGCCGAGGTCGCAGCCATGCCGCAGCTCAACCACGCAGCGCTCGGCATCTCGAACGGCGCGCTGTCGTTGAGCACCGGCAGCGGTCTCGCGTCGGCAGCGGGCGCGTTCGTCGGCGGTGGGCTTGGCAACAAGGCGGTTCTGCAACTGCCGGGCTTCGACGGCCTGAAGGTGCGGGACTTCCAGGGCATCGAGATCGAGATGCAGCCCGACGCCAACTACACGCCCGGCCAGGGGCTGCCCTATGTGTCTTTCGATTTCGTCGTCGACATGCAGTGCGGCCAGCCGCCGCTCGCTGCCGATGCGACCATCGCGCAGGCGCGGGCACGCTATCGCACGGTGACCTACGACACCTACTACCAGTACCTGCAGCCCGGCGGCGAGCACTATGGCAGCCTGGTTCCCGGCCACTACGCGACGGCGGTGATCACGCCGCAGAGTCGTGGCTGGCGGGTGTCGGCGGGCACGCCCATCGGGTCGACCGACATCAACGGGAGCGAGACAGGCCAGACCCCGCTGGACGTCGCTGCGCTGCCTGCCGATGCCTGCTTCGCCGATGCCGCCCCTGCCGACGGCGGCATGTTCAGGAACGCCGGCGCGTCGCCCGTGTGCGCAGTGGCGACGGCACTCGACGCCAGCATGCCTGCCGCCTGTGGTGCGGCCTATCGAGGCGCTTATCTGTTCCTGGGCAGCAGCGGCAACAAGAATGCGTCGACCTGGCAGGTTCGCTCGCTTCGTTACAACCAGGGCGTGCGGACCTTCTCCTTCGAATAGGACCGGCGCAAACTGCGATCGGCGTGCGTGGACGCCCGACGCGACGTGCAGCCAGCGGGAGCGCCCGCCTTACTTCCTGGACTTGTTCTTGTGCGTGGGCAGGTCCAGATCGAAGTCGGGCGCGGCGTAGGTTGACGAGCCGCCCGGCTCCAGGCTTTCGTGGGGCAGCAGGGCATCGAAGTCGGTGGCCTGGCCGACGCGTTCCGACAGCGTGTACACGTCGCCGCCCCGCTCGATGAGCCCGCGCGCTTCCATCTCCTTGAAGACCTTGTTCACCACCGGTCGGGACAGTCCTGCATAGGAAGCGATCACCGACTGCGGGATTCGCTTGTCGATGACGCGCTTGCCGTCGGACCGCTCCTGCGTCAGGTCGTAGAGCGCGCGCCCCACGATCTGCTCGGCCGACAGGGTGGCCACGCGCCGCATCCTGCGGCCCATCGTGGCGAGCCGGCGGACCTTCATGTCCAGCAGGCCCAGCGCCACCGACGGATAGGCCGCGCAGAGGCTGCGCACGATGCGCCTGGGGATCATGTAGACCGACGACGGCAGCGCGGCGATCAGGCTCACCTCGGACTCGTAGCCCTGCTCGGCGAAGTGGGGGCCCAGGTAGAACTCGTCGGGCTTGAGGAAATGCGTCGTGAGGTCCTGTTCGCCCGAGCCCGTGGAAACCACGCGCAGCAGTCCGGCGGCGACGCAGAACACGAAGTCGGTGCTTTCCTGCGCGCGCAGGACCGCTTCGTTCTTTCGGAATTCGCGCAGGCTGCTGGCATCGCTCACGGCCTTGCGGACCGCTTCGGGCAACTGCGACAGGAGGGGGTGAATGTACATGCTGGATCTCGGCGTCTCTTCGTTGTCTGTTCATCCACACGGGCTTCGTCGTCCCGAGGTGCAGATAGGAAAAAAGAGAACCCGAAGGCACGGAATCGCACCTCCAGGTTCAACTGGCGCCGGGGGCCGGGAGGCGCCAGGGCGGAATC
>JAFEEH010000054.1 GCA_018241185.1 Pseudomonadota bacterium | reverse complement strand
GGCGCGCCTCCCACCAGGCCAGCGGCAGCGGCTCGCGCTCGGCCACGGTCGAAGTGAAGGCCTCGGGATGCCGCGCATAGGCGTCGAGCATCAAGGCCCGGTAGGCCGGTGCATCGGCGGGGGCGAGGCGGCGCACGGGCATGGCGATGGATGTCAGCTTTCGGGCGCCACCATCTCGGCGTACTCGTAGAGCGCGCCGAGGATGTCCTCGGCCCGCGCGTCGGCCGTCTCGGACAGGGTGTCGATCTCGGCGAAGTACCGGTCGACGTTGAAGGCGCCGCCCTCCCCGTCGATGAGCTTGGCCACGCGGTGCTCGAGCCATCGCGCCTGTTCGCCCTCGTTCAGCGTCTCGGGGAAGTTGCGCGCGCGGTAGCGGAACAGCAGCTCCTCCAGGCGCGGATCGTCGAAGGAGGCGCGCTGGGCCGCGAGCCGTTCGCCCGACAGCGCGCGCAGGTCGTTCAGCCGGCGGCGGTCGTTGTTGCCCACGAAGCCGCCGTAGAGGTCTTCGTCCACGTCGGCGGGGCCCTGCGGCTCGCGTGCGTAGACCTCGCCCCAGATGGCGCTCATGTCGGGCAGGCCGGCGGCGATCTCCGCATGGCGCATGGCCCGCGGCAGGTCGACCGACCAGCGCGCGGCCATGGCATCGCTCAGCGTGCGCAGGCTGGCGACCACCATGGGCGACTTGTTGAGGTGGATGCCCTTCACCGGCAGGCGCTGCACGCCCTCGGGCAGCTCGGCGCTGCGCGTGAACAGGCGCTGGCGCAGCGTGGGCACGTCGAGCGTGGCCAGCTCGCTCGGGTCGTGGGCCAGGTCCCAGGCCAGCAGCTCGTTCTTGTTGGTGGGGTGGCTCGCCAGCGGCCACATCACGGCCAGGCAGCCGCGCTCGGGCGGGAACATGCCCGAGACATGCAGGAAGGGCTTGGCCGTCTGCCGCGTGGCGGGCAGGCCCAGCTCCTGCGCGACGCGGTCCTTGCGGTGCAGCGCGAGTGCGAAGTCGAAGAGCTTGGGCTGCTTCTCGCGGATGAGGCGCGCCAGGGCGATGGTGGCGCGCACGTCCGACAGCGCATCGTGCGCCGCCTCATGGGCGAGGCCATTGGCCTTCGTCAGGTCTTCGAGCCGGAAGCTCGGCTTGCCGGCGCGCTCGCCCTCCTGGTGCGTGGGCCACACGATGCCCTCGGGGCGCAGTGCGTAAGTCAGGCGCACGACGTCGAGCAGGTCCCAGCGGCCGCAGTCGTTCTGCCATTCGCGCGCATAGGGGTCGATGAGGTTGCGCCAGAAAAGGAAGCGCGTGACCTCGTCGTCGAAGCGGATGGTGTTGTAGCCCACGCCGATGGTGCCCGGCTGCGAGAACGCGCGTTCGATCTGCGCGGCGAACTCGCGCTCGGGCAGGCCGCGCTCCAGGCACAGCTGCGGCGTGATGCCGGTGATGAGGCAGGAGGTCGGGCTGGGCAGGAAGTCGGGCGCCGGCCGGCAGTAGATCATCAGCGGCTCGCCGATCTCGTTGAGCTGCGCGTCGGTGCGGATGGCGGCGAACTGCGCCGGCCGGTCGCGCCGCGGGTTCGCGCCGAAGGTTTCGTAGTCGTGCCAGAGGAAGGTGCGGGGGGTGTCGGCCATGGAGGTGCAGTGGCGGGCGGCGGTGCCCGTGATCGGCCTGTATTCTCGGCCACCCCTCCACCCTCCCCCGCAAGGACGCCCCATGGACCGCTGGCTGCAGGCTGCCCTCGACTACATCCCGCGCTGGCTCGAGTTCCAGATCCGCGCCACCGAACGCCCGGGCGTGGCGCTGGCCATCGACCACGGGCAGCACACCGTGCTCGATGCGGCCTTCGGCGTGGCCAACGCGCAGACGAAGCAGAAGCTGACGACCCGGCATCGCTTTCGCATCGCCTCGCATTCGAAGAGCTTCACGGCCGCGGGCATCCTCAAGCTGCGCGAGGTCAGTCGGCTGCAGCTGGACGACCCGGTGGGCAAGCACGTCGGTGGCCTGCACCCACGGCTGGCGCAGGCGACGCTGCTGCAGCTGCTGTCGCACAGCGCCGGCACGACGCGCGACGGCCCCGACGCGGGCCAGTTCATGGACCGCCACCCCTTCCTGGACAAGGCGCAGCTGATGGCCCAGCTGGCCGATGCACCGCCGCTGGAGGCCAACACCCGCTTCAAGTACTCGAACCACGGCTTCGCGCTGCTGGGCCTGGTGATCGAGGCCGTGACGGGCGAGCCCTACGGCGCCTGGATGCAGCGCGAGATCGTCGACGCCGCGGGCCTGCACCACACGCAACCCGATGCCGGGCCGGGCACGGCGCGGCTGGCATCGGGCCACTCGGGCC
Source organism: Pseudomonadota bacterium (assembly GCA_018241185.1). Classification (GTDB taxonomy): domain Bacteria; phylum Pseudomonadota; class Gammaproteobacteria; order Burkholderiales; family Burkholderiaceae_C; genus Xenophilus. Next base: position 913 of record JAFEEH010000054.1, on the reverse strand, counting down.
GATTGCTGCTCGGCCGGCGCGTGGTCATTCCGGGCGACCAGCGCACCCATGCCATCGCGCCCGCTGGCGGCTTCGTGAGCACCGCGGCCGACGTTGCCGCCTTCTACGCGCAGCTGCTGCCGGACGCGAAGAAGAGCGTGCTGAGCGTTGCCAGCCGACGCGAGATGCTGCGACGCCAGTGGACGGTGCCGCACAGCACGGTGCCTGGCGGCTACGGCCTGGGCACCATGCAGGGCAGCTACCAGGGCTGGGACTGGATCGGCCACACGGGCAGCCTGCAGGGTTTTCTCTCGCGCAGCCTGGCGCTGCCGCAGCAGGGCATCGCGATCTCGCTGCTCGCCAACTCGATCGACGCCTTCACCTGGCCCTGGATGGACGGCGTGCTGCAGATCCTGCAGACCTTCGCCCGGCACGGGGCGCCGGTGGCCGCGACCAGACCCTGGTCGGGCCGTTACTGGAACCTGTGGGGCCCGGTCGACCTCGTGCCGATGAAGGACCGCGTGTTCGCCATCACCCCGTCGCTCGCAGCGCCTTTCACTGACGCGACCGAACTCACCGTGAAGGGCAAGGACCGCGCCCTCACCTCGCAGGCCAACGGCTACGCCGGCTTCGGCGAGCCCGCGCGGCTGGTGCGCGACGGCAAGGGCCAGGTGACGGAGCTGTGGCTGGGCGGCTCGCGCAATGTGCCGGAGGCGATGGCCGCACGCGAGGTGAAAGGCCGCTACTAGGCGTGATATTGAGCCGTGATCGAAAGCCGTTCGGACTGAGCTTGTCGAAGCGCGGCGCAGGGCTTCGACAAGCTTGTATGGTTTTGCCACCGCAACAACCATTGGAGAAAGGGCAAGGCGCCGGGGTGGAGGGACATCGACAAGCCTGGGCGATGTAGAGGCATCGACCCACCCACTGAGCAACG
>JAFEEH010000053.1 GCA_018241185.1 Pseudomonadota bacterium | reverse complement strand
TGGTCGCACCCTACCTCGCCGATTGGCCCGACGTCGATGTGGACGTGAAGCAGAAATTCCAGTTCGGCGGCATCGGCGCCCTCTTTGGCTACGAGATCGACCTGCTGGTCACGCCCGACCCGCTCTTCAAGCCTGGCCTCGCCTTCGAGCCGGTGTTCGACTACGAGCAGGTGCTCGTGGTGGCACGAAGCCACGCGCTGGCCGACGCCGCCCACGTCAGGCCCAGGGACCTGGCTGGCGAAGTGCTCGTCACCTACCCGGTCGAGACCGACCGCCTCGACATCTACAACCAGTTCCTCATGCCCGCCGGCATCACCCCCAGGCGCCACAAGACCATCGAGACCACGGACATCATGGTGCAGATGGTGGCCAGCGGCCGCGCCGTGGCGGCCCTGCCGCGCTGGCTGGTCGAGGAGTACGCAGGCCGGATGGACGTGGTGCCGGTGCGGCTGGGCGCCCGCGGCATCCACAAGCACATCTACCTGGGCGCCCGCGAGTCCGAGACGCACATCGACTACCTCAGGGCCTTCGTCGAGCTGGCGCGGCGCGGGCCGGCGCTGCCCCCACGAGGCGGCTCCGACGCCCCGGGACAAAGGGCGAAGAAACCGTAGCGAGCGCGCCGAGGTCGTGCCGAGTACCGGAGCCGTACTCCTGTACGGTGAGGAACGCAGGTGCGAGATCGGGGCGCGCAGTAGGTTGATTTGTCCTTTGTCAGCTGTAGCGCTTCTCCAGCGCATCCCACTCCGGCTTGCCCACCAGCCGCTGACGCTCGGCGAAGGGCGTGACCAGGCCGCTGGATTCCTGCACCTCCTGCTCGTCGCGCAGCACCGTCAGCACCTTCTGCATGCCGGCCACCGCGCCCTGCAACGCCGCGTTGGCGTAGAGCACGATGCCGTAGCCCAGCTCGCCCAGCTGCTTCGCATTGAAGATCGGCGTGCGCCCGCCGATGACCATGTTCATGAGCTGCGGCTTGGCCAGGCGCTGCGGCAGCGCGCGCACCTCGTCCTCCTTCGTCACGGCCTCCACGAAGAGGATGTCGGCACCGGCCTCGGCGAACTTCTGGGCGCGCTCGACGGCGGCCTCGAAGCCCTGCGTGGCGCAGGCGTCGGTGCGGGCCAGGATGAGCAGGCCGGGGTCTTGGCGCGCGTCGACGGCCGCCTTGATCTTGCTCACCGCCTCGTCGGTCGGGATGACGTCCTTGCCCGAGAAATGGCCGCAGCGCTTGGGCGCGACCTGGTCCTCGAACTGGATGCAGTCGGCCCCGGCGCGCTCCAGCGTGCGCACCGTGTGGCGCACGTTCAGGGCATTGCCGAAGCCCGTGTCGGCATCGACGATCAGCGGCACGCCCACCGCGTCGCGGATGCGCGCCGTGTGGTCGGCGATCTCGGCCAGGCCCATGAAGCCCTGGTCGGGCATGCCGAACCACATGTTGGTCACGCCGGCACCGGTGACGTAGATGGCGGGGTAGCCCAGGTCTTCGATGACGCGGGCCGACAGGGCGTTGAAGGCGCCCGGCACGATGACGCCGCGGCGCGCTTCGACAAGGGCCTTGAGTTGCTGGCGGGTGGACATGGTTCGCTCTCGGGAAAGAAGGGGTCTCAGAAACTGTCGCCGGGCACGCGCACGAAGCCCTCCATCAGGACGCGCGCACTGCGGCTCATGAGGGCCTTGGTCACCGTCCACTGGCCACCGGCCTGGGCGGCCTCGGCGCCTACGCGCAACGTGCCGGAAGGATGGCCGAAGCGCACCGAGGTGCGCTCGCCGCCGCCGGCCGCGAGGTTGACGAGGGTACCCGGTATGGCGGCCGCCACGCCGATCGCGACCGCGGCGGTGCCCATCATCGCGTGGTGCAGCTGCCCCATCGACAGCGCGCGCACCAGCAAGTCCACGTCCGCTGCCTGCACCGGCTTGCCGCTGGAGGCCACGTAGTCCTGCGGCGGCGCGACGAAGGCGATCTTGGGCGTGTGCTGGCGCGTCGACGCTTCGGCCATCTCGCGGATGAGGCCCATCTTCACGGCGCCCCAGGCGCGGATGGCCTCGAAGCGCGCCAGGGCCGCCCGGTCGCCGTTGACGGCCGGCTGGAGCTCGGTGCCGGTGTAGCCGAGTTCGGCCGCATTCAGGAAGATCGTCGGGATGCCGGCGTTGATCAGCGTGGCGTCGAAGCGGCCGAGGCCGGGCACGTCGAGCGTGTCGACCACATTGCCGGTGGGGAACATGGCACCGCCCTCCTCCCCCTCCTCCGCCGGGTCCATGAATTCCAGCGGCACCTCGGCTGCCGGAAAGGTCACGCCGTCGAGTTCGAAATCGCCCGTCTCCTGCACTGCGCCGTTCGTGACCGGCACATGGGCCACGATCGTCTTGCCGATGTTGGCCTGCCAGATGCGCACGGTGCAGATGCCGTCGCGCGGAATGCGATCCGCCGGCACCAGCCCGTTCGCGATCGCGAACGGCCCGACGGCGGCCGACAGGTTGCCGCAGTTGCCGGACCAATCCACGAAGGCCTTGTCGATCGCCACCTGACCGAACAGGTAGTCGACATCGTGCCCGGGCCGTTCGCTGGCGGAGAGGATGACCGCCTTGCTGGTGCTCGAGGTCGCGCCGCCCATGCCGTCGGTCTGCTTGCCGTAGGGGTCGGGGCTGCCGATCACGCGCAGCAGCAGCCGGTCGCGCGCCGGGCCGGGCCGGCGTGCGGCCTCGGGCAGGTCCTGCAGGCGGAAGAACACACCCTTGCTGGTGCCGCCGCGCATGTAGGTGGCGCTGATGCGGATCTGCGGGACGACGGTGCCATCGGTCATTTTGCTATCGATTTCATAGCTGCTCGCGCCCGTCAGACGAGCGCTGCAGCCGTTTTTGATTCAAGAAAATCCTGCGCGAAGCGCTGCAGCACGCCGCCCGCCTCGTACACCGACACCTCTTCGGCCGTGTCGAGCCGGCAACGCACCGGCACGCGCACGCTGTCGCCGTGGCGGCGATGCACCACCAGCACGAGTTCGGCGCCCGGCGTGCGTGCGCCCTCCACATCGTAGGTCTCGGTGCCGTCCAGCTGCAGCGTGAGGCGATTCGTGCCCGGCCTGAACTCCAGCGGCAGCACGCCCATGCCGATGAGGTTGGTGCGGTGGATGCGCTCGAAGCCCTCGGCCACCACCGTTTCCACGCCCGCCAGCCGCACACCCTTGGCCGCCCAGTCGCGGCTGGAGCCCTGGCCGTAGTCGGCGCCGGCGATGACGATGAGCGGCTGGCGCCGGTCCAGATAGGTCTCGATGGCCTCCCACATGCGCACGACGCGGCCCTCCGGCTCGATGCGCGCCAGCGATCCTTTCTTCACCACACCGTCCACCACCGCCATCTCGTTCACGAGCTGCGGGTTGGCGAAGGTCGCACGCATGGCCGTGAGGTGGTCGCCGCGGTGCGTGGCGTAGGAGTTGAAGTCCTCCTCGGGCAGGCCCATGCGGTGCAGGTATTCGCCAGCCGCCGAGTCCATCAGGATCGCGTTCGACGGCGACAGGTGATCGGTCGTGATGTTGTCCGGCAGGATCGCCAGCGGGCGCATGCCGCGCAGGGTGCGCGGCGTGGCCGCCAGCGCGCCCACGCCCTCGGTGTCCCAGTAGGGCGGGCGGCGGATGTAGGTGGACCGGGGCCGCCAGTCGTACTGCGGGGCCACCGCCTCGCCGTCGTCGGCGCGGATGGCGAACATCGGCTCGTACACGGCACGGAACTGCGAAGGCTTGACGCTGGCCGCGACGATGGCGTCGATCTCCTCGTCGCTCGGCCAGAGGTCCTTCAGGCGCACCTCGCGGCCGTCGCCATCGATGCCCAGCACGTCCTGCTCGATGTCGAAGCGCACCGTGCCCGCGATGGCGTAGGCCACCACCAACGGCGGCGACGCGAGGAACGCCTGCTTCGCATACGGGTGAATGCGCCCATCGAAGTTGCGGTTGCCCGAGAGCACCGCCGTGGCGTACAGGTCGCGCCGGGCGATCTCCTGCTGGATCGCCGGGTCGAGCGCGCCGCTCATGCCGTTGCAGGTGGTGCAGGCGAAGCCGACGATGCCGAAGCCCAACTGCTCCAGCTCGCCCAGCAGCTTCGCTTCGCGCAGGTACAGCGCCACGGCCCTGGAGCCGGGCGCGAGCGAACTCTTGACCCAGGGCTTGCGCACGAGCCCGCGTGCATTGGCGTTGCGCGCCAGCAGCGCCGCCGCGATCACGTTGCGCGGGTTGCTGGTGTTGGTGCAGCTGGTGATGGCGGCAATGACCACCGCGCCGTCGGGCATCAGGCCCTGCGCTTCGTCGTCCTGGCCGGCGGCCAGCTTCGCCTTGTCGGCAATGCCGCGCTCGGCCAGCGCGCTCACCGGCAGGCGGCGGTGCGGGTTCGAGGGGCCGGCCATGTTGCGCACGACGGTCGACAGGTCGAAGCGCAGCACGCGCTCGTACTGCGCCGCCGCCAGGTCGTCGGCCCACAGGCCCGCCGCCTTCGCGTAGGTCTCGACCAGCCTCACCTGCTCGTCGCTGCGGCCGGTGAGCCTCAGGTATTCGAGGGTCTGCGCATCGATGGCGAACAGCGCCGCCGTGGCGCCGTACTCGGGGCACATGTTGGAGACGGTGGCGCGGTCGCCGATCGTGAGGCTGCGCGCGCCCTCGCCGAAGAACTCGACATACGCACCGACCACTTTCTGCTGCCGCAGGAACTCGGTGAGCGCGAGCACGATGTCGGTGGCGGTGATGCCCGGCTGGCGGTGCCCCTCGAGCTCCACGCCCACGATGTCGGGCAGGCGCATCCACGAGGCGCGGCCGAGCATCACGTTCTCGGCCTCCAGCCCGCCCACGCCGACGGCGATCACGCCCAGGGCATCGACGTGCGGTGTGTGGCTGTCGGTGCCCACGCAGGTGTCGGGGTAGGCCACGCCCTCGCTCACGGCGACGACGGGCGACATCTTCTCCAGGTTGATCTGGTGCATGATCCCGTTGCCGGCGGGGATCACGTCGACATTGGCGAACGCCTTCTTCGTCCACTCGATGAAGTGGAAGCGGTCCTCGTTGCGGCGGTCCTCGATGGCGCGGTTTTTCGCGAAGGCATCGGGGTCGAAGCCGCCACACTCCACCGCCAGCGAATGGTCGACGATGAGCTGCACCGGCACCACCGGGTTCACGGCCGCGGGGTCGCCGCCCTCCTTCGCGATCGCGTCGCGCAGCCCGGCCAGGTCGACCAGCGCGGTCTGGCCCAGGATGTCGTGGCACACCACGCGCGCCGGGTACCAGGGAAAGTCCAGGTCGCGGCGGCGCTCGACGATCTGGCGCAGGTAATCCTGCAGATGCGCCGCGTCGGCGCGACGCACGACGTTCTCGGCATGCACCCGCGCGGTGTAGGGCAGGCCGGCCCAGGCGCCGGGCTGCAGCGCCTCCACGGCGGCGCGGGCATCGAAATAGTCCAGGGCGGTGCCTGGGAGGGGTCGGCGGTAGCTGAGGTTCATCGTGGGCGCCGCCTCGAAGGGGGGCGGTGGTATGGACGGGTCGACGCCTCAGCGCCGCGCATCGATCGGCACGAAGGCCAGGTCTTCCGGCCCGGTGTAGTTCGCGCTCGGCCGGATGATCTTGTTGTCGATGCGCTGCTCGATCACATGGGCGGCCCATCCGCTGGTGCGCGCGATCACGAAGAGCGGTGTGAACATCGCCGTCGGCACGCCCATCAGGTGGTAGCTCACCGCGCTGAACCAGTCCAGGTTGGGGAACATCCGCTTGGCGTCCCACATGACCGATTCCAGCCGCTCGGCGATGTCGAACATCCGGGTCGAGCTCGCCTCCTCCGACAGGCGCCTGGCCACGCCCTTGATCACCACGTTGCGCGGATCGCTCACCGTGTACACGGGATGACCGAAACCGATCACCACCTCCTTCGCCTCGATGCGGCGGCGGATGTCGGCCTCGGCCTCGTCGGGGTTGTCGTAGCGCTTCTGGATCTCGAAGGCCACCTCGTTGGCGCCCCCGTGCTTCGGGCCGCGCAGTGCGCCGATGGCGCCGGCGATGGACGAATACATGTCGCTGCCGGTGCCCGCGATCACGCGCGCCGTGAAGGTCGATGCGTTGAACTCGTGTTCGGCATACAGGTTCAGCGAAGTGTGCATCGCGCCCACCCAGGCCTGCGAAGGCTTGCGCCCGTGCAGCAGGTGCAGGAAGTGGCCGCCGATGGAGTCGTCGTCGGTCTCGACCTCGATGCGCCGGCCGGCGCTGCTCCAGTGGTGCCAGTACAGCAGCATCGAGCCGAGCGAGGCCATCAGCCGGTCGGCGATGTCGCGTGCACCGGCAATGTTGTGGTCGTCCTTCTCGGGCAGCACGCAGCCCAGGGCCGAGACGCCCGTGCGCATCACGTCCATGGGGTGAGCGCTGGCCGGCAGGCTCTCCAGCGCGTCCTTCACGCTCGCCGGCAGGCCGCGCATGGCTTTGAGGCGGGTCTTGTAGGCCCGCAGTTCGGCGCGCGTGGGCAGCTTGCCGTGCACCAGCAAGTGCGCGATCTCCTCGAACTCGCACACC
>JAFEEH010000052.1 GCA_018241185.1 Pseudomonadota bacterium | reverse complement strand
CTGCACCACTTGGGCGCGAAACCAGTCATGCGCCGGATTGAGATGCGTGCGGTCGTGCCAGTAGAGGTACACGTCGTAGCCGGGAATCTCCAAGGGAATGTCGATGTAGGCAATTCTGTAGCGCTGTGCAAGTCGGTGGGCGAGGGATGCCGGGATCAGCGCGACGAGCGTCGAACTCTCGACCGCACCTGCTACCGTGAGGTAGTTCGGCATCACAAAGCGACGATTGCGCCGCAGCCCCAGCGCGTCGAGGGCCTGGTCAGCCGTGTCACCAAAGCTGAACACCGTGGGGGTGATGACCGCGTGGTCGAGCGCGGCAAATTCCGCAGCCGTCAAGTGGCATCCTGCGGCCGGGTGATCGTGCGCCGCCACGCACACCACGCGGTCCCGAAACAACAGCCGATGCCGCAGATCCTGCAGGCTCGGCGGCAGCATGCCAGCGCAGAAATCCACCTCTCCCGCCTCCAGCGCCCTGGTCAGCTGCGCGGGCGGCAACGGATGGCGCAAGGCCAGCGAGATGGTCGGGAACCGAGACACCAGACGCTGCACGAAGCCGTCGATGAAGACCGACTGCAAATAGTCCGTTGCGACCAGACGAAACACGAAGCGCGTCACTTCCGGATCAAACCGCACGGCACGGCCGAGCAACCCATCCATTTCGCGCAGGATACGGTCAGCAAACTCGCGCAACTGCAGAGCCTTGGCAGTCGGGATCAGGCCGGCCCCACCCTTCACGAGGATGGGGTCACCCGTGACACTGCGCATCTCCGCCATGGCGCGGCTCATGGTCGGCTGGCTGATCGACAGTGCGTCGGCGGCTCGCGAAACATGTGCATGGTCCACCAGTGCGACCAGGCACTTCAACAAGTAGAAGTTCAACTCACCCGTGTCATTTCTTCTCTGCTGCATAGCGGGCATTCAGCTCTTGTATGGACGTCGGTGGGGACAGGCCGGGATACTAAATCCAACCCACCAGAAATATGGAGTTCCTCGAGTGAGGCAAGTCGTACACCCGCAAGAAATGGACCGCGACCTCGCCAAAGGACCGGAGCCCATCATCGAGCTGCGCGACATCGACAAGCGCTATGCGAACGGCACCACGGCGCTCGCGGGCGCGAGCCTCGACATCCACGCTCAGGACTTCGTGACTCTGCTGGGGCCTTCGGGTTGTGGCAAGAGCACCCTTTTGCGACTGATCGCCGGCCTCGGGCAACCAAGCAGCGGCTCCATCCGCTGGTGGCAGCAAGAAACGCCGGTGCTCGAGCGCGCCGATCAACGGCTTGCCTTCGTGTTCCAGGACGCGACGCTGATGCCGTGGGCCCGCGTCGCCGAGAACGTCGCGCTCCCGCTCGAACTGACGAAGCGCTTCGATTCCGCTACGCGCAGGCGCAAGGTCATGGAGGTGCTCTCGCTCGTGGGCCTGGCCGGCTTCGAAAATTCTTATCCACGCGAGCTTTCCGGCGGCATGCAGATGCGCGTGTCGATCGCGCGGGCGCTCGCGACCGAGCCCAACCTCATGCTCATGGACGAGCCCTTCGGCGCGCTCGACGAGATGACGCGAAATCGACTGAATGACGATCTTCTGGCCATCTGGCGTGAACGCAGGCTCACCATCGTGTTCGTCACGCACAGCCTGCATGAGGCGGTCTACATGTCTTCGCGCGTCATCGTGATGGCGGCCCGGCCTGGCCGGGTGATCGAAGACATTCCCATCAACAGCTCGGGCCTTCGCGGCCCGAGCTTCCGGGTGTCGCCCGACTACCTGCGCCACACGGAACGATTGACCGGAGCGCTGGAGCGCGCGAGCCAATCCGGGGGTGGCCGTCATGGGGAACATTGACTGGCACAGGAGCCGATTGCCTGCGGTCCTCATGGGCGTGGGCCTGCTTCTGATGTGGCAAGGGCTGGTTTCGCTCTTCAGAATTCCGGTTTTCATTCTCCCTGGACCGCTCGCCGTGCTCGATGCGCTGTGGCAGGACCGGACCCTGCTGCTGAACGGCCTTCTCTTCACGCTGAAGGTCACCTGCCTGGCGTTCTTCGCCGCAGTGCTGATCGGTGTCGCCGTCTCCTTCGTGCTGTCGCAAAGCCGCTTCTTGGAGAACAGCATGATGCCCTACATGGTCGTGCTTCAGGTCACGCCGGTGGTGGCGATTGCGCCGCTGGTGATCATCTGGATCAGCAACACCTTTGTGGCCTTGGTCGTCATCGCCACCATCACGGCGCTCTTCCCGATCATTTCGAACACGACGCTGGGCCTGAGGTCGGTGCCCGCCAATCTGCTGAGCCTGTTCAAGATCTATCGGGCGTCCAGCATGCAAACGCTGCTTCGCCTGAGGGCAAAAGCCGCGCTGCCTTACTTTTTCGCTGGCGCCCGCGTCAGCAGCGGGCTCGCACTGATCGGCGCGGTCGTGGCGGAGTTCGTGGCCGGCACCGGGGGCGCCCAGTCGGGACTGGCGTACGTCATCCTCGAATCGGGCGTGCAGCTCAAGGTGCCGCGGATGTTTGCGGCGCTCTTTCTGATCTCCCTCACCGGGATCCTCCTCTTCGTGCTGATGAGCCTGCTGTCGGGCCGCGCGCTCGGTGCATGGCACGAGAGCGCAGTGAGCGTAGAGCACTGACCGCCTTCGCCTTCCTTTCGTTCACTCAGGAGCATGTGATGTGTATGACCCGATCGTCGATCCGCCGCCGCATGGCCACCGCGCTTTGCGCGTTGCTTGGGACCCTCTCGGTTTGCTTTCCGTCGTTCGCGCAGAACTCGGCACCCAAACGCGACGTGCAGGTTGCATTGAGCTTCTTTGCTGCAGCGGAGCATGGCGGCTACTACGCCGCACTCGCCGAGGGAATCTACGAGAAGGCAGGGCTGAACGTGAAGATCACGCAGGTCGGCCCCCAGGGCAACAACATGCAGATGGTCGTCTCGGACCGCGCCGACTTTGCCAACGGCTGGACCATGCGCACCTTCAATGCCGCACGCGAGAACATCCCGCTGGTCACGGTGGCCGCGATCTTCCAGCGCGATCCGCAGTGCCTGGTCATGCACACAGGCGCCTATCGCAAGCCTGAAGAGCTCAAGGATGCCCCGATGCGCATCGCCCAACTCGCGCGTGGCAGCTTCTGGCCCTGGATGAAGGCCAAATACGGACTGGACGATTCCCAGCTTCGCCCCTTCGACCTCGGATACGGGCCGCTGCTGCAGAACCCCAAGATGGTGCAGCAGGGCTTCATCACCAATGACGAGTTCCATTTCAAACGCGAAAAGCTCGATCTGAGCTGCATGCTGTTGGCCGACTTCGGCTGGAGCAGCTACCAGTACACCATCGACACGTCGCAGCGCCTGGTTCGCGAAAACCCCCGACTCGTGGCCGACTTCGTGCGCGCCACCATCGACGGCTGGCACGCCTTCCTGCGCGATCCGGCTCCGGCCGCAAAACTGATCAAGGCCAACAACCCGCAGATGAGCGACGAACAGATCGCGTTCGCCATCGCGCAGATGCGCAAATACGGCTTGCTCGAATCCGGAGACGCCGCCGGCGGCCGCATCGGAATGATGACCACGCAGCGCCTGGACAGCTTTCATCGCGAAATGGTCGACGCCAAAGCCCTGCCGTCGGATTTGGACGCCCGCCGGGCCTTCGACCTGAGCTTCCTCAAGGCCATCTATCCCTGAACATACCAAGACGGAAGACAAGGAGAAAAGACATGCTCGTGACGAAGCAGAAGATGTTCAGGCGCTTCTGGTACCCGGTGATGCCGACCCATATGCTCGACGAGGGACGGCCGATGCCGTTCAAGTTGCTCGGCGAAGACATCGTGCTCTGGCGAAAGGCGGATGGCGGCTACGCTGCCATGGAGGATCGCTGCTGCCATCGCACCGCCAAACTGTCGATGGGCTGGGTGGAAGGTGACCGCATCGTCTGCGCTTACCACGGCTGGTCGTACGACTGCAGCGGCCGCTGCGTGAAGATTCCGCAGAGCCCTGACGCGCGCGACATTCCTTATCGAGTGGCCAGCTACCTCACCCACGCGCGGTACGGCTATGTATGGGTCTGTCTCGACCGAAACCCGCTCAATGCCATCCCGGACCTCGAGGAAGACGGTGCCGAGGGCTTCCGCTGCATCCATGAGTTCTACGAACGCTGCCGGGCGTCCGGCTTGCGATTGATGGAGAACTTCTTCGATTTCTCGCATCCCGGCTTCGTTCACAAGGGCACCTTTGGCCGAATGGATGACGCACGTCCGCGCCAGACCACGCTGGAAGAGACCGCGGAGGGTCTCGTCCTCCGCGGCGATCTGCCTGTGCTCAATGCCGACGAGCACATCAAGCGCGTGGTGAAGGACGCTGGCCTCGTCAACACGCGCCACATGGTCAGCACCTGGTATCTGCCCTTCATGCGCAAGTCGCAGATCAATTACCCCAACGGGCTGATCCATTCGCTGGTGACCTACGCCACGCCGATCGACGACGAACACTCCATGCTCTGCCAGTGGATCTACCGCAACGACACCGAGCAGGACGTCAGCGCGGCAGACTGCATCGAGATGGATCGCCGCATCACCGACGAGGACGTGGTGATCCTGGCGGGGGTCGACCCCGATGTGCCTCTCTTGCCGACCAAGGCCGAGGAAGCGCACATGTACACCGATCG
>JAFEEH010000051.1 GCA_018241185.1 Pseudomonadota bacterium | reverse complement strand
TTCCCGCGTCTTGTCGAGCTCGCGGCTGACCAGCGACACCACCTCGACGCCGGGGATGTTCTTGATGCCGTCCAGATGCTTGATGCCGAAGGCGCCGGCGCCCGCGAGTGCGACTTTGATGGTGTTGCTCATTGAATGCTCCTGATTTGATAGCTGCCCGCGCAGGCGGGACGGGCGCTCAGGCCCTGTTTTCCTCAAGAATGAGGTGGCCCACGGCGGTGTTGGAGGCCGGCACGTGGAAGAAGCGGTGCGCCACCCTGGGCGGCGGGCCTTCGCCGTTCACGTCGGCCATGGCGCCGCGCGCGATGAGCCACATCACCAGCTCGATGCCTTCGCTGCCGGCCTCGCGCACGTACTCGATGTGCGGCACCTTGGCCAGCTCGGCCGGCTCGGCGATCAGGCGGTCCAGGAACTTGTTGTCCCAGTCCGCGTTGATCAGGCCGGCGCGCGCGCCCTGCAACTGGTGGCTCATGCCGCCGGTGCCCCAGATGTGCACGTTGAGGTCCTCATCGAAGCTCTCGACTGCCTTGCGGATCGCGCGGCCGAGGTTGAAGCAGCGCTGGCCGCTGGGCACCGGGTACTGCACCACGTTCACGGCGAAGGGGATCACCGGGCAGGGCCAGGCGCCTTCCTTCGGGTCCTTTTCGCCGCACATGAGCGACAGCGGCACCGTGAGGCCGTGGTCCACGTCCATCCTGTTCACGAGGGTCAGGTCGAAGTCCTGCTGGATCACGCTCTGCGCGATGTGGCTGGCCAGCTCGGGATGGCCCACCACCTTGGGCACGGGGCGCGGGCCCCAGCCCTCGTCGGCCGGCTGGTACTCGGCGGCGGTGCCGATGGCGAAGGTCGGGATCATGTCCAGGCTGAAGGCCGTGGCATGGTCGTTGAAGACCAGGAAGACGACGTCGGGCTTGTTGTCCTTCATCCATTGCTTGGAGAAGTCGTAGCCGGCGAAGAGGGGCTTCCAGTAGTCTTCCTTCGTCTTGCCCAGGTCCATGGCCGCGCCGATGGCGGGCACGTGCGAGGTGTAGACGGATGCGGTGATGCGGGCCATTCAAGCCTCCTGAGGGATGCGGGGGCACATGGTCATGCCGCCTTGGTGGGATGGTGGGCGCCCTGCGGCTGGTTCTGCGCCTGCGCATCGCCGTCCTCGCCCACGTAGCGGTTGCCGTCCACGCGGCGGCCGCCCTTGATCATCATGTTGCGGTATTCCTCCTCGGTCATGCCGGTCATCGAGCCTGCCATCTGCTGGAAGCTCTTGCCGTCGGTGGCGCCGATCTTGGCCAGGAAGTAGATGTTGCCGCCGGTGCGCATGCACCAGTTGAGGTCGCGCGCCAGCACGGCCTGCTTCTGTTCCTCGGTCATCGGCCACTCATCGAGGTAGGCACGCTCGTCGGCCTTGAAGCGCTCGCGGTTCTCGGCCTTCATCAGGCTCATGCAGAACTGGTTGAGCCAGTAGCCTTTGCGGCTCTGCTCGGCGTCGAAGATGATCGTGCCGGGCACGTCGAGGTAGGGTTTGTCGAGGGCCATGGAAGGGTCTCCTTACTTGGCTTCTTCGGGCCAATACAAACGCATCGGGTTGTCGACCAGAAGCTTCTTCTGCAGCTCGGGCGTCGTCGCGATGTGCGGGATGAAGTCCACCAGCAGCCCGTCGTCGGGCATGTGGTCCTTCAGGTTGGGATGCGGCCAGTCGGTGCCCCACAGCACGCGGTCGGGGAACTGCTCGACGATGCGGCGTGCGAAAGGCACCACGTCGCGGTAGGCGTTCTGCTCGCCGTCCAGCGCCTTGGGGCCGACGACCGACAGGCGCTCCGGGCAGCTCACCTTGCTCCACACGTTGTCGTGCTCGCGCATGAACTTCTCGAACAGCGCGAACTCCGGGCCGTCCACCGGCTGGGTCACGTCGGGGCGGCCCATGTGGTCGACCACCACCGTGGTCGGCAGCGCGGTGAAGAAGTCCCACAGCTCGGGCAGGTCCACGGCCTCGAAGTAGATGACCACGTGCCAGCCCAGCTTGGCGATGCGGCCGGCGATCTCCATCAGCTCGTCCTTGGGCGTGAAGTCCACCAGCCGCTTGACGAAATTGAAGCGCACGCCGCGCACGCCGGCGTCGTGCAACTGCTGCAGCTCCTCGTCGCTGATGCTGCGCTTGACGGTGGCGACGCCGCGCGCCTTGCCGTTCGAGGACTGCAGTGCATCGACCAGCGCGCGGTTGTCGGCGCCGTGGCAGGTGGCCTGAACGATCACGTTGCGCGCGAAGCCCAGGTGGTCGCGCAGGGCGAAGAGCTGCGCCTTGCTGGCGTCGCAGGGCGTGTACTTGCGCTCGGGCGCGTAGGGAAACTCGGCGCCGGGGCCGAAGACATGGCAGTGCGCATCGACGCTGCCGGCCGGCACCTGGAACTTCGGCTTGCTCGGGCCGGTGTACCAGTCCAGCCAGCCAGCGGTCTTCTCGAAGGGGCCGGAGGTGGGTTTGCTCATGGTGCTTCTCTCTTCCTGGACGGGGGGGTCAATCGGGTTGGATGTTGGCTTCGCGCACCAGCTTGGCGTAGCGCATGCGCTCCTCGTGCAGCAGCCGGACCATCATGTCGCGGCTTCCCGGCATCGCCTCGCCGCCGACGGCGGACATGCGATCGCGCACCTCGGGCAGCTTCAGCGCCTTCTGGATTTCGGCGTGCAGCCTCTCGACGATGGGCATGGGCGTCTTCGCGGGCGCCATCACCGCGTACCAGACCGAAGACTCGAAGCCCTTGAAGCCGGATTCGGCGATGGTCGGCGCGTCGGGAAAGATCGGCGAACGTTCGGGGCTGAGCACGGCCAGCACCTTCAGCCGACCGCTGCCGACCAGGGGCTTGACCTCCAGCGCGTTCATCGCGATCAGCGGCACCTGGCCGCTGGCCACGTCGGTGACGGCCTGCGCGCCGCCCTTGTACGGCACGTGCATGAGGTCGATGCCGGCCGCGTGCGTGAACAGCTCGGCCGCCATGTGCGGCGTGGAGCCGTTGCCCGGCGAGGCGAAGGAAATGGTGCCTGGCCTGGCCTTCGCGGCGGCGATCAGGTCGGCGATGTTGCGGTACGGCACATTGGCGTTCGCGGCGATCACCACCGGCACGCGGCCGACCAGCGACACGGCCACCAGGTCCTTCTCGGCGTCGAAGGGCTGCGGTTTGTACAGCGCCATGTTGGCGGCCAGGGCGTTGGCGGCCATCAGCAGCGTGTGGCCGTCGGGCTTGGCGCCGATGACGTACCTGACCGCGATGTTGGTCCCCGCACCGGGCCGGTTGTCGATGATGATCGGCTGCCCGAGGCTTGCGCCCAGCGCCTGGCCCAGCGTGCGCGCGACCGCATCCACCGCGCCGCCGGCGGAGTAGCCGACCACCAGGTTGATCGGGCGGTCGTCCGGATAGCCCGCCTGTGCCCACGCCCCGGCGGCGCTCAATGCGGTTGCGCTGGCTGCGGCGGCCAGCAGGTGGCGGCGAAGGGGAGAGAAAGCGCGCATGGCGGATCCTTGGTGGCGCTGGACGATCAGTCGATGTACCGCAGGCCGGCCTTCTCGAGCGGCTCGCGCATCTTGTAGTAGTCCAGGCCCAGCGTGCCGCCGGCGAAGATGTCGCGCTTGCCGCCTTCGTTGGCCTCGCGCTTGCGGGCGGCCTCCAGCGTCTGCGCGGCGATGCCACGCGGCACGCAGACCACGCCGTCGTCGTCGGCCACGACCACGTCGCCCGGCGTCACGTAGGCGCCCGCGCAGACGATCGGGATGTTCACCGAGCCCGGCGTCGCCTTGATGGTGCCCTTGGACGACACGTAGCGGCTCCACACCGGGAACTTCATCTCGCGCAGCACCTTGGTGTCGCGCACGCCGGCCTCGATGATCAGCGCGCGTGCGCCGCGGGCCTGGAAGCTGGTGGCCAGCAGGTCGCCGAAGTAGCCGTCGCTGCATTCCGCCGTGACGGTGGCGACCACGATGTCGCCAGGGCGGATCTGCTCGGCCGCCACGTGCATCATCCAGTTGTCTCCCGGCTGCAGCAGCACGGTGACCGCCGTGCCGGACACGGCGACGTCCTGCTGGATGGGGCGCATGTAGGGCTTCATGAGGCCCACGCGGCCCATGGCCTCGTGGACGGTGGCCGAGCCGAAGGCGGCCAGCGCGTCGGCCGTCTCGCGGTCGGTGCGCTCGATGTTGCGGTAGACGACGCCGAGTTCATACATGGGAGTTGCTCCTGGAATGGGGTTACCGGCCCTTGGCCTTGAGTGCGGCATCCAGCCGCGGGAAGACGCGCCGTGCGTTGCCTTCGAATACCTGGTAGCGCTCGTCGTCCGTCAGGTTGGCGGTCGCGTTCACGTAGCGCTTGGTGTCGTCGTAGTAGTGACCGGTCTGCGGGTCGATGCCGCGCACGGCACCGATCATCTCGCTGGCGAAAAGAATGTTCTTGACCGGGATCACCTTGGTCAGCAGGTCGATGCCCGGCTGGTGGTACACGCAGGTGTCGAAGAAGATGTTGTTGAGGATGTGCTCGTCCAGCAGCGGCTTCTTCATCTCCTGCGCCAGGCCGCGGAAGCGCCCCCAGTGGTAGGGCACCGCGCCGCCGCCGTGCGGGATGACGAACTTCAGGGTCGGGAAGTCCTTGAACAGGTCGCCCTGGATGCACTGCATCACCGCGGTGGTGTCGGCGTTGAGGTAGTGCGCGCCGGTGGTGTGGAAGCAGGCGTTGCAGCTCGTGCTCACGTGGATCATCGCGGGGATGTCGTACTCCACCATCTTCTCGTAGATGGGGTACCAGTGGCGGTCGGTGAGCGGGGGGCTGGTCCAGTGGCCGCCGCTCGGGTCGGGGTTCAGGTTGATGCCGACGTTGCCGTACTGCTCCACGCACTTCACCAGCTCGGGGATGCAGGTCTTCGGGTCCACGCCGGGCGACTGCGGCAGCATCGCGGCGGGGATGAAGTGGTCGGGGAAGAGCTGCGAAACGCGGTAGCACAGCTCGTTGCAGATCGCTGCCCAGGTGCTCGACACCTCGAAGTCGCCGATGTGGTGCGCCATGAAGCTGGCGCGCGGGCTGAAGATGGTCAGGTCGGAGCCGCGCTCCTTCATCAGGCGCAGCTGGTTCTGCTCGATCGATTCGCGCAGCTCGTCGTCGCTGATCTTCAGGTCGGCCGGGTTGGGCTTGGCGGACGGGTC
Source organism: Pseudomonadota bacterium (assembly GCA_018241185.1). GTDB lineage: Bacteria > Pseudomonadota > Gammaproteobacteria > Burkholderiales > Burkholderiaceae_C > Xenophilus. Next base: position 10,840 of record JAFEEH010000051.1, on the reverse strand, counting down.
CTTGATGCCCGCGATCTGGGCGTTGCGCCAGTTCTCCAGCGCCTTGGGCGCGGTGGTGTAGTGGCCGTGGCAGTCGATGATCATCGCTTCGTTCTCCAGAGTGCGGGTTCGGTGAAGGGGGAGGGCGCGTCAGTGTGCGGCCACGCTGCCGGCGGCGGCACGGCGTTGCTGCGGGTCGTCGGGGTGGGCGGACTGCTTGATCAGCAGCGCGAGCATGGCAATCGCGCCGGGAATGGCCACCGCCGTGAAGATGCCTGCAAAGCCCATGTGGCGCGCGGCCAGTTCCGCCACCAGGAAGGAGCCGGCAATGCCGCCGAAGCGGCCGATGCCCAGCATCCACGACACGCCCGTGGCGCGGCCGCGGGTCGGGTAGAAGGCGGCCGCCAGCGCGGGCATCGACGACTGGGCGGTGTTCATGATCGTTCCGGCGACGAAGACGACGGCCATCAGCCCGCCGACATGGCCCACCGCCTGGCCGATGGCCCAGATGCTCACCGCCGTGAGCGCATAGCCCAGTGCGATGACGATGTTGGCGTTGTAGCGGTCCATCAGCCAGCCCGACACGATCGCGCCCACGCCGCCCAGCGGGAACAGCGCCGCGATCAGCGTGGCGGTCTGCGGGTCGATGCCGGCATCCTTGAACAGCACCGGCATCCAGTTGATCAGCGCGTAGAACACCACCAGGCCCATGAAGTAGGCCAGCCACAGCATCAGCGTGCCCAGCAGGTAGGGCCGCGACAGCACGATGCCCACCCCGCTCTGCGGTGCGCCGGCCGGTGCCGCGGCTTCGGGCAGCACGAAGGACTCGGCCGCCGCCGCCCGCTCGCCCACGATGCGCACGAGCACGCGGCGGATGCGATCGGCCGGCCAGCCCTTGATCACCATGTAGCGCACCGACTCGGGCAGCAGCACCGCCAGGCCGACCAGGAGCACCAGCGGCACCACGCCGCCCAGCAGCAGCACGCTGCGCCAGCCGAAGTGGGGAATCATCCAGGCCGCCAGGAAGCCGCCGAAGGCCGCGCCCAGCGGGAAGCCGCAGAACATGGCGTTGGTGAGCATGGCGCGCTGGTGGTCGGGACAGTATTCGCTGGTCAGCGTCACCGCGTTGGGCATGGCCGCGCCCAGGCCCACGCCGGTGATGAAGCGCAGCACCGTCAAGTGCTGCAGGTCGCCCGAGAACGCCGAGGCCAGGCAGGCCACACCGAACACCGTCACCGAGCCGAGCAGCACCCGCTTGCGTCCCAGCCGGTCGGCGAGCGGGCCGGCGGCCAGCGCGCCGACCGCCAGCCCGAACAGCGCGGCGCTGAGCACCGGCGCCAGCGCCGGCTTGGTCACGCCCCACTCCTTGATCAGCGAGGGCGCGATGTAGCCGATGGCCGCGGTGTCGAAGCCGTCGAGCAGCACGATGACGAAGCACAGCGCGAACACCACCCACTGGTAGGCCGAGAAGCGGTGTTCGTTGAGCAGCGTCTGCACGTTGGCAGGCGATCGTTGGGGGTTCATGTCTTTTGTCTCCCTGGTTGGAATCGTTGTGGTGCCTGCGCCGCCGCGCGCGCCTCAGGCCGGGCGCATCCCCTGGCGGCGCTTGGCCTCGGCGGCGTCCGGCGAGGCCATGAACGCGAGCAACTGCGCCGCGGCGTCGGCGTTCGGCGAACCGGCAACGACAGCCGCGGAAAACACGGTGTCGATGGCGATGGCCTCCGGCAGCGGGCCCACGATGTCGATGCCCTCGACGTGGATCAGCTCGCTCAGTTGCTGGAAGCCCAGCGCCACCTGGCCCTGTGCCACCAGCGAACCCACGGGCACACCGGGCGGCGCCTGGACCGTCCGCGCCTTCACGTCGGCCGCGATGCCCCAGCGCTCGAAGAGCTTCTGCAGCGCCACGCCGCTCGGACCCGTCGAATAGCCGATGGTGGGCGCGGCCAGCACGGCGGCGCGCACCGCGTCTTCGCTGTCGATGTCGGGGTGCGCCGTGCCGACGCGCACGGCCACCGCGGTGCTGGAGAGCATCAGGTCGACCTTGCTGCCCGCGGCCACGCGGCCGGCCGCCAGCAGCTTCTCGATGGCGTCCGAGGCGAGGAACACGAGGTCGAAGGACTCGTCGCCGGCCTGCACGCGCTTGGCGGCATCGACGCCGCCGACGGATTCGATCGCCACTGCGGCGCCGCCGCGGGCCTGCCAGGCGGCCGACAGGTCGGCCAGCACCTGGCGCGTGGCCATGGACGAGATGCCTTGGAGGGAAGCAGTCATGCGCGGTGTCTCCGGTGCCGCCGCGAGTGGGTGCGGCAGGGTGGTGTTCTTGCCGCGGATTCTCCGAAGCGCAACCGGCCACGCAAAGGGACGTCGGCCGCTATCAGATAGATCAAATTGGCATATCCGGTGGTATGGTTCTTCTTTCTGCGATACCTCCTGTCACGTTCCCGTGGACCTCAAGCAACTCGAGTACTTCGTCCGCGTGGCCGAGCTGGGCAGCTTCACCCGCGCCTCGCAGGCGCTGGACGTCGCGCAGCCCGCGCTGTCGCGCCAGGTGCGCCTGCTCGAGGTGGAACTGCGGCAGAACCTGCTGGTGCGCAACGGCCGCGGCGTCACGCTCACCGACGCCGGTGCGCTGTTGCTGGAGCACGGGCGCGGCATCCTGCACCAGGTGGCGCGCGCGCAGGAAGAGCTGGCGGGCGCCCGTGGCGGCCTGGCCGGGCGGGTGGCGCTGGGGCTGCCACCGAGCGTGGCGCGGGCCTACACCGTGCCGCTCACCCGGGCCTTCCGCCAGCGGCTGCCGCAGGCCCGGCTGTCGATCACCGAGGGGCTGACCATCGCGATGCAGGACGCGCTGATGGCGGGCCGGCTCGACATCGCGGTGCTCTACAACGCACGGCCGGCGCCCGGTCTGGAGATCCAGCCGCTGATGGACGAGGAGCTGGTGCTCGTACAGCGGCGCCCACCGGGCCTGGCCGAGGACCCGCCGCCGCCGCCGCTGCCGCTGGCCGCGCTGGCCGGGCTGCCGCTGGTCATCCCCAGCCGGCCCAACGCGATCCGCATGCAGGTGGAGTCCGAACTCGCCGCCCTGGGGCTGCACCCGCAGGTGGCGCTGGAAATCGACGGCGTGCCGGCCATCCTCGAGCTGGTGGCCGACGGCCTGGGCGTCGCCGTGCTCACGCGCCACGCCGTGGCCAGCTCGGTCCGGCCTTCGGCCTACACGGTGCGCCGCATCGGCGCCGAAGGCGGGCCCGCGCTGCACGTGCAGGCCTGGCTGGCAACCAGCGCCCAGCGCCCCGCCACGCGCACGCAGCAGGCGGCGCTGGCGCTGCTGCGCGAGGTGGTCGGCGCCGCGCCTGCGAGATCGTAACGAACGTGACGAGTTTGCCGCCAGCGCCCGCCAGCCGGGCGCTGCGGGCCGATTGCACTTTCGATTCCGGTCTTCCTGGACATCCTCCTCTCACCTCTGGAGAGAGGGCGGGCGTGCCGTGCACAGGCTGCATGCCCTCACCCCAACCCGCTCCCAGAGGGAGAGGGAGCAAGGCCGATTCAGAGCTTGGGCAGCTTCGCCTTCGCGATCACCTCGCTCCAGCGCCGGATGTCTGCCGCCAGGAAGTCGCGCAACGCGGCCGGGCTGCTGCCCTGGGCGCGCATGTTCAGCGCCTGGAGCTGCTTCTTCACGTCGTCCTGTGCGACGGCCGCCTGCACGGCTCGCGACAGCTTGTCGACGATGGCCGCAGGCGTCTTCGCCGGCACGGCCAGGCCATTCCAGGAGCCGACGTCGAAGCCGGCCAGAGCGCCGCCGCTCTCGCGCACCGCCGGCACGTCGGGCAGTTCGGGCGCGCGCTCGCGGCCCAGCACGGCCAGCGCACGCAGCGCCTTGCCCTGCAGGTGCGGCATCAGCGGGCCGAGGATGTCGACCAGCACGTCGATCTCGCCGCCGCGCACGGCCGTCACCACCGGCGGCGTGCCATTGAAGGGCACCACCTGGGCGTCGATGCCGGCCGAGAGCTTGAGCAACTCGGCCGCCAGGTTCTGCGTGGTGCCGATCTGCGGCGTGCCGATGTTGAGCTTGCCCGGGTTCGATCGCGCGTGGTCGAGCAACTCGGCCAGCGTCCTGAAGCGGCTGTTCCCGGCCACCGCGATCGCCAGGTCGAAGCGTGCCATTTGCGAGACGGGCGCGAAGTCGGCCAGCGTGTCGAAGGGCAGCTTCTTGAACAGTGCCGCGCTGACCGCGGTGCCGCTGGAGATCAGCAGCAGCGTGTGGCCGTCGGGCTCGGCGCGCGCCACCACCTCGCCGGCCACCACGCCGCCGGCGCTGGGCCGGTTGTCGATCACCACCGGCTGCCCCAGTGCGGCAGCCAGCTTCTGGCCCACCGCGCGCGCCGTCAGGTCGGCGGCACCGCCGGCCGCGTTGGGCACCACGAGGCGCAGAGGCCGCGAGGGAAAAGCGGGCTGCGCCGGCGCGGTGCCGGCAGCGCCCAGCAGCGCCAGCGCGCCCGCGCCCTGCAGAAGAACACGGCGGTCGAGGGACATGGGAAAGGTCTCCGGAATCTTCGAATGAAATCGGCCTGCAGCGCCCGCCGGGCGGGCGCGAGCAGCTATGAAAGTTGTAGCAATGGCGTCAGTCGCGCGTGGCGCGGCGCTGCACGCAGTCGACGTAGGCGTTGCCGTCCGGTGGGCGGCCGGCGCGCTGGCTCTCCCACATCATGCGGCCCAGGCACTCCATGGCTTCGTGGTGCGCCTCGAGCAGCGAGCCGCGGCGGGCCGTGAGGAGTTCCACCGCCTGGCGGATGCCGCGCGGCTGGTCGATCGAGCACTGCTCGCTGATCGACAGGTGCATCGACAGATGAAGGAAGGGGTTCTCGCGCCCGTCCAGGCCGTCGTAGACGCGTGCCACGGCGGCGTCGGCGTCGGCCAGGTCGGCGTGGTATTCGGGGTGCCGGTCGATCCACTCGCTGGCGATGGTCTCCAGCGCCTCCATCGGCTGGCCGCTGCGGCCCTTGGCGTACACGTTGCAGAAGAAGCGCCGCACTTCTTCCTGGGAAGGATTGAACATGGTGCGGCGAGGTTAGCACCGGGTCCTGGCCCGACGCCTGGCGGGGTTGGCCGACAGCGGACGGTCATCCGCCTCGGGCAAGATGTCGGGCGGGGCCCGACCCGGGCCGTTGTCCTCCCCAAGCCCTGTTTCATGACCGTCCCCGATTCCGCGCGCCCCTGGACCACCGAACTCGGCTCGCGCATGCGCGAGCATTTCTTCCTCAAGGCCGTGGGCACCACCGTGTGGGTCTGGGTCTTCTTCGTCGGCTACTTCCACATGTTGCGCCACCCGGTGTACCCGGTCACGGTGATGCCGCTCACCTGGGTGGACCACTGGGTGGCCTTCGAGCCTGCGGCGCTGGTGCCGTACCTGTCGCTGTGGCTGTACGTAGGCATCGCGCCCGGGCTGCAGCGCGGCTTCTGGCCGCTGCTCGTCTACGGGCTGTGGGCGGCCGCCCTGTGCGCCGCGGGGCTGGGCATCTTCCACTTCTGGCCGACACAGATCCCGCCCATGCCGGTCGACCCCACGGCACCGGGCTTCGCGCTGCTGCAGGGCATCGACGCCGCCGGCAACGCCTGCCCGTCGATGCACGTGGCTATTTCCGCCTTCACGGTGCTGTGGGTGGAGCATCTGCTGCGCCGCGCCGGGGCACCGGCCTGGCTGCGGCTGGCCAACGTCGCGTGGTTCCTGGCCATCACCTGGTCGACCCTGGCCGTGAAGCAGCACGTGGCGCTCGACGTGCTGGCGGGCGCGGTGCTCGGCGGCGTGTTCGCCGCGGCCTCGCTGCGCTGGCGACCGGCCGAACGGCCAGCCCCTGTTGCGGCACCTCGAACGGCTATCATGAGCCGACAGTGACCCACCAGCGACGCGGCGTGCGCCCGTCCTGCCCGGCGGGTCGGACACATCACAGACGAATGGGCCCGGCCGGCGATTCCTGCGGCGCCGGGCCGCGACGAGGACGGACCCCGCACACATGAGTTCGCTGAAGGAATTGCAGGACCTGATCCAGGAAAAGTACGGCATCGACCCGGCCACGCTGGACCCCAACGAGTCCATGCGCGACAAGGGCTTCGATTCGCTGGCCATCGTCGAATTCCTGTTCGAGATCGAGGACCGCTTCAAGATCTCCATGCCCGACCCCGATCCCAGCATCGAGACGCTCGCCGGCCTGGCCGCCGTGGTCGACCGCGTGCGCGCCGAGGCCGCGGCCGCCGGCACGGCCGAGCCGCAGCAACAGCCTACCGCCTGATGGCCGACGCGCGGGTTGCGGTCACCGGCCTGGGCGTGGTCTCGCCGCATGGCGACGACCCGCAGGCCCTGTTCGCGGCGCTCCTGCGCGGCGAATCCGCGATCCGTCCCGTCTTCCCCGAGCTCGCCAAGCCCGCCGCCGCGGCCACCGTCGCCTTCGACGAGAGCCGCTGGTTCACCAAGCTGCAGCTGGCCGGCGTCGACCGCGTGAGCCAGATGGCCGTGGCCGCGGCCGACTTCGCCGTGAAGGACGCGGGCGCCCTCGACGTCGACCCCGAGCGGCTCGGCGTCTTCGGTGGCTGCGGGATGGGCGGTGCGACCGCGCTCGAGGCCGCCTACCGAGGCGGCATGGCCAACGGCAGCGGACGGGTGCCGCCGCTGACCGTGCCGGCCTTCATGCCGAACGCGCCGGCCTCGCAGGTCGCGATGCGCCAGCGCGCGCAAGGCCCGGTCTTCACCTATTCCGTGGCGTGCTCCTCGTCGGCGGTCGCGATTGCCGAGGCCGCCAAGGCCGTGGCGCGTGGCGAGGTCGACGTGGCCATTGCCGGCGGCGCCGAATCGCTCATCGTGCCCGGCGTGGTGATGGCCTGGCAGGCCATGCAGACCCTGGCGGCCTTTTCGGCCGGCGACGCCCAGGCCGCAGCCACGGCGGTGAAGCCCTTCGCCGCCGACCGCAGCGGCTTCGCGCTGGGCGAGGGCGCTGCCTTCCTCGTGCTCGAGTCCGAGGCCCGTGCGCGCGCGCGGCAGGCCCGGCGCTATGCGCTGCTGTCCGGTTGGGGCCACAGCTGCGATGCCACGCACCTCACCAAGCCTGATGCGCCCGGCCAGGCGCGCGCGCTGCGCGCGGCCCTGGCAATGGCCGGCCTGCGGCCCCAGGACGTCGGCTACTGCAATGCCCACGGCACGGCCACCAAGATCGGCGACCCGATCGAACGCGACGCGCTCGCGCTGGTGTGGGGCGATGCGCTCGACGGCCTGAAGGTCAGCTCGACCAAGGCACTGCATGGCCACCTGCTGGGTGCAGCCGGCGCACTCGAGGCCGTGATCACCCTGCTGGCGCTGCAGCACCGTCAGCTGCCGCCCAACGCGCATTGCACCGAGATCGACCCGGCCTGCCAGTTGAACCTCGTGGGCGCGCAGGGCGAGGCCGCGCCCGCACTCGCGGCCGCAGTGAGCAGCTCCTTCGCCTTCGGCGGCAGCAACGCGGTGCTGCTGTTCGAGCAGGCCTGACCGTCATGCGCAGGCTTTGCTGCGCCGCGCTGGCGCTCCTGCCGTTCATGGCCATGGCGCAGTCTGCTTCGCCGGAGCGCCCGAGCTGGGGGGCCATCGCCTCCAGCTATCCGGCCTACGGCTACGCCTTCGAGCATTCCACCCGCGAGGCGGCCGAGCACGAGGCGCTCAACCAGTGCCGGCGCAACGCCCGCAAGCCTGCAGGCTGCGAGGTGCGCACCACCTTCGACCGCGCCTGCGGGGCTTACGCGCAAGGCAATTTCGGCGAGTGGGGCGCGGCGGTGGCAGCGAACGTCCACGACGCGGCCCAGGCCGCCGCGAAGCAGTGCGACAACCACCTGCCCACCGAGCCCTGCAAGGTGGTGGTGCGCGCCTGCTCGCCGCGTTGATCAGAGCATGGCCGAGATGCGCTGCGCTGCGGCCTGCAGCGGCGGCAGCATCGTTTCCTGCATCACCTTGGCGCTGGTGCGGTTGGCCTGACCGCTGATGTTGAGGGCCGCCACCACGCGCCCGGCGCGGTCCACGACGGGGGCGGCGATGGAAATCATGCCTTCCTCCAGTTCCTGGTTGGTCAGCGTCCACCCCTGGCGCCGCGCCTGCGCGATGCGTGCCTCGATCGCCGCCGGGTCAGTCAGCGTGTGGCGGGTGAACGCCTGGATCTGCGACGCTGCAATGCGCTCGCGCACCTCTTGCGGCGGCAGGCCGCCCAGCAACAGGCGGCCCATCGAGGTGCACCAGGCCGGCAGGCGCGAGCCCACGCCCAGCGTGACGCGCATGATCTTCTGCACCGGCACCCGCATCACGTAGACCACGTCGGTGCCGTCGAGCACGGCGATGGAGCAGGACTCCTGCACCTGCCGCGCGAGCGCCTCGAGCTCCGGCTCGGCCAGGTTCCAGATCGGCATCGACGAGAGGTACGCGAAGCCCAGGTCGAGGATGCGCGGGGTGAGGGCGAAGAGCTTGCCGTCGGACTCCACGTAGCCCAAGGTCTGCAGCGTCAGCAGGATGCGGCGTGCGCCCGCCCGCGTGAGGCCGGTCGCCGCGGCGACGTCGCTCAGCGTCTGCTTCGGCGCCTGCGCACTGAAGGAGCGGATCACCTGCAAGCCGCGCGCGAAGGACTGCACGTAGCTGTCGCCGGGGATGGGGCCGTCGGGCGGCGGAGCGCTGTCGCGTGGGGTCTTGCTGCGGGTTGCCATGGGGTGCGTGTCGAGTCTAGAATTCATTATACGAACACATGTTCGATATACGAACAAATTGGACGGATGGGAAGCGCGACGCCTGGCGTCCCTGCGGCCCGCATCGCCCCAGTCCGCTTGCCCTGCGATTCCCTTTGCCTGGAGACCGCTTCCCATGATCGACAAGATTGCGCGCTCGGTGGCCGACGCGCTGGCCGGCACGCCCGACGGCGCCACCGTGCTCATCGGCGGCTTCGGCACGGCCGGCATTCCCAACGAACTCGTCGACGGCCTGATCGAACAGGGCGCGAAGGACCTCACGGTCGTCAATAACAACGCCGGCAACGGCGACGCCGGCCTGGCCGCTTTGCTCAAGGCGGGGCGCGTGCGCAAGATCATCTGCAGCTTCCCGCGCCAGGCCGACAGCCACGTCTTCGACGCGCTGTACCGCAGCGGCGAGCTGGAGCTGGAACTCGTGCCGCAGGGCAACCTGGCCGAACGCATCCGCGCGGCCGGCGCGGGCATCGGCGCCTTCTTCTGCCCCACGGGCTACGGCACCGAGCTGGCGGGCGAGCGCGAGACGCGGGTGATCGACGGCAAGCCCTACGTGCTCGAATACCCCATCCATGGCGATCTGGCGCTCATCAAGGCCGAACGCGGCGACCGCTGGGGCAACCTCACCTACCGCAAGGCCGCGCGCAATTTCGGTCCCGTGATGGCGATGGCGGCGAAGAAGACCGTGGCCACGGTGCACGAGATCGCCGAACTGGGCAGCATGGACCCCGAGGCCATCGTCACGCCCGGCATCTTCGTGAGCCGCATCGTGAAGATCGAGCGTGTCGCCACGCAGGCCGGCGGCTTCAAGAAAGCGGCATGACCATGACCTACCAGAGACGCACCAAGGACCAGCTCGCCGCCCGCGTGGCGCAGGACATCTTCGACGGCGCCGTCGTCAACCTCGGCATCGGCCAGCCGACGCTGGTGGCCAACCACCTGCCCGCGGGCCGCGAGGTGATCCTGCACAGCGAGAACGGCATCCTCGGCATGGGCCCGGCGCCGGCCGAGGGCGCCGAGGACTACGACCTCATCAACGCCGGCAAGCAGCCCGTCACGCTGCTGCCCGGCGGCGCGTACTTCCACCATGCCGACAGCTTCGCGATGATGCGCGGCGGCCACCTCGACATCTGCGTCCTGGGCGCCTTCCAGGTCTCGGCGACGGGCGACCTGGCCAACTGGAGCACCGGCGAGCCGGGCGCCATCCCGGCCGTGGGTGGCGCCATGGACCTGGCCATCGGCGCCAAGCAGACCTGGGTCATGATGGACCTGCTCACCAAGAAGGGCGAGAGCAAGGTCGTCGAGCGCTGCACCTACCCGCTCACCGGCATCGGCTGCGTCAAGCGCGTCTATTCCGACCTGGCGACACTCGAGTGCACGCCGCAGGGCCTCAGACTCATCGACAAGGTCGACGGGCTGGACCACGTCGAGCTAGAAAGGCTCGTGGGCCTGCCGATCGCTGCATAAGGCGGACTTCCGGACGCAGAGGACGCAGAAGTCACGCAGAGGACGCAAAAGAGACATTCGAAATTTCTTGGCTGTTTCTTTTGCGTCCTCTGCGAAACCTTTGCGACCTCTGCGTCCGGAAGTCCGTATTCAATTCACCCAACCCGAGACAACGAACATGAGCACCCAAGCCTTCATCTGCGACGCCATCCGCACCCCCTTCGGCCGCTACGGCGGCGCCCTGAGCAGCGTGCGCACCGACGACCTCGGCGCGATCCCGATCCGCGCGCTGATGGAGCGCAACAAGGGCGTCGACTGGCAGGCCGTGGCCGACGTGATCTACGGCTGCGCCAACCAGGCCGGCGAGGACAACCGCAACGTGGCGCGCATGGCCGCGCTGCTGGCCGGCCTGCCGATCGAGGTGCCGGGCGCCACCGTCAACCGGCTGTGCGGCTCGGGGCTCGATGCCGTGGGCACGGCCGCGCGCGCCATCAAGGCGGGCGAGGCGCGGCTGAAGGCCGACTCGGCCTTGGGCATGACGAAGGGCGCGCGGCGCATGCTCTCCACGCCGCCCGCGATCATGAGCTGCGCCTCGCCGGCCTTGATGGCCCGCGCGGCCGTGCCCACGGCATCGAGCCCCGAGCCGCACAGCCGGGTGACGGTGGCGCCCGGC
>JAFEEH010000050.1 GCA_018241185.1 Pseudomonadota bacterium | reverse complement strand
GGCACGGGCTGGTGGTGACGGTGCGTTTTCCCTTGGCTGAGATTTAATGCCAAATCGGGCTGCAACGCCCGTCCAGCCTGCGCAAGCAGCTATGCTTTTGGTAGCATCGCAGGCCGCCCGGCGGTGCCGCCCTGCAGCACCGGCCGCGGCGTGCGATGCTCGCCACCCACGAGCCCGACACCCCGACGACAAGGTCCTGCCATGAGCGCATTCCCCATCGAAGACATCGTTGCGTCGCTGCACCGCGTGCGGCACGACTGGCGCGAATCGCAGCAACGGGCGCAGGCCGGCGGCGAACGCGAGCTGCCGTCCCGGCAGGTCGTTGCCGAGCTGGTCGAATCGCTGACCGGCGCGCTGTTCCCGATGCGCCTGGGCCCGACCGAACTGCGCCAGGAGAGCGAGAACTTCTACGTCGCCCACACGCTCGACGCCGCGCTGCACCTGCTGCACGCGCAGGCCACGCTCGAGTTGCGGCACGAACTGCGCCACACCGCCTTCGATGCCGCGGCCGTGAGCGCCGACGCGTTGGCCCGCGTGCGCGACTTCGCGACGCAACTGCCCGCGATCCGCGCGCTGCTCGACACCGACGTGATGGCCGCCTACCACGGCGATCCGGCCGCACGCAGCGTCGACGAGGTGCTGCTGTGCTACCCGGGCGTGACGGCCATGATCCATCACCGCATCGCGCACCCGCTGTACGCCCTGGGCCTCACGCTGCTGGCGCGCATCGTCGCCGAGCGCGCGCATGCACAGACCGGCATCGACATCCACCCGGGCGCCACCATCGGCCCGGGCTTCTTCATGGACCACGGCACCGGCATCGTGATCGGCGAGACGGCCGTGATCGGCCAGCGCGTGCGCCTCTACCAGGCCGTTACGCTGGGGGCGAAGCGCTTCCCGACCGACGCCGAGGGCAATCTGCAGAAGGGCCTGCCGCGCCACCCCGTGGTGGAGGATGACGTGGTGATCTACGCCGGCGCCACCATCCTCGGCCGCGTGACGATCGGCAAGGGCGCCACCATCGGCGGCAACGTGTGGATCACCGACGACGTGCCGGCGGGCGCCAGCGTCACGCAGGCGAGCCTGCAGAAGGCCAAGGGCACGCGGCCCGGCGACTGCTGAGCGCCGGGCGGCGGCGGCTCAGCCGGCGGCGCCTGCGCGTTGCACCTCGTAGGTCTTGAGGTTGACGTAGGCCGCGCGCAGCATCGATGGCGATGCGAAGCCGGCGGGCGCTCGAACCAGCAGGTCGCCGAGGATGTGGTCGGCCTCGACGCGCGCGCCGCGCACCATGTCCTTGTACATCGAGGCCGTGAGCGGCGAGCCCGGCAAGGTCAGCATGGTCCGGGCCCGCTCCAGCGTCGCGGGACGCGGCGCGAAGCCGTTGTGAGCCGCGATGGCGGCGCATTCGTCGACCAGCGCCAGCGCCACGTCGCTACCGCCCGCGGCCTGCACCGCGCCGACGCTGGCGCGCATCAGCGTGGTCAGCGCGGCGGCCGAGGCGATGAACAGCCATTTCTCCCACAGGTCCTGCAGGATGTCGTCGCTCAGCCGGTCGGCGAAGCCCGCGCCCTGCAACTGTGCGGCGATGGCGTCGATGCGTGCCGAACGGCCGCCGCCGCGCTCGCCGAAGGTGAGCCCGTCGAGGTCGTTGTGATGGACCACGCGGCCATGCTCGTCGAGGGAGGCGGAGATCATGCACAGGCCCCCGAGCACCTTGTCGTCGCCGAAGCGCTGCGCCAGCCGGTCGAAGTGGGCCATGCCGTTGAGCAGCGGCAGGATCGCCGTACCGGGTCCGACGGCGGGCGCGATGGCGTCCATGGTCGGGTCGAGGTCGAAAGCCTTGCAGCTCACTACGACGATGTCGTACGGGCCGCCGATGTCCTCGGCCAGGACATGGGGCGGTGATTCGATCTGCAGGTCGCCCTTGGGGCTGCGCACGACGAGGCCGTCACGCGCGAGTTGCGCCGCGCGGCCTGCACGCACGAGGAATGTCAGGTCACGGCCAGCGGCCAGAAGCCGCCCGCCGAAGTAGCCACCGAGCGCGCCCGCGCCCACCATCAGGATTCGCATGAGGATTGCCTCGCAGTCGAGGATGTAGGAGGAGGGCGATGATGCGCCCAGACGGCAGGCGCTGCCGCAGTACGGTCATCGCGGGGCTCCCATAATGGTTGTCCGAATTTTTCCGCCATCGCCAGGAGCCCGCATGAGCCAATACAGGATCGCCGTCGTCGTCGGCAGCATTCGCCAGGAGTCGTTCAATCGCAAGCTGGCGCTCGCGCTGGCACACCTGGCACCCGAGAACTTCACCTTCGAGCATCTGCGCATCGACAACCTGCCCCTGTACAACCAGGACCACGACGGCAAACAGGCGCCCGAGGTCCTGAAGTTCAAGAGCGAGATCGCTGCGGCACAGGGCCTGCTGTTCGTCACGCCCGAATACAACCGCTCGATTCCCGGCGTGCTGAAGAACGCCATCGATCAGGCGTCGCGCCCCTACGGCCAGAGCGCCTGGGCCGGCAAGCCGGCCGGCGTGATCGGCGTGTCTGTCGGCGCCATCGGCACCGCGCTGGCGCAGCAGCATCTGCGCAATGTGCTGGCCTACCTCGATGTGCCCACCCTGGGCCAGCCTGAAGCCTTCATCCAGAACAAGGAAGACCTGTTCGACGACAAGGGCCATGTCGGCAACGAGGCGACGAAAAAGTTCTTGCAGGGCTGGATGGACAAGTACGTCGCCTGGGTCAAGACGCACAACGGCTGATCGGCAGCCACCAGACGCAACGCGCCGGCAATCCGCAAGGGTCGCCGGCGCGTGGTCGTTCACGGGGCCCGCCGTCCGCGGGCGGCGTTTCAGGCGGCCAGGGCGGCCTGGTCCTGGTTGGCCGCCGTGGCCGTGGCCTTGGCGATCTCGGCGCGCGCCGCTGCCAGCGCCGCGGCCTTGGGTGCGTCGCCCATCGCGAGGCCTTCGGCGCGCACGATGCGCACGTCGGTGATGCCGAAGAAGCCGAAGATGGTCTTCAGGTAGCTCTCCTGGTGTTCCATCGCGTTGCCGGCGTCGCTGGTGGAATACAGGCCGCCACGGGTCGAGGCCACGATCACGGTTTTGCCGCCGGCCAGGCCGACGGCGCCTTTGTCGGTGTACTTGAAGGTGCGGCCGGCCTGGGCGAGGCGGTCGATCCAGGCCTTGAGCTGGCTGGGCACCGAGAAGTTGTAGAGCGGGGCGCCGACGACGATCACGTCGGCCGCCAGGAACTGGCTCACCAGACGCTCGGAGACGGCGTTCTCGCGGCGTTGCGCCTCGGTGGGCTCGGCCTGCAGGCCGACCTTGATGCCCAGCGCATCGGCGGTGAAGTGGTTGGGCGTGTCCACGGCCAGGTCGAGCACTTCGACCGTGGTGCCGGGGTGGCTGGCGCGCCATTCGGCGGTGATCTCGGCCGTCAGTTGGCGCGAGACGGAATTCGTGCCGAGGACGCTGGAATCGACTTGAAGCAGCTTCATGGTGAACCTCTTTCGTTGGGTGGTTGGCGTCGCCCCGCGTTGAAGCTTCGAGGCGGCATGGGAATAAGTCTATGGGCGCACCAATCGATCGATAAGAGGCCAAAATGGCGACTCTTTGTCCCGCCACGAGAACAATCGAGCCCATGCAAGACCTGAACGACATGCTGTTCTTCGCCGAAGTGGCGGAGCGGGGGGGCTTCACGGCCGCCAGCAAGGCCTTGAACGTGCCCAAGTCGCGCCTGTCGCGGCGGGTGGCCGAGCTGGAGGCCGCGCTGGGCGTGCAGCTCCTGCAGCGCAGCACGCGGCGCCTGTCGCTCACGCCGGCCGGCGAGATCTACCTGCGGCACTGCGTCGCCGTGCGCGATACCGCAGAGGCCGGCGCCGAGGCCGTGGCCCAGGTGCAGAAGGAGCCGCGCGGCACCGTGCGGCTGAGCTGCCCGGTGACGTTGGCGCAGAGCAGCGTGGGGCCGATCCTGCCCATCTTCATGAAGCGCCATCCGGGCGTCACGGTCGAGATGCGCGTACTCAACCGCCCGGTCGACCCGGTGGAAGAGGGCGTGGACATGGCCCTGCGCGTGCGCGCCGAGATCGAGAACAGCGCCACGCTGGCCGCCCGCAGCTTCAGTCGCAGCCGGCTGCTGCTGGTCGCCGCGCCGGAGGTGCTGGCCCGCCGCCAGCCGTTGCAGGGGCCGGAGAACCTGGCCGGGCTGGATGCGGTGGCCATGTCGGCGGCCGACGCGCGCACCGGCACCCTGCTGGTGGGCCCCGAGGGGCGCAGCTTCGTCTACACGCCCTTTCCGCGCTACCTGGCCGACGACCTGCTGACGCTGCGCTTTGCCATCCTGCAGGGGGTCGGGGCGGGCTTCATGCCCGACTACATGTGCCAGGACGACCTGCGCGCCGGGCGGCTGGTCGAGGCGCTGCCTGGCTGGCATCCGCCGTCGGGCATCGTCCACGCGATGTACCCGCCACGGCGGGCGCTGGTGCCTGCGGTTCGGCTGCTGCTCGACTTCTTCGCCGAGCATCTGGAGCGTTGCGACGAGGCGCTCAATTCAGGGTCGAATCTGGCAGTCGTGCCCGCGTGACCGGCGCCCGGCAGCTAGGGTTTCGATCGCAGTCGAGCCAGCGCTTATGTGTTTGACGACATATTCAAACAAGCAGATATTCGTTTGAGATCGTAGGCGCCCTTTCGACAATCGCTCGTCCGATTTGATCCACAGGAGCGCGCGACATGGCCACCTTGCGACTGGGCGACACCGCCCCCGACTTCACCCAGGATTCGTCCGAAGGCCCGATCCGTTTCCATGAATGGGCCGGCAATTCGTGGGTCGTGCTGTTCTCGCACCCGGCCGACTTCATGCCCGTGTGCACCACCGAACTGGGCAAGACCGCCGCGTTGGGCGGCGAATTCGCCAAGCGCGGCGTCAAGCCCATCGCCATCAGCGTCGATCCGGTCGACAAGCACAAGGAGTGGATCGGCGACATCAACGAGACGCAGAACACCACCGTCAACTTTCCCATCCTCGCGGACGCGGACCGCAAGGTGGCCGAGCTCTACGACCTGGTCCACCCCAACGCCTCGGCCACGGCCACGGTGCGCAGCGTGTTCATCATCGACCCGAAGCACGTGGTGCGCGCCACCATCACCTACCCGGCGAGCACGGGCCGCAACTTCGACGAGATCCTGCGCGTGATCGACTCGCTGCAGCTCACCGACAGCCACAAGGTCGCCACGCCCGCCAACTGGAAGGACGGCGACGACGTGGTGATCATCCCCAGCCTGCAGGACCCGGCCGAGCTCAAGGAGCGCTTCCCCAAGGGCTGGAACGCCGTGCGCCCCTACCTGCGCCTCACCCCCCAGCCGAACAAGTGACGACCCCCACGCTCGGCTCTGTCGTGTCCTCGCTGCCTCCCGAGGGGGCTCTCGCTTGCTTGGGGCGGCCCGGTGCCGCGCTCGGGCCGCGCTGAACGAGGTCTGCTATGAGCACTCCGGTCATCATCGTCCCCGGCTGGCGCGACTCCGGACCCGGCCACTGGCAGAGCCTGTGGGCCGAGCGCATGCAGTCGGCCCGCCGCGTGGTGCAGGACGACTGGGTGTCGCCCAAGCGGCAGGCGTGGGTGGGCGCGCTGGAGCGGCTCATCCTGGCTCAGGACGATCCGGTGGTGATCGCCGCCCACAGCCTGGGCTGCATCGCCACGGCGCACCTGGGAGAGGCTGCCGCATCGCGCATCGCCGGTGCGCTGCTGGTGGCGCCCGCCGACCCGGAACGCCGCGCCGCACTGAGCGACTTCGCGCCCGTGCCTTACGCACGGCTGCCCTACCGCAGCATCGTGGTTGCCAGCAGCAACGATCCCTTCTGCCCGGTGCGCCTGGCGGGGGCCTATGCCCGCGCCTGGGGCAGCGAATTCGTCCGGATGCAAAATGCCGGCCACATCAACGTCGATTCGGGACACGGCGACTGGCCCCTGGGGCTGGCCCTCCTCGAATCCCTGACGGACGCGCCCAGCCGCCTTTTCGAGGAGCGGGGGACGGGGCGCCAGAGTTTCGAAACCTTCACATCACCATGACTTCCAGAATCAAGAACATCGCCGCCGCGCTCATCGTCGCCTCGTCGGCCATCGCCGGCTCGGCATGGGCGCAGAACCAGCTCCTGAACGTTTCCTACGACGTGGCGCGCGAGTTCTACAAGGACTACAACGCCGCCTTCGTGGCGCACTACAAGAAGACGAAGGGTGTCGATGTGAAGATCGACCAGTCGCACGCCGGTTCCAGCGCCCAGGCGCGCGCCGTGGCCGACGGGCTGGACGCGGACGTGGTGACGATGAACACCAGCACCGACATCGAGTTCCTGGCCGACAAGGGCGTGGTGGCCAAGGACTGGGCCAAGAAATTCCCCGACAACGCGGCACCGACCACCTCGACCATGCTGTTCCTGGTGCGCAACGGCAAACCCAAGCGCATCAAGGACTGGGAGGACCAGGTCAAGCCCGGCGTGCAGGTCGTGATCGTCAACCCCAAGACCGGCGGCAACGGCCGCTATGCTTACCTGGCCGCCTGGGGCTACATCAAGAAGAAGGGCGGCACCGACGCGCAGGCCGCCGAGTTCGTCGGCAAGCTGTTCAAGAACGTGCCGGTGCTGGCGCGCGGCGGCCGCGACGCGACCACGGCCTTCCTCCAACGCAACATCGGCGACGCGCTGATCACCTTCGAGTCGGAGGTGGTGTCCATCGACCGCGAGTTCGGTGCCGGCAAGGTCGATGCCGTCTACCCGAGCATCAGCATCCTGGCCGAGAACCCGGTCGCCGTGGTCGAGCGCACGGTCGCCAAGAAGGGCACGGGCGAACTGGCCAAGGCGTACCTCGACTGGCTGTACTCCGACGAGGCGCAGGAGATCGCCGCCAAGCACGCGCTGCGCCCGCGCTCGCAGGCCGTGCTCAAGAAGCACGTCGCCACCTTCAAGCCGCTGCAGTTGTTCACGGTGCAGGAACTCTTCGGCAGCCTGAGCGAGGCGCAGAAGGTGCACTTCAACGACGGCGGCCAGTTCGACAAGCTCTACACGCCCGGCCGATAAACCGATGACCAGTGCCGTTTCATCGGCGCTGCCGTCCGCGGCAGCGCCGATTTCGCGTGGCAGGGCCGGCGGCGCCAAGCGCGTGCTGCCGGGCTTCCACCTCACGCTCGGGTACGCGGTGCTGTACCTGTGCCTCATCGTGCTCATTCCGCTGTCGGCGCTGGTCTTCAAGACCTTCACGATGAGCTGGGAGCAGTTCTGGGTCGCCGTCACCGCGCCGCGCGTGCTGGCCTCGTACCGGCTGACCTTCGGCGCGTCCTTCCTGGCCGCGCTGGTCAACCTCTTCGCCGGCCTGCTGGTGGCCTGGGTGCTGGTGCGCTACAAGTTCCCGGGCAAGAAGATCGTCGACGCGCTGGTCGATCTGCCTTTCGCCCTGCCCACCGCCGTGGCGGGCATTTCGCTCACCGCGCTGCTGGCCGGCAACGGCTGGATCGGCCAGTACCTGGAGCCGCTGGGCATCAAGCTGGCCTTCACGCCCGCGGGCGTGGTGATCGCGCTGATCTTCATCGGTCTGCCTTTCGTCGTGCGCACGGTGCAGCCGGTGCTCGAAGACACCGAGAAAGAGCTGGAAGAGGCCGCCACCTCGCTGGGTGCGACGCGCTGGCAGACCTTCCGCCTGGTGATCCTGCCCTCGATCACGCCGGCGCTGCTGACCGGCTTCGCGATGGCCTTCGCGCGCGCCATCGGCGAGTACGGCTCGGTCATCTTCATCGCCGGCAACATGCCCATGATTTCGGAAATCACGCCGCTCATCATCATCGGCAAACTGGAGCAGTACGACTATGCGGGGGCGACGGCGGTCGCGCTGGTGATGCTCGTGTTCTCCTTCCTCATGCTGCTGGTCATCAATGCGCTGCAGGGCTGGCAACGCAGGCGGGGGGCCTTGGCATGAGCGGAGCCACTGGCATGCGCGCCCCGGCGCGGCGGGCGCAGGCGGGCACCACCGAATCGCCGGCCGTGCGCCGGACGCTGATCGGCCTGGCGCTGCTCTTCATGTTCTTCTTCCTCGTGCTGCCGCTGGCGGCCGTGGCCACCGAAGCGCTGCGCAAGGGCTGGGACGCGTACTGGGAAGCCTTGAAGGAGCCCGATGCGTGGTCGGCGATCCGCCTCACGCTGATCGTGGCGGCGATCTCCGTGCCGCTGAACCTCGTCTTCGGCGTCGCGGCGGCCTGGGCCATCGCCAAGTTCGAGTTCAAGGGCAAGGCCTTCCTGACGACGCTGGTCGACCTGCCGTTCGCGGTGTCGCCGGTCGTGGCGGGCCTGATCTACGTGCTGGTCTTCGGCGCGCAGGGCTGGCTGGGCCCGTGGCTGGCGGCGCACGACATCAAGATCATCTTCGCCGTGCCGGGCATCGTGCTGGCCACCGTGTTCGTGACCTTTCCGTTCATCGCGCGCGAGCTGATCCCGCTGATGCAGGCGCAGGGCACGGACGAGGAGCAGGCCGCCATCGTGCTGGGCGCGAGCGGCTGGCAGACCTTCTGGCGCGTGACGCTGCCCAACATCAAGTGGGGCCTGCTGTACGGCGTGATCCTGTGCAATGCGCGGGCCATGGGCGAGTTCGGCGCCGTGTCGGTCGTCTCGGGCCACATCCGCGGCCAGACCAACACCATGCCGCTGCATGTCGAGGTGCTCTACAACGAGTACCAGTCCGTCGCCGCCTTCGCCGTTGCCTCGCTGCTGGCCATCCTGGCGCTGGTCACCCTGGTCATCAAGACCGTCGCCGAATGGCGCCACGACCGAGAAATGAAGGCCATCTCCGAACTGCCGCCGGAGCGGCCGGCGGCGGGCTGAAAGGAAGTCGGACTTCCGGACGCAGAGGTCGCAGAAATTGCGCAGAGGACGCAGAAGAAGACATGAAAAATCTCTTGTGTCTCTTTTGCGTCCTCTGCGAAACCTTCGTGTCCTCTGCGTCCGGAAGTCCGTATTGAAGGAATTCCCATGAGCATCGAAATTCGCAACGTCAACAAGCGCTTCGGCGACTTCCACGCGCTGCGCGACGTCAGCCTGAACATCGATTCGGGCGAGCTGTTCGCGCTGCTGGGCCCGTCGGGCTGCGGCAAGACCACGCTGCTGCGCATCATCGCGGGCCTGGAGACGGCCGACAGCGGCTCGATCCTGTTCTCGGGCGAGGACACGACCGACGTGCATGTGCGCGAGCGCCAGGTCGGCTTCGTGTTCCAGCACTACGCGCTGTTCCGCCACATGACCGTGTTCGAGAACGTGGCTTTCGGCCTGCGCATCAAGCCGCGCGGCCAGCGCCCGAGCGACGCGCAGATCAAGGCCAAGGTCATGGACCTGCTCAAGCTGGTCCAGCTCGACTGGCTGGCCGACCGCTACCCGTCGCAGCTCTCCGGCGGACAGCGCCAGCGCATCGCGCTCGCCCGCGCCCTGGCCGTGGAGCCCAAGGTGCTGCTGCTGGACGAACCCTTCGGCGCGCTCGACGCCAAGGTGCGCAAGGAGCTTCGTCGCTGGCTGCGTCGCCTGCACGACGAGTTGCACGTCACCTCGATCTTCGTCACGCACGACCAGGAAGAAGCGCTCGAAGTGGCCGACCGCGTGGTGCTGATGAACGCCGGCCGGATCGAGCAGGTCGGTTCGCCGCAGGACGTGTGGGACCATCCGGCCAGCCCCTTCGTCTATGGCTTCCTCGGCGACGTGAACCTGTTCCATGGCCGCGCGCACCAGGGCGAGGTGGAGGTGCAGGGCGTGCGCATCGCTTCGGCCGAGGCCGACAGCGCCCAGGACGCCAAGGCCCTGGCCTACGTGCGCCCGCACGACTTCGACATCACCCGATTCGTGCTGGGCAGCGGCCATGCGCAGGGCATTGTGGCGACCATCGGCCGCGCCATCGTGGTGGGCCCGATCGCGCGCATGGAACTCGAACCGGTGGATGCGAATCCAGACAATCCGGGTTCTGGCAACATCATCGAGGCACAGATCTCCGCGCAGCAGTACCGTGACCTGGGACTGCGCGAGGGCGACACGGTGGTCGCCAGCCCGCGCAGGGCGCGCGTGTTTGTCGAACAAGGACTTGGGATTTGAACGCGATCTTTGGCGCCCCGCGCCGCACCTACTGGCTCATCGTGATCGCCTGCGTGGCGATGCTCGCCTTTGGCATGTACCTGCAGCACGTGGTCGGCCTGGAGCCGTGCCCGATGTGCGTCGTGCAGCGATATGCTCTTGTTTTGATAGCGCTCTGCGCAGCATTGGCGGGCGCTACAGGCCGAATTGGCTTGCAAAAGACCTGGGGTGCACTCGGTCTGCTGTTCGCCATCGGCGGGGCCTACACTGCCGCGCGGCAGACCTGGCTGCAGTGGCACCCGCCCGAGTTCGCGAGCTGCGGCCGCGACATCTACGGGATGATCGAGACCTTCCCGCTGCAGCGCGCCATCCCGATGATCTTCAAGGGCAGCGGCGACTGCAGCAAGGTCGACTGGACCTTCCTGGGCCTGTCGATCGCCAACTGGTCGTTCATCTGCTTCGTGGTCTTCGGGCTGGTCATCCTGGGCCTGCTCATCGGCCGCGGCAACCGGCCGGCCAAGCGCTTCGTGACGGCCTGAGCCCAACTGCAACTGCAACTGCACGCGCAAGAAAAAACACCGCCCTCGGGCGGTGTTTTCGTTGGGGCCTGAGGCTTCAAAGCGGCAGCGTGTCGAAGGCCGCGTAGGCCTGCGCCAGCCAACTCTTGACGCGCTGGCGTTCCAGCAGGCCGAGTGCGTCGGGACCTTCCTTGTCGTTCACGGCCTTCCAGAAGCTGGTGTTGCGGTTGTCGATCTTGCGCATGCTGGCTTCCTGCAGGCGCGGCAGCGAGATGACGCGCGCGCCCTGGGCCGTGGCCTTGGCCAGCGACTGCGAACCCAGCATGAGGCCGAAGTCGCTCCCGCGGCCGTAGTTCTGCACCACGATGTAGTTGGCGCGGCTGCCGAAGGTGTCGACCAGCTTGCCCAGGAGGTCGCTGGAATCGCGGCCGTCGTCCATCACGTGCCAGAAGTTCACGTGCACGCCGATGTCCGCGAAGACGTCGAAGAGCTGCGATTCCTCGATCCAGCGCGCCAGCGGCGCCAGCGTCTGCGCGGCCATGTCGACGATCACGCTCTGCTGCGGGTTGTGCTCGAAGCCGTTGACCACGGTGTCCAGGCCCTCGAAGCTGTCCACCGCCACCGGCGAGGCGAAGCCCTCGTAGAAGCGGGTGAAGGAGTTGTGCGAGCGGTCGGTGTCGTAGCCGACGAAGGGCCGGCTGTGGTCGATGAAGTACTGGGCCAGCAGGCGCGAGGTGACCGACTTGCCGACGCCGCCTTTTTCGCCGCCGATGAAATTGAGAGAGCTCATGGATGGGGGAAGAAGTCCGAAGGGTTGGAAGGCGACGGCGCGGCGCGTGCACACCGGCGTCGGGGAAAGCGCGCCGATTCTAGGAGCGCGCGCGTGACACGCTGTGCAGCAAAGTGTGTGCCGCCCAGCGGGCCTGGAGCCGCGCTTTCCAGGCGTCGGGCAGGGTGGAGGCTTCGAGCATCGCCGGCCAGCGTGCCTTGGCAAGGCGGGCCGTCTCGGTGATGGTCTTGCGCACGAGCGGCTCGTGCAGGCCGGCCGAAAAGCAGAAGGCGCGCACGTTGGCCGGCGTGAAGAGGGTGCCGCGGCGCGTGGTCGGTGCGGTGCCGCGGGCGGACGGCAGCAGCGGCAGTGCGTGGCCGTCGGCGCCCTGCATGGCGGCATAGGCCACGATGTCGTAGGCGGGTGCAAGCCGCGGCGCGACGCCGTCCGGGTACAGCACGCCGAAGTTCTTCAGGTGCGCGTCGGGGTTGCCGAGCAGCTCGTTGACCACCAGACGGCGGACCAGCTCGAGCGCGGCCTCGTCGCCCAGCGAGGGGAAGGCGCGCATGGCCAGCGCCATCGCGAGGTAGCTGGCGCCGTACTTGTCCTGCGGGTCGATGGCGAGCACCTGCGCGAAGTCCTCGAAGTGGATGCGGCGTGCGCCGTCGCGGTCGAAGCGTGTCACCGCCAGGAACTCGGGTTCGTCGGGCAGCGCGTAGCTGTGCTCGGCGTGGATGGCCGACAGCGGCGCCAGCTCGGCATGGCAGACCGTCACGCCGGCGGCCGCCGCCATCTGCAGCGAGAGCATCTCCAGCTGCGGCATGTGCGGCCGGCCGACCAGCGGCAGCTTGGCGATCACGCGCGTGCTGGCGCCGGCGCGCGTGCGTGCGGTGTAGCGCCCGCCCTGGCGCGCCAGGCCCAGCTTGGGCTGCACGCCCGACACCGAGATGCCCTGCGGCAGCGGATTGGCCACCACCGACATCTCCAGCGCGTCCTGATCCTGCGTGACCAGGCGTTGCAGCGTGGCGCGGTCCACCTCCACCGGTTTGGCGCTCACCGCGCCGGGCAGGTCGCCGCCACAGGCCGCCAACAACTCGAAGTGATCGTCCTCCCGGCAGCCACGCAATTGCGCGATGTGGCTGCGCAGCACGCCCTCGGGCAGCAGGTTCTGGAAGTAGGCGGGCAGGCGTCCGCCCTGGGCGTTGAAGAGCGGGTTCTTCAGGTCGGCCCACAGCGCGGACTGCGCCGCGCCATCGCTGGCCAGCATGGACAGCGACAACACCGCGTCGGGCGGGCTGGCGACGATGGCGGGCTCGGCCACGAAGCGGCACAGGTCGCCGTACTGGAACAACTTGCCCCAGCGGCGCCCGGCGAGCGCGACTTCGAGGATCTTGACGTTCATGGCGGACTCCGGCGCGTAGCCGGCGCAGTGGCGGGCGTGCCATCGGCATGCGCCGTCGCCAGCGCGTCGCCGATGCGCGTGCCGACCGGCCGGTAGTCTGCATCTCCCGCGGGTGCGACGGCCGCGCCGAAGCCCTTGGGTACGAGCTGGAGCTCCATGTCCAGCGCGTCGACCAATGCCAGCAGCGACGACAGTTGCGGGTTGCCCTGCGCCCCGAGGGCGTTGCGGATGGAGCGCTCGGTCAGGCCCGCGCGCTCGGCCACCTGCTGGCCCGTGAGGCCGAGGGCGTCGCGCTGGCGGGCCAGGCGCTGGAGAAGTTCCTTCTTGTCCACGGAAACATATTACCGTAGTCGCGTAAAAAGGAAACTAATTTCCGGGTGCCGCAAAATCGCCGGAAGGCTTCAACGCTGCACCATCTGCAGGAAGGGCCCCAGACTGCCCATCAGCCAGTTCTGGCTGAAGTCGAGCGCTGCGCGGCGGTATTTCTCGTCGGCCTGGGCGGCCAGCAGGTCGAGGCGTCCCACCACCTTGGACAGCTCCCGGTCCACCACCAGGTTGCGCCCGCGGTCGCTGATCTCGGTCGACAACAGCAGGGGATGGCCATCGGCACCGGTGCGCGAGCTCAGCAGCCACAGCGAGATTTCGAAATTGCGCGCCGCCCGGTAGGCGTTCTCGGCGCTCACGCCGTCGATCATGGTCTGCTGCCAGGTGTCGCCGTTGGCTTGCTTGAGCATCGCGGCCCAGCCCACCACCAGCGCGGCGATGCGGTCGCCTTGATAGGCCGGCGCGGCGCCGGTTTCGAAAGCCATGCGCACCGCGTCGATGCTGGTGGCGCCGCGCAGTTCGGGCAGGGGCTTGTCGTTGTGGATCGCGTCCCAGGTGCGGGCAATGGCATCGTCGGCGCTGGTGGCCCACTTGCGCCACTCGCGCGGGTTGCGGCGGTAGAGCGACAGCTGCACGCGCTGCACCGATTGCAGGTTGTCGCGCAGCGCCAGATTGGCGATGCGGTTGGTGCTCGACTGCAGCCATTCCCGGCCCTCGTAGGGTTGGGCGCGCTCGGTGTCGGTGAAGGTGCTGGCGCAACCCGCGAGCACCATCGCCAGCGGCAGCACCAGGCAGGCATGGCGCCGGCTGCGGGACGAGGGGGAAGGGACCAGGGAGCGCATACCTGCACGTTATCATCGCCCAGCCGGGCGGCAGCGCATCGCTTCGTGCATTTTTCCTTACAAATCAACACCTTGGCTGCAAAAGCCGATCCGCCGTGCGCCTCAATTCGATCAAGCTTTCGGGCTTCAAGTCCTTCGCGGAACCCACCAACTTCATGCTTCCCGGCCAACTGGTCGGCGTGGTGGGCCCGAACGGATGCGGCAAGTCGAACATCATGGACGCGGTACGCTGGGTGCTGGGCGAATCGCGCGCCAGCGAACTGCGCGGCGAGTCGATGCAGGACGTGATCTTCAACGGCACGACCTCGCGCAAGCAGGCCAGCCGCTCCAGCGTCGAGCTGGTGTTCGACAACGCCGACCACCGCGCCGGCGGCCAGTGGAGCCAGTTCACCGAGATCGCCGTCAAGCGCGTGCTCACGCGCGACGGCACCAGCAGCTACTACATCAACAACCAGCCGGTGCGCCGGCGAGACGTGCAGGATGTGTTCCTGGGCACCGGCCTGGGCCCGCGTGCCTACGCCATCATCGGCCAGGGCACGATCAGCCGGATCATCGAATCCAAGCCGGAGGAACTGCGCCTCTTCCTCGAGGAGGCTGCGGGCGTCTCCAAGTACAAGGAGCGCCGCCGCGAGACCGAGAACCGCCTGGGCGACACGCGAGAGAACCTGACGCGCGTCGAGGACATCCTGCGCGAGCTGGGCGCCAACCTCGAGCGCCTGGAGAAGCAGGCCGAGGTGGCGGCCCGCTACAACGCGCTGCAGGCCGACGCCACGCGCAAGCAGCACCAGCTGTGGTTCCTCAAGCGCAGCGAGAGCGAGGCCGACCAGGCGCGCGTCAAGGCAGACGCGGACAAGGCGCTGAACGACCTCGAGTCGCGCACCGCCGACCTGCGCCACGTCGAGGCCGAACTCGAGACCATCCGGCAGGCCCATTACGGCGCGGGCGACCAGGTCAACCAGGCGCAGGGCAAGCTCTATGAGGCAAGCGCCGAGGTCGGCCGGCTCGAAGGCGAGATCCGCTTCGTGGTCGAGGGCCGCCAGCGCGTCGAGCAGCGCCTCGTGCAGCTGGCGGAGCAGATCGGCCAATGGGAAACGCGCCGGGCCGACGCCGAGGCCGAGATCGAGACGCTGGCCGGGCAGGGCGTCGATGCCGAGGAGCAAGGCGCGATCCTCGCGGCCCAGCTCGAGGAGCACGATGCACGGCTGCCTGAGCTGGAAGACGCGCAGCAACGCGCGCAGGACGAGGCGAACACGCAGCGCGCAGCAGTCGTCCAGATCCAGCAGCAGATCCAGGTGCTCGCCGCCGACCAGCGCAACATCGAGGAGCAGACGCGCCAGCTCACGCAGCGCAGCGAGCGCCTGTGCGCCGACCGCAACGCCCTGGCCGCGCCGGACGAAGCGCGCCTGACTGCTTTGCAGGAACAGCTCGCTGCCGCCCAGGAAGCCGCGACCGAGGCCGACGCCCGCCTGCATGAACTGCAAGAGAGCGTGCCCCAGCTCGACGACGACCGCCGCACGCGGCAGCAGGCCGTCAACACCGAAGGCGCGCGCCTGGCCGAGCTGTCGGCCCGGCTGGAAGCGCTCAAGGCGCTGCAGGAAAAGGTCAAGACCGACGGCAAGCTCGCGCCCTGGCTCGCCAAGCACGGCCTCGACGGCCTGCAGGGCCTGTGGAGCCGCATCCACATCGAATCCGGCTGGGAGAACGCGCTCGAAGCGGCCCTGCGCGAACGCATGGGCGCGCTGGAGATCTCGCGGCTGGACATGGCGCGTGCCTTCGGCAACGACGCGCCGCCGGCCAAGCTGGCCTTCTACAGCGCGCCGAGCGCCGCCGCGCCGGCGGGCACGGGCGGGCTGCCGCGCCTGTCCGACCTGCTGCGCCTGAACGATGCCGGCCTGCAGGCGCTGCTGGCCGACTGGCTGCACGGCTGCCACACGGCCGAGTCGCTCGAGGAGGCGATGGCTCAGCGCGAGCGTCTTGCGCCGGGCGAGGCGATCTACGTGCGCAGCGGCCATGCGGTGACGGCCCACAGCGTGAGCTTCTACGCCCAGGATTCCGAGCAGGCCGGCCTGCTGGCCCGCCAGCAGGAGATGGAGAACCTGGAGCGCCAACTGCGCGCCCAGGGCCTGATCGCCGACGAGGCCCGCACTGCGCTGGTCCGCGCCGAAGCGGCCTATGCCGACGCTGCGTCCCGTCTGGTCACGGTGCGCCGCGAAGCCGCCGAGACGCAGTCGCGCGCCCACGAATTGCAGGTCGAAACGTTGCGTCTGTCGCAGCTGGCCGAGCAGACCCGTGCGCGCAGCGAACAGCTCGCGACCGACCTCGGCGAGGTCGATGCCCAGCTTGAAGAACTGCAGGAACGCCGCGTGGCGGCCGAGGGCCGCTTCGAGGAGTTGGACATGCAGCTGGCCGACAGCCAGGAACGCCATGCCCAGCTCGAGGAGCGCGTGATCGAGGCCGCGCGCCAGCTGACGGCCGCCCGCGAGCAGCACCGCAGCCTGGAGCGCCAGCTGCAGGAAGCCGCCTTCTCGCAGCGCACGCTGGAGGCGCGCCGCGGCGAACTCAACCGCGCGATCGAGACCGCATCGCAGCAGGCCGTGGCACTGGCCGACGAGCGCGAGCGCGCCCAGGGCGAGCTGGCGCGGCTGTCCGACGCCGCCGCCCAGGCGGGCCTGCAGGACGCGCTGAGCCTCAAGCTCGAACGCGAGCAGTCGCTGGCCGCGATGCGCAGCCAGTACGATGACCTCACGCTCAAGCTGCGCGCCAGCGACGAGCGGCGCCTGCAACTGGAGCGCGAACTCGACCCGCTGCGCCAGCGCATCACCGAATTCCAGCTCAAGGAACAGGCCGCGCGCCTGGGTTTCGAGCAGTACGCGCAGCTGCTGGCCGACGCACAGGCCGACCTGGACGCCGTGAAGCAGTCGATCGAGGACGACAAGGTGCGCCTCACGGGGCTGCAGGGCGAGATCGACCGCCTGCACCGCGAGGTCGCGGCACTCGGCCCGGTCAACCTCGCCGCGCTCGACGAGCTGACCAGCGCCCGCGAGCGCAAGACCTTCCTCGACGCGCAATCGGCCGACCTGAACGAGGCGATCACCACGCTGGAAGACGCGATCCGCAAGATCGACGGCGAGACGCGCGAGCTGCTGGGCGGCACCTTCAAGATCGTCAACGAGCACTTCAGCCGCATGTTCCCGGAGCTGTTCGGCGGCGGCAATGCACGCCTGATCATGACCGGCGACGAGATCCTCGACGCCGGCGTCCAGGTGCTTGCGCAGCCGCCCGGCAAGAAGAACCAGACCATCCACCTGCTCTCGGGGGGCGAGAAGGCGCTCACGGCCATCGCGCTGGTGTTCGCCATCTTCCAGCTCAACCCCGCACCGTTCTGCCTGCTGGACGAGGTCGACGCGCCACTGGACGACGCCAATACCGAGCGCTACGCCAAGCTGGTGACCAAGATGAGCGGGCAGGGCACGCAGTTCCTGTTCATCAGCCACAACAAGATTGCCATGGAGATGGCCGAGCAGCTGATCGGCGTGACGATGCAGGAGCAGGGCGTCTCGCGCATCGTGGCCGTGGACATGGAGTCCGCCGTCACCATGGCGGAAAGCTGACAGCCGCCCACCCCACGGCCCC
This sequence comes from Pseudomonadota bacterium, assembly GCA_018241185.1. Classification (GTDB taxonomy): domain Bacteria; phylum Pseudomonadota; class Gammaproteobacteria; order Burkholderiales; family Burkholderiaceae_C; genus Xenophilus. Next base: position 3,825 of record JAFEEH010000050.1, on the reverse strand, counting down.
TTTTTCGCTCGCACAAGAATTCGAATGAGCAATCTCACCGTCGCCCTCGCCATCCTCGGCGGCCTCGTGCTGGCCGCCGTCATCGGCTACAACACCTGGATGTCGCGCCGCAACGCGCCGCGCCAGCCCGACCGGGTGGAGGGCGACCCCCCGCCGACCGGCCATGGGGGCATCGAGCTGCCGGCGGGCAACGAGGAGCCGGTGTTGCACGTCGACCCGCACGAGGTGGCGAACGCCGAGCGCCACGAGCCGCTGTTCGATCCCGACCTGCCGCCACCGAGCGCCCAAACCGCCGCGCAGCTGGTCGATCGCCGCGGCGGGCTCGATCCGCTGATCGATGTCATCGCGCCCGTGTCGCTCGACGCCCCGGTGTCGGGGGCCGCCGCGCTGGCCGCCATGCCGGCGACGCGCCGTGCGGGCAGCAAGCCCATCGCGGTCGAGGGCCTGAACGAGCACAGCGGCCAGTGGGAGCAGCCCGTGGCCGGGCAGCGCTACCGCGCCTTCCAGGTTGGCGTGCAGCTGGCCAACCGTACCGGTGCCCTCAACGAGATCGAGTACTCCGAATTCGTGGTCAAGGCGCAGGCCTTCGCGGATGCGGTGAACGGCGCGCCCGAGTTTCCCGAGATGCTCGACGAGGTGGCACGCGCCCGCGAGCTCGACCAGTTCGCCAGCGGGCACGACGCGCAGCTTGCCTTCGTGCTGCGCGCGCGCCATGCGGCGTGGAGCCCCGGCTACGTGCAGCAGAACGCTGCGCGGCTGGGCTTCGTGCCGGGCATGATGCCGGGCCGCATGGTCCTGCCCAACGCCGACGCCGGCGCGCCGCCGATCCTGGGCCTGAGCTTCGACACCCAGGCGGCGTTGGCCGACGATCCGGCCCAATCCGCGATCCGCGAACTGGGGCTGAGCCTCGACGTGCCGCAGGTGGACCGCGGTGTCGAACCCTTCCTGCGCATGCGCGAGATCGCCGATGCGCTGGGGCGCGAGATGGACGGCGTGGTCACCGACAGTGACGGCCAGCCGCTGCGCGAAGAGACGATGGATGCCATCGGCGCCGACCTCGAGGAGCTGTACGACACGCTGGAGGAGCGCGACCTGGCGGCGGGTTCGCACCTGGCACGGCGCCTGTTCAGCTGAGACTTCAGAGAGAAATCGGGCTGCAGCGCGCATCCAGATTGCGCAGGCAGCTATGAAAATCATAGCGCAGGCCGTGGCCTGCACAGGGAAGAATTGGCCCCCATGACCCAGGACGCCGCCCAGGAAGCCGCCGCGCTGCGCGCGCAGCTCAACCGCCACGCCCACCTCTACTACGTGCTCGATGCGCCCGAGGTGCCCGACGCCGAGTACGACCGGCTCTTCCAGCGCCTGCAGGCCCTGGAGCAGGCGAACCCCGAGCTGCTCACGCCCGATTCGCCCACGCAGCGGGTGGGCGGCCGCGTGCTCGACGGCCTGCGGCCCGTGCGGCACCGCGTGCCGATGCTGTCGATCCAGACCGAGACCGACACCACCGAGGCAGGTGCGCGCGCGTTCGACGCCCGCGTGCGCCGCGAGTTGGGCCTGGCACCCGATGCGCCGCCCGTCGAGTACGCGGCCGAACTCAAGTTCGACGGCCTGGCGATCAACCTGCGCTACGAGGATGGTGTGCTCGTGCTGGGCAGCACGCGCGGCGACGGCGAGACGGGCGAGGACGTGACGCAGAACCTGCGCACCATCGGCCAGATCCCGCTCAGGCTCCAGGGCGACGCGCCACCGGTGCTCGAAGTGCGCGGCGAGGTCTACATGCGCCGGGACGATTTCGAGCGCCTGAACGAGCGCCAGCGCGAGCAGGGCGAGAAGACCTTCATCAACCCGCGCAACACGGCGGCGGGCGCCATCCGCCAGCTCGACCCGGCACTGGTGGCGGCGCGCAAGCTGAGCTTCTTCGCCTATGGCCTGGGCGAGGTGCAGGGCTGGGACATGCCGCCGACGCACAACGGCATGCTCGACGCGCTGGAGCGCTTCGGTGTGCCGGTGTCGAGCGAGCGCACCGTGGGCGCCGGCGCGGATGCGCTGGTCGCGTTCCACCAGCGCGTCGCAGCGAAACGCGACCAGTTGCCCTTCGACATCGACGGCGTGGTCTACAAGGTCGACAGCCTGGCGCTGCAGCGCCAGTTGGGCTTCAAGACGCGGGAACCGCGTTGGGCCGTGGCACACAAGTACCCGGCGCAGGAGCAGGTGACGCGCCTGAATGGCATCGACATCCAGGTCGGGCGCACCGGCAAGCTCACGCCGGTGGCCAAGCTGGAGCCGGTGTTCGTGGGTGGCACCACCGTGTCGAACGCGACCCTGCACAACCTGTTCGAGCTGCGCCGCAAGCGCGCGCGCATCGGCGACCGGGTGATCGTGCGCCGGGCCGGCGATGTGATTCCCGAGGTCGTGGGCGTCGTGCCGCTGGCACTGGTGCCGCTGGCCGAAGCCTCGCAGGACGATGAGGCCGTGGTCGACGCCGCAGCCCAGGTCAACCCCGCCGCGCTGGCCCCGCGCGTGCCCTACGTGCCCAATTTCCGCATGCCCCGGCAGTGCCCGGTGTGCGGCAGTGCGGTGGTGCGCGAGAAGGGCGAGGTCAACCACCGCTGCACCGGCGGCATCGCCTGCGCCGCGCAACGCAAGCAGGCCATCCTGCACTACGCGCAACGCCGTGCGCTGGACATCGAGGGCCTGGGCGACAAGCTGGTGGACCAACTGGTGGACGGCGGCATCGTGCGTTCGCTGCCTGACCTGTACCGCCTCGGCCTGACGGCACTGGCCGCGCTGGACCGCATGGCTGAGAAATCGGCCGCCAACCTGGTGGCGGCGCTCGAGGCCTCGAAGACGACGACGCTGCCGCGCTTTCTCTTCGGCCTGGGCATCCGCCACGTGGGCGAGAGCACGGCCAAGGACCTCGCGCGGCACTTCGGCCAGCTCGACAGCATCATGGACGCGACCGAGGGCCAGTTGCTGGAAGTCGCCGACGTCGGGCCGGTCGTGGCGCAGAGCATCCACACCTTCTTCCGGCAGCCGCACAACCGCGAGGTGGTCGAGCAATTGCGTGCCGCCGGCGTGCACTGGGAGGAGGGCGAGCCGGTAGCCGGCGCCTCCTTGCCGTTGGCGGGCCAGACCTTCGTCATCACGGGCACCTTGCCGACACTCTCGCGCGAGGAGGCCAAGGAGAAACTGGAAGCAGCAGGCGCCAAGGTCGCAGGCTCCGTCAGCAAGAAGACGACCTGTGTCGTTGCAGGTGCGGAAGCGGGCAGCAAGCTCGACAAGGCGCAGGCGCTGGGCGTGCGGGTGATCGACGAGGCAGGGCTTTTGGAGCTGTTGGCCAATGCCTGAATCACTGAGCTTTACCTGACTTTTACCCCGCGTTACCCCATGGATGGGAATTCAGGGAGGATCGTCGGGGTCCGACAGCAAGGGCCTTCGGCCATTTCTTCAAGGAGCTGACTTATGAATCGTTCCCGCGTTCTCGCACTGGGCGGCGCCGCCGGCGTCCTGGCCCTGCTGGGCGGTTGTGTGGCTCCCGGCCCCGCCGTTTACGGCGACTACCCCTACTATCCCGCCCCCGCGGCGGTTTACGGGAGTCCGGGCTACGTCGACATCGATGTCTACTCGCGCCCGCGCTACTGGGGCAACGGCTACTACAACGGCTATCGCGACGGGTATCGCCCGGGTCACCCGGGCTGGCGCGGGCCGGCGTACGGTGGGCGGCCGCCCGTCGCCGGGGTACGTCCCCCGCCGCCGGCCGTTCGCCCTGGCGTGCCGCCGGTCGCGCGTCCAGGCGTGGGCGTGCTGCCCTCAGGCGCGCCCCGT